>CAYSCH010000088.1:3687-23062 GCA_964429355.1 uncultured Planctomycetaceae bacterium | reverse complement strand
CCTGTCCTGGATTGGCGCCTGGGGCGCGACCGTGATCCACCCCAATCCTCGATAATCTCCATACCCTCTTGAGAACGCATAAGCGCCCAGGATTCGGCCGTGTTGTGGGTCATTCCGCTCAAACGTGCAACCGTGATCTGCGTCGGAACTTCCGAAGTCCGCGTGGCACACCGCACCGTCTTCCAGCCCGGTGCCGGGATTGCAGGAGGAATAGATGATCCTTCGGTCCGACGTGAGAAGAAGCAGATCATGCAAATGGTCATCTTTACGAGTGCGAGAACGTGAACTCCCGACTTGGCTCTGCAAGACGGCGATGACCGAGCGGATATTCAGGATTGTCTTGACGACGCCGATGGGGTTCCCGTCGTAATCCTCGACCCTGGTACAGATGTCGACTGAGAAGACGTCGGAGCTCGCATCGTGCGACACATCGCCTACGAACAGGCCGTGGTTCCACGCCTGCTGCCACCAGTCCTCATCATCCTGCCGGTAGTCGGTGGTTCCCGACGACAGGGCAACAACGGCGCCGTATCGGTTCGTGACAAACGCTTCACCATAGACCCGGTAACCTGCCTCGCGGTCGAGGGCCGCGAGCTTCCTTCTCAGATCGTCGGAGAGTTGGCCACCGGTCACAGCCTCCATCAAGGGAGTCGGTCGGTTGGCCGGTGCGGCGCTCCATTCATGATCCTGACGGTCGATGTAAGCTTGCAGGTCCGGTTTTCTCGCGAACCATCCGTTCGACGCTTCGATGGCATTCTGTACGAGCGGGCCGGCTGAGTACACCTGCCAATCGACACAACAACGCTCGATCGCGTGGTCCACATCGTTGAGGATCACCTCCGCCATTCTTTCGGAGTCCGCCTGAACGGACCTTTGCAGGGCCTTCCGAGCGGCCGTGACGGAGTACAGACCCACGCCCCAGGAGAGACACACCAAGAGCATGATCATCGCGATCAATTTGTGCATGATCTTCATGGAGGTCTACTCTGCCCGCCACGGAGTTGGCGGGTCGCAAGGGAATCAGCTGGCGGACAAACGGACGACCGACAGGGGTCCACGATTCACGTCGGCGAGTCATGGCTCGCCGTCAGGGGTTTCGTTTGCAGTTCCTCCAAGGCTCGTCGTATGGCGATGGCAAGGTCCATCGGATTGCAGGGCTTGGTGAAATAGCGATAGACCAGCCCTTCGTTGATGGCGCGGATCGCAGTCGCGGCGGTGGGATGCCCGGTGAGGACCATCCGGGTCGTGTCCGGGAAATGGTCCGCGATCCAGGCCAGCAGGTCGCCTCCCGTCATGCCCGGCATCTGCTCGTCCGCCACAACGACATGGATGGTGAGGCGTTTCAAGGCATCCATGGCTTCCTGCCCGGACCTCACCGTGAGCAGATCGAACGGCTGGTGTCTGAGGGCGCGAGCCAGGCCGTGAAGGATGTCGGGATCATCATCGACGAGTAGTACTCTCGGGTTCATTTCCGTACTCCTTCGTGTGTGACTGATCCGATCGAATGGTACAATGCTTTCTGTTCAGCCGGCTGGTCCCGCAAGGGAAGGCGGACGACAAACGTCGTCCCCTTGCCCAATTCGGTGCGGAAGTCCAGAGTCCCTCCATGCTTCTCGACGACCATGGCATAGGCAATCGTGAGCCCCTGTCCGGTCCCCTTGCCCACCTGTTTGGTGGTGAAGAAATGATCGAACACCCGTGGCCGGACGTCCTCGGGGATCCCGGGGCCCGTATCGCCGATCTCGATCACGATCCAATCGTCCGAGCGACGTGTCGAGACCGTGATCGTGCCATGGCCGCTGGGAGTCTCCGCAATGGCGTGCGCGGCGTTGACCACGATGTTGAGAACGACCTGGTTGAGATCTGCCGGGTAGCAGGGTACGGGTGGAAGGTCCGGCTGCAGGTCGAGCACGAGGTCCGCCACGTGTTTCCACTCGCCCCGCGAAACCGTGAGCGTGTTCTCCACGGCCCGATTGATGTCGATCGCCTGCTTTTCCCGGCTGCCGGGATGGGAGAATTCCTTCATGGCGCGCACGATGCTGGCGATCTGGCTGACCCCTTGCAGGGTCTGCTGGATGGACTCGGGGATCTCGCTGCGCAGGAACCCTGCGTCGACCTCCTCGATCGTGCGGCGAATGCCGTCGAGCTGTTCGGCGTCCACGGTTCCACCCTGGCTCTTCTCGAGGAGTCGGTCGACCTGGTCGAGAACCCGTTCCAGATCGTGAAAGCCTTCGCCCAGGAACCGCGTGTTGTCGCCCACGAACTGGGTGGGCGTGTTGATCTCGTGGGCGATCCCCGCCGCCAGTTGACCGACCGCTTCGAGCTTGCTGGCCTGGTTCAGCTTGACCTCCAGGGCTTTCTGCTCGGTGACGTCCACCAGGACGGCGGCGTACATCTGTTCTCCGGCGTGCGAGCGGATCGGCACCGAGGTTCGCTGGAAGATGCGGTCTTTCTCCAGGGGGAGGGTGAAGTGCGCGATGACGGTCCGGTCACGGGCTTCCGGCATGGTTTTCGGACAAGCGGAACAGTACTCGGAGGACAGGAAGAGATAGCGGTTGCATTTCTGGTTGGCCAGGGTACCGTACTGGCGCTGAGTCTCGGGATCCGCATAACGGACGACACAATCCTCGTCGGTCAGCAGGAATCGCGTCCTCGTGGCCGCCAGAATCAGTTCGAGTTTCTGGTTGAGAGCCTTGATCTCCTCGTTGCTGAGATATCGTTCGATGGCTCGACCGAGGCGTACGGCCAGTTGCTCCAGCAGCATCCGTTCCTCGTCGGAGAACGCCGTGCCTTGCGGTGTGTTCTGGCTGGGTGCACAGCGGATTTCGATCGAGCCGACCGGCTCCTGCGCCACGATCAGCGGAACCTGGAGGGAGACCGGTTCTTCGGCGAAATCGGCGGTGTGGAACTCCTGGGCGTGGTAGCTGATTCTTGCGCAAGTGTGTGGTCGATCCTGCGCGGCTTCGGGGAGCAGTGCGACCACCCGCTTGATCATCTCGATGGGATTCAGATCGCTTCTCTCGAAGACCCCGGAGGCTTGCTCGAGGCAACTGAGTTCCCTGACCTTGGAGGTCAGTTCGGTGGTTCGCTTTCTCAAGACCTCCTCGAGCCGTTTCCGGTCGCTCACGTCGCGGATGATGACCACCGTCGCCCATCCCTCTTCGGAGCGAGTTCGCGAGACAGAGGCCTCGACGGGGAATTGTTTCCCGTCCTTGCGAAGGGCGGAGAATTCGAAGACCCGGCCCGCGGCCGGCCCGGTTCCGGACGAGAGGAACTCGACCATGTCCACGTCACCGGGTGCACCCGTTTCCGGCGGTCCCAACAGTTCGTGGAACCTCGTGCCGATGGCCTCATCGACCGAATAGCCGAACATCACGGCGGCCGCAGGGTTCCAGTGGACGATCAGGCCCGCCGGGTCGATCATGACAATCGCGTCCACCGCAGCCCCGGCAATCATCCGCAACTTCTGCTCGTTGGCTCGCAGCGCCCGTTCGATGGCTTTTCCCACGCTGATATCGCGGACGGTGGCCTGAACCAGTTGCCTCCCCCCGATCTCGATGCGGGTCAGCAGAACGGACGTCTCGAACTCCGTGCCGTCAACCCGGCAATGGACCCAGTCGAAGCTGTTCGATCCCAGCCGCAGAACCCTTTCCATGGCTTCGCGAGCAGCCAATTCGGAGGGGCGCCCGTCGGGCTGGAATGGGGGGGAGAGGCTCACCGGACCGTATCGCAGGAATTCCTCCTGAGTTTCGCAGCCGAACATCTCCAGCGCCGCCGAGTTTCCTGCCGAGAACAAGGGACCGTTCTCTCCCAGTACCATCAGGGCGTCGCGGGAGGCTTCGAACAGGGCGCGGTAGCGCAGCTCGCTTTCCCGCAGGGCGGTTTCGAATGCCTTGCGTTCGGTCAGATCACGCGCCGAACCGCAGAGGGCCAGCGGGGTACCTCGTTGGTCACGGTACAGCGAACTGGAGAACTCGTAGGGAATCCGAACCCCGGATTTCGTGACAACTTCGCTCTCTATCGCCGATGCGCCCACCGTCCACGCCTTCGCGATGGCCGCTCGCACGCGTTGATACTCTCCGGCAGGATAGAAGTCCGTCAGAAGCATCGAGCGGATCTCCTCGTCGCTGTACCCGGTGTTCTCCACAATGGCCCGATTCCAATACAGCAACTGCCCCTCCATATCGAGCACATAGGCCAGATCGGGCAATGTATCGGCCGCCATCGAGGCCAGGGCGCTTACCTCCGTCCGCGAAGGCGCTTGCGGGGGGACGTGTTGCGCGTCAGCGGGTGTTGTGTGCTGCGGATTCATCGGTGGCTAGTTCCCCGGACATGCACTGCCAGACAGACCACTCTCCGTTGCCCCGCCAGCCTTTCCGGAAACCTGTTCCGCCATCTCCCCGGCAAGGGACATGGGAACGAAAACAGCGATCGGCCCGTCGATTCCGACATTGAACGCGTAGTTTCTCAGGCGGAAGCGGACCGCCCGAGTGATCTCCTGTCCCTTGGCGCAGAGCAAGGTTCCTTGCTGGGACCTGATGTCGCGGGCCAGAAGCTGGCCGTCCTCCAAGTCGTCCAGCGGAATCTCGAAGACGATATGCGTCTGGGTGACATTGAGGACTTGGCGGAGGGCCTCGACGACTTGCCCGTCGTACCAGCCCCGGCGGTGGAGCATCTCCGCGATCGCCATTTCGTGGGTGCTGCCGGTGGAAACGAACTGGTCGAAGTCGAGCACCGCCTTGAGAATCCGGCTTCCAAGCGGAATGTCGTCTCCCTGGACCTGATCGCGAGGGCTTCCGCCGCCGTCGTACTGTTTATGCTGGTACGCCACGATCTCGGCAACCTGTTCGAGCCGCGGTATGTTCTTGATGAGGTCTCGCCCGAGCAAGGGATGCACGGCATGCATTTCGGCCTCGCCGGCAGTCAACCCGTCCCCGCGGCCGATCTTCTCCAGAACGGCGTCGGGAAGCCCGATGCAGCCGATCTGCGAGAGCAGGGCGGCAATGTCGGTCATCCATCGGTCCTGGAGGTGCAGCTTCTCCGCCACGGCATGGACGAGGTTGCGGACACGGGTGGTTCGCCCGAAGGCGGCGGGGCAGGCGAGCATGAGGACATCGGTGAGCACCTTGATGCTCCCGCTCAGAGTCCTGGACAGAAGGTCCTGTTCCACGCACACCAGCCGGTACTGCTCCAGAGCCGCCTCCAGGGCCCTGGCAAAATCCTCGGGAGGGCAGGGCTTGGTCATGAAGCGGAAAATCTGCCCTTCGTTGACCGCCTCGAGGGCCGTCTGCTGATCGGCATTGCCGGTGAGCATCATGCGGATCGTCTTCGGCGCCAGCCGTTTCGTTTCGGCAAGCAGCTCCACGCCGTTCATTCCGGGCATGCGCATGTCGGCGACCACGACGGCATAGGGCCCCTGATCGGCGATCGCCTGGAGAGCCTCTTCCGCGCCCAGGGCGATCTCCAGCGTGAATCGCTTGCGGAGTGCCCGCTGATAGCCCAGCAGGATGTTGGCATCGTCGTCGACGCACAGGATCCGTTCGTTCATGGCAGCACCTCGTGGAGTTGGGTCGCCGAGCAGATTTCACGCCACTGGTCGAGTCGGTCGGCAAGGTTGATCCGCGTCAAGTAATCCCGGTCGATCTCGTAGCAGTCGGCTTCCGGGAGGCCGATGCACCGGTCCAACAGCGCGCCGGCCACATGAAGGGCGGTCAGCGCCGTGAACCCGTGCCGTTCCGCCTGGCCCGGGCATCGGTAACTGCCGATCGCGTCGGCAACATCCAGGGGCAGCCCCCAGAGAGCGGCCAGGTAACCGCCGGCCCGGATGCCGCACGTTTCCGCTGCGGGTGTTTGCTGTTCCGGGCCGGGGACGCCCGCCGCCGGTCCGCCGCCGGCCGATACCACGGGGACGAGGGTGCCCACCTCGTGGAACAGGCCGGCCAGGTACGACTGCACGATCACGTGGCAGTCGCTGGTCACCGACTCGGCGATTCGCCTGGCGGCCGAGGCCACCGCGAGACTGTGGTCGCTGATGCGGCCGACCAATTCGACGTCGATCTCGTCCGGAAGTGGTAGCCGGAAGGCATTGGTGCCGGCCACCATCGCGCGCAGGGTGTCGGCTCCGAGCAGTTCGGTGGCCCGATCCACCTCGATCGTGTGCTGTGGAGTTCCGAAGAATCCGGAACTGACGAGCTGGACGACCTTCATGCTCATGGCCACGTCGGATCGGATCGTCTCCGCCATCTGGCGAAGCGGCGTCATTTCCGTTTCGACCTGATCGACGAGTGCCGTATAGGCCGAGGCCCGGCTGGGGAGCGAGTCGATCCGTGAAACGGCGGCCCTTGCGGCGGCATCGCCCACGCACTGGCGCAGGCGGCAGACGTTCTCGATCGCGGCCTTCAGCGTCTCCGCATCGCACGGTTTGCTCAGAAACTGGTGGGTGGCCCCGATGCAGCGCAGGACAGAGTCGCGGCCGCATTGGCCCGAGAGGATCATCCGGACCGTATCGGGGTATTCGCAGCGTACGCGCTCCAGGAGTTCCGAGCCCTCCATGCCGGGCATCCTCGCATCGCTCACCACAACGTCGAAAGCCTGCGACTTCAGCAGTTCCAGGGCCTTGAACGCCCCCTCCGCGAACTCCATGTCCCACTGGTGGCGCATGCTTCTGAGCATGCGGCGCAGTCCGGTCAGGATTTTCGGCTCGTCATCGACAAACAGGATCCGATACATGTTCCGCCTCCATCCAGTCGACAACGTGGAAATAGTCGGGCAAGTGATGGGAGATCTCGCGCAGCTCGGGTAATGCCTGCAGGAAGGCCCGATAGACTTCGGGATCGAAATGCGATTCCGCCTCGTTGGCCATGATGGCCAGGGCCTTCTCCTCGGGAAAGGCGGGCTTGTAGGGTCTCCGAGACAGCAGCGCGTCGTAGACATCGACGATCGCGGTGATTCTCGACTCCATGGGGATCGCTTCGCCCGCCAGGGCCTGCGGGTAACCCGAACCATCCCACCTCTCGTGGTGGGTCAGGGCGATCCGAGCGGCCATGTCGATCCAGGGATTGCTGCTGGGGCCCCCGTCGTACACGGGCATGCCAACCAGCCGCTCGAAGACCCGCTTGGGCCTGGGCTCCTCATGCAGAATCCGCTCGCCGATCCAGCAATGCTGCTGCATCACGTGCCATTCGGCTTCCGAGAGGGGGCTGCGTTTGAGAAGGATGGCGTCCGGGATGCCGATCTTGCCGATGTCGTGCAGAGGAGAGGCCACAAACAAGGTTTCCACCAGGTCGCGATCGAGGCTCAGAGTAGCAGCGACCACGCGGGCCATGCAGCCCACCCGGATCACATGGTTGCCCGTCTCGTTGTCGCGGTGTTCCGCCGCTTTGCCGAGGCGCCAGATGGCCTCGAGCCGCGATCGGTGTAATTCGGCCGTGCGCTGCCTTACCCGTTTCTCAAGCTCGATCGTCTGGAGCCGGAGTTGATCCTGATAGGCCTTGATGCGGAGCACGTTCTCGAGGCGGGCGACCAGGTCTTCACACTGCACCGGCTTGTTGAGCAGGTCCGTGGCGCCGAGGTCCAGGGCCTGCCGCTTCAGATCCCGGTCTTCCAGGCCGGTGAGCATCACCACGGGAATATCTCTGGTGCGGTCGCAGGTCTTCATGCACTGGAGCAGTTCCAGGCCGCTGAGCCTGGGCATCCGAACGTCCAGCACGGCGGCGTCGAACGCTTCCGCCTGGAGGGTCGTCCAGGCAAAGCATGGATCGTCGAGCCAGATCATCTCCCATTCGCCCTCCCTTCCCTTCAGCATGCGTGCCAGGGAGTCCAGGACCTGCCGGCTGTCGTCGACAAACAGGATGCGAGGTTTCATGGGCTTCTCCTGGCATGACTGGGGTTGACCGGCAACTGCACGATGAACGTGGTGCCCCGTCCGATTTCGGTTTCGAAGCGGATGGACCCGCCGTGCTTGTCGACGACGACCGATCGGGCAATCGCCAGGCCCTGCCCGGTTCCGCGTCCGACCTCCTTGGTGGTGAAGAAGGGATCGAAGACCTTGTTGCGGTGGCTCTCGGAAATGCCCGTTCCCGTGTCGGCGATCCGGATCTCAACCCTCTCATCGAGGGCGCGAGTCCGCACGCTGATCGTCCCTTTCTCGTGGGGAGCGGCAGCATTCGCCTCGGCAATCGCGTGGGAGGCGTTGATGACCAGGTTCAGAAACACCTGGTTGCACTCTCCCGGCAGGCAGGTAACCAGAGGCAGATCGGGATCGAAGTCGGTGACCACATCGGCAACATACTTCCATTCGTTGCGGCACACCGTCAGGGTGCTTTCGATCGCCCGGTTGAGGTCGACGCTCTGCATCTCCTCGCCGCTGGGATGGGAGAACTCCTTCATCGAGCGGACGATCTTGGCCACTCTCTCCACCCCTTCCAGCGACTGCGAGATCGCCCGGGGCACTTCCTCCATGAGGTACAGAAGATCCTCTCCTGCCAGGGGTGGGGACTGCTCATCGTCCGACTCACGGGCCGAGCCTGCGGCCGCTGCCTTCCGGGAACTCTCGTTGATGGCCAGCAGGGCCGGCTGGAGCTCCTCGAAGGCTTCTTTGAGGAATCGCAGGTTGTCGCCGATGAACTGAGTGGGTGTATTGATCTCGTGCGCGATTCCGGCCGCGAGCTGGCCGATCGATTCGAGTTTCTGCGCCTGGACGAGCTGCCCCTCAAGGGTCATTCGCGGAGTGATGTCGCGGAAGGTGACCACGGCCCCGATGATCTCGTCCTCTTCCCGCATCGGGGTGGCCACGTACTCGACAAAGAAACTTGTCCTGTCCTGACGCCAGAAGATTTCGCCGTCTTCGCGGTGCACGGTTCCCTCCGATACGGATCGCTGGATCGGGCTCTCCTGCCAGGTACAGGCAGCACCGTCCGTCCGTGCGTGGTGGGTGATGGAATGGAACGGTGTTCCGACCATTTCGGCCGCTTTGCGGCCAAACAGATGCTCGGCCGCGGGATTGGCAAACGTAACCTTGCCCTCGCGGTCCAGCCCCACGATCCCTTCGCCGGCCGAGTCCAGAACCAGGCGGTTGAAGGCGTGAAGACGCTTCAGTTGACGTTCGGCTGCCTGCCGTTCGGTGATGTCGCGCAGGATCGCCGTGGTCAGGACCCGATCCTGGAAGGTCGTGTTGCTGATCGCCAGCTCCAGCGGAAAGGTCGTCCCGTCTTTGCGGCGTCCCAGCAACTGCCGGGACGAGCCCCGGTGGGATTCTCCGGCCTCCTCCAGGATCCACCTTCGGAACGGACACGCCGGACTGCCGGCGTCGTCTGCGAACAGAATCGATGCGTTGGAGCCGATCGCTTCGCCCGCCTCGTAGCCAAAGACCTGCGTGGCAGCCGAATTGAACGATTCGATCAGGCCGTTTTCGTCGACAGTCACGATACAATCGGCGGCGGTCATCATCACGGCCCGCAGGCGCGACGCATGCTCCTCCTGCTCCCGCAAACGTTCGTCGCGCTCGGCGACGGCCTGCGAAAGCGAACGCCAGTAGGATCCCTGGATGGCTTCGTGCTCGGCGGAGAGCTGTTCTACCCTGGTTTGCAGCGATACCCGGCTCACTTCGCCGGCCGCCACCAGGCAGCCGAGGGCGCCCAGCATCGCCGCTTCCACCGAAGATCGGCACACGCCTTCGCCGGTCGCCCCGGCCGTGTCTGGTTGAACACAGGCGAGAATCGCCTGGCCCCCCTCGACCGGCAGGGCCATCCCCCGCACCCACCGCGGTCCGGCGGCCGACACGACGTGAACCTCGCGGATCTGGCCCGGACCGAGATCGGCAAAACGGCCCGCCACCTCGGCCGCAAAGGCCGTCTCGGCGCCGGGCTGGCCGGGGAGAACGACCAGAGAGTGGTCGGGGAGAACGAGGAACACCTGGAACGGCTGGAACGCTCGCAGGGCGTCGGCCACGCTGCGAGCCCCGTCAAATCCCGGTGAGCCGGCGGCGGCCAACTCGATCACATCGTCGATGGTTGCCGCCGGTGTCTTCCCCCACAAGTTGTCAGAGCTTGAACAAAGCGGCATGTTTGGCCAACTCCGTATCCAGGTCGTTTGCCAGCACGACGATGTTCTCTTTGGTCAGCTCCAGCGCTTTCAAGGCGGCCGGAGACGGACGCACCAGCTTCAGGCCGACCGAAGAATAGCCCTTGACCGTACAGATCAGATTCGCCACTTCCACGCAGCGAACGATGACGATGTCGTTGCCGCGGTAGCCTGCCGAGTTATGGTGGAACCCGATCGCCGCCTTGACGCTGTCCGACAAACGCCACAGTTCGGCCACCTTCGTTCCCAGCCTCGTGTGGTCGAAGCCGATGATCTTCCTTTCGGTCTCGGAAAGCGTGGCTTCAGGGGTTAGGGACCGAACGACGCTGCAGAACGGGCCGTGGAGATACTGGTCTTCCAGAACGATGCCGATGTCGTGGAGCAGGCCGGCGGCAAAGGCGTCCTCGAAGTCGATCGATCTCTGACGCATCGCGATCAACCGCGCGCAGATCCCCACCGACACCAGATGGCTCCACAGGTCACACCGCCGATACGAATAGATGGCCTCGTCCTTGGCAAACATCTCGGCAACGCTCGCCGTCAGTGCCAGACTCCGGATCTGCCGCAGTCCCAGAATACTGATGGCTTGTTGAAGATTTGTGACCCGGTCCCGCAGTCCATAGGCCGACGAGTTGACGCACCGCAGAATCCTGGCTCCCAGCGCGGCATCCGACTCGATCACTTCCTTCAGGTCGATGGCGCTGGAGTTCGGGTTGTTCGCAATCTCCATGATCTTCATCGCGATCTGCGGGAGCGTCGATATCTCGTTGACCCGCCGGACCACCTCGTCGATCGACGGAGGGCTCTGGTTCTCCAGAACGTAGTCTTGAAGCTGCATGCCTGCCTCTCCCGCTGCCCGGATGCATCGCCGGATCCCCGCCGGATCCCACGGAGCGATCGGCCCGCCCTCGATAGAATCGGGACGGTCTCCATCAAGAATGGCCCATGTTTCGCTTAGCTGACCAGGAATTACCACGTGGCACACCCGAATCACCCGCATTCAAGACGGTGTAAGCCGCAGAACGGGTCTATCACAACAGCCAGAAAACGCGTGGCAATTAAGAGAAGCGATGGGTCTTCGCCCCTTGCAGGCGGGGGAACGGGGCGTGAGCAGAAACGGCCTCGACGCACGTGCTGCCGGCCTTCAGGGAGTCCACGTTTCAGCGGGCAAAACACAGCCTAAAGGCTGGACTCCAACGGAGCGCGGGGCAAGCCCACGCGGTTATCACGTGTGGTGGTGTGTCCGTGGCGAGAGGAACGGAGCGCGGGGCAAGCCCACGCGGCTATCGTGGGTGGTGGCGTGTCCGTGGCGAGAGGAACCGAGCGCGGGGCTTCAGAACGACAATCTTTCCGCGAATCACGCGAGGGCATTCAGGCAACTTCGAATCCTTGGCGTTGTTCCCGGCTCAGCCACTTGTTGGCATCGGCATCGCCGACGAATTCTTCCTTCGCGGCATCCCACTTGAGCGGTCGGCCGAGACGGATCGCAAGGTTAATGAGATGGCACGTGGTGGCGCTGCGATGCTGGCTCTCGCAGTCGGAGATGGGAGTTCTTCCGGACTGGATGCAGTCGAAGAAGTTGCCCATATGATTGACAATCGCATCCAATTTTCCGACGCGTTCGGGACGCTCGAGATTGTCGAACTCATAGAGTTTGAACTGCTCACGCGGGAAGGGTTGGTCCTTGAGGTTCTCGACGGGCGTGCCGTCCAAGGTGGCGCGATTGACGAAAATGCGTCCTTCCTCTCCCTCGAAGAGGACTCCCGAACGACCGGTCTCGCCGACCTCCAGTTCCACACCGCTCGGATAGCGGACCCGTGCATGAAAATTGGTCGAGACGTTGTATCCGTTGGGAATGGCGGGCAAGGTGCCCTTGGCTTCGACCTCGACCGGATACTCGTTAATCGCCCATTGGGCGACATCGATATCATGGGCGCCCCAGTCGGTCACCTTTCCGCCCGCATACTCGTACCACCAGCGGAAGGTGTAGTGGCAGCGCTCTTCCACATAGGGCACTTTGGGAGCCTGACCCAGCCATAGATCCCAGTTGAGGTGGCCGGGGACGGGACGTTCCGGAAACGGGCCGCCGGACGGATTGGGACGCTCGACGCACGTCACCTTTTTGAGTTTGCCAATTCGGCCGGCTCGAACCATTTCGACAGCGAGGCGGAATCGGGCGTCGCTCCGCTGCCAGGATCCGACCTGGACGACGCGTCCGGTCTCCTGGGCCACCCGCCTGAGGACTTTTCCTTCGTCGACGGTCAGCGAAACCGGCTTCTCGACGTACACGTGTTTACCGGCCCGACACGCGTCGATGGCCATCTTCACGTGCCAGTGATCGGGCGCCCCGATCATGACGACATCGACATTCTTGTTATCGAGCAGCGCCCGGTAGTCCTCGTAGATTGCCGGGGTACTTCCGAATCCCGCCCGTGCCTGTTCGCGCACGTGGCGATCGACATCGGCAATGGCCACGACATCGCCGTGGGCCCGTGCCTTCTCGGTGATGACCGTGCCTTGATACCGCATTCCGATGGCGCCGATACCGCACCGATCGTTCTTGGACTGGGGCGGGGACGGGGCTGCGGCCCCGGCGGCGAGCATGTAGGGTGCAATCATGCCTGTACCGGCCAGTCCGGCAGACCCGAGCAGGAACCTGCGCCGATTTTGCGTCATTTGCGTCTCCTCCCCACTTTTGTCGATGCGGATTGTACTTGCACTCTTCAGAGTCGCTAACGGAACCACCGGCAGTGCACATCCATGCCCGTGGGAGACTCATACGTTCTGTGAGGGTTTCTCAGTCGCGTACGACCGGGCGGAGGACGAGGTTGCGATAGTCGACGCTGGTATGATCGCCCTGTAAGTAGACCGGTCCGGGGCGGAATTCGTCCGACCACAAAGCGCCTCCGGTACAGCCGAGCAACGGTTGGTTGTGGATGATTCTCTTGCCGTTCAGGATAACGGTCACATGGCGATCCACCAGTGTGATGTCGAGGGTCTGCCACTGGCCGGCGGGTTTTTCGGCGGAGGCGGTGGGCGTGATCCGGCTGTAGACACCACCCATGTTGTGTGAGTCAAGCCCTTTCCCGAACGTGTCGGCGACTTGGATTTCGTAGATGCCTCGCAAATAGACGCCGCTGTTTCCGCCCGCTGGTACTCGCACCTCGAGGGTGAGGTTGAAGTCCTCAAACTCGGCATCGGTGCGGATGTTTGCATAGGAGATATGCTTGCCCGGTTCCTGAGTGGCGGTGTTGGTCATGATACCCTCGCGCACGCTCCAGCCATTGGGGGCGGAAGGGTTCATCGTCTTCCAACCACTCAGATCCTTGCCGTTGAACAGGGGGATCGGTTCGCCGAACTTCACTTTGCTGAGGTCGGGAGCGGCCGAAGGCGGCGGGATGCGTTTTCCGGTGAAGCTGGCGACTCCGAACACCTTTCCGTCGGCGCTCTGGCGTTGCGTGGTCAGGGACATAATGTCGCCGGCAAGGGTCGCCTTGATCGTCTCCGTCTCCTCGATCGGCTCGGACGTACCGCTGCGTGTTCCGGGGTGAACTCGCGTGACCACGAGGCTGTCGCCCTCCACTTGGACACTGGATACAGGCACAACGCTTCCGCCGCCCCAGAGAATGCTACCGGCAAGCTTCCCATCCTTGTCCTCCACTCCCAACCATCCGGCGGCGCCGCCGGGAATCGTGAGCGCCCAATTGCCAAGAAACGGATTGTCTGCCGCGGTGGCATGGGCAGACGCGCCACAAAGCAGGAGAAATCCGATCGCAAGGCACAGCGTTGAGCAGATAGCCGATCTCATGGTGATTTCCTTAAACTCAAGATGCGAGAGACAGAACTGAAGACTGTACGAGTTTCTCCACTGGATTCCGGGTCCGGTGATCCAATCGCGTAACCCACAGGATACCAAAGAGTTGCGCAAGACGGCAAGTGCAGGGGTGCCCGTATTGGTGTCGAACCCGCCGCAGGCCGATTCTGGTACCGATTTGCCGCCCGAATTAAAGGATGTTGCGGGCGTCTGGAACGAACTCCCGGAGGATATTCGAGCCGCGATTCTGGCGATGGTTCGATCGACGCAGAACCGGTAGATACGGGCTCGGTCAGCCAACAACGGCCTGGCCAAGACCACCTGCGTTCCTGCTTTGAATACGCTCACCGTGCCCTGTCGAATGCTGTGCCTTCTAGACGGTATTTAATGAACCATAACCCCTATGGCGTCTTATTGATCTGTCGTTCGATCTCGGCCAAGACCTCCAGAAGGTGCTCGAAGGAAGGCGGCTCCCCGAAGATCATTTCACGAACTTTGCTGAGCCGAGCCGCCCAGCGCGTCCCCGATAACTGCCGCCAATTCCGGAACAAAGCGTTCTCGAATCATTCGTTGGCAGGCCTCTTTCAACATTTTGAGACGCTGCTTGGTCTGCTTCTTACTGGGAGCATGAGCGGGATCTTGCTCACCCCAAAACCAAGGTCGGCCCGATCGAAGGAGAGGTCAACATCTTCTGAGAATCGGGCCGTAGTGTTGAAGACTTTGGACAGTGATGTGCCACCCTTGAAGATCATGCCGGCGGGTGCTTCGGGTAACGTGAATAGACGGCGTAGCGCCCAGCAGACCCAGAAGTCCTTTTCCACGATGGCGGCAACCATGTCACCGCGCTCAGCGGCGACTGCCGTAAAGAGATCGGCTCGATCTCCAGCCGGCCAGCGCGCCACATCATCCATGAATGGACTCCTTAGCCGCGTGATTGCCAGTGGTAATCTTGCGAACGATGTCGCCGATCCACCCCGTCGTATAATGGGCATCTCGCAGCAGGTCCTGTCGCTGCGCAGTAGTTAGGCGTCGGCCAAGCTGAGCGATGATACCCTCGTCGATCGAATCAGCTCCCAGAAATCGAATCGCTTGGAAGACTGCGGCGCTCACCGGACTGCCCAGCGGTAGCTCCTTGGGGGCCACGTGCTTCAAGGCGAAAAGTTGGTTGCCAACTCGAACTTCGCGAGACCGCCCGTCCGTGAGATAGACCTGCTTGGCCGGAACCTGTGTGGACAACCCGAGCTGGTTCGCGGCCAGCGCACCCGATGGAGCAATGCGACTTCCTGTTTGGCGAGCCAGCGCGCAGGCGATCTCGTCGGCCGCTGGTCCCACCGTCATTCCAAGCCGGCGGTTGTTCTTCGGATAATAGTAGAGGCCGCGACCCAACCGCTGAAGTTGGCCTGCCTTGACCAGACGGGGTAGGGCCTGATCGATTGCCGCCCGACTGCCAAAGCGAAGGAGGTCTTTGCTCGTGTAGACCTTCCCCCGGCCCCGGCGGCGGATATGGTCAAGGATATTGGCTTGGACGATACTCATGCTTAGGCAGTCCCTTTGTCAGAAAAGCATATACGCTTTTCTGACAAAGTCAAGTTCCGTTGGGTCACTGTTCTGTCCGATATACGATACGTATTTCTGACACATCGGCACTGAAAGACGTGGGCCAGCTCTCACTGATCTCGCCAAGTGGAACATGCGTAATGCCTTGCTGAACAATTATTTACGGCCATTACGTCCTTCCACCTGCACCAGTGTCTACTGGCAGTGGACGACATCCTGCCACCGGCTCATGTCAAGCGGTATGAACCCTCACGTCCCTTCCGCTGTACTCGATCAGCTCCAGCTACACCAAATCGGACAAGTCTCGCTTTGCCGTCTTCTCGCCGACGTCGAACTCCTTCCATCACCCGCTGAATGGCAATCCCCTGCCCAATTCAGTAGGTTCCGTCGTGTTGTAGCCAGAAGGTGTGTATAAGGGAAGCGTTCATCCGGCTTGTGAGGTGACCCTGGCGATTGAATTCGAGTACGCGCACTCCCCGGCAGGGGGTGGCTGTCACACGGGGCCGGTTATGCTGAGAATCACTTTCGTCACGGCTTCTCGGGGATTTGTTTTCCGAGATGGTGGTTTCGGACTGTGAATCTTGGGAAACGTGGCAAATTGCTGAGCAGCAGAGAGATATGACGAGAACTGAAGGTTTGGTGGGACTCTCCCTTGGGGCCGCTTCATCCAGCTCCTTGACTCCAGCCAAGCTGCGGCTTTATCCTCCCGGCGCGCCGTTGGCTGGTGCCGACAGAGTATGGAAATCTTGTGTACAGCATCGCTTTCAACCCACGAGAATCACGGCACACGATGGACTCTGGATTCCCACAGGCTGACGTTGATTTAACGCCCGACATGATTGCGGGAGCAGCCCTGCTCACTCCCGCGTTCTGCGAAGACCTCTCAACTTGGCGCATGACGATTGCTCGTGATGGCGAAGTCGTACAGGAACTGAACCCAACGTACAAGAGTGAGTTGCAGGACACAGTCTGCATCCATCTTCGGTCATTCGTGGATGCCAATCGGCTATCCGAGATTCAAGTCGTGGCGGACGAGATTGGTTTTGAGTCATTCGAGAGCGAATACCATTCTGATTGGACGGATGAGCAGCACACGTCGATCACGCTAAACCTCGGTGACAAAGTAAAGCGTGTCATGGCCTACGGCCCTCACACGTTGGCAGAAGATGGCAACGCTGACATGATTGGCTACGTTCGTCTGTGGGAACTAATGCTGGAAGTGTCCCCGTATCGGAAGACTGTTGCGACCTCACTTCCAATAAGGGATGCTCGGAAGAGACTGCGTTTGATTCTTGGGCGGTGGTTGTGAGTACACAAATCGCCACATTCATTTGATGCGCCCGCGTCACAGATCAGGGCGGAATCGAATGGATGGTCACTTCATCGCGTCCAGTTGTCCTTGTCGTTCGACGGCTATCCCAAAAATCGACCGCAAAGCGGCACTGGCATTCAAAGCCGCGCGTACCGGTAGAAGGTCGACCGCGAGATTCGCAGTGTCTTGCAGATGTTGTGTGCAGCTTCTTGGCCAGCACAACCCGCGCTTCCTCGGTCGTGACCTTCGGTCGCCCACCGTTGCGGCCAGGTGCCTGGACGGCCGCCAGGGCTGTCTTGGCTGGCTCGTGGATCAAGCGTCGCGCGGACTGTGCTGCCGAGCGCCTGGGTGCGAATCAACATCGCGCTCCGTCCTATCTCGGTTTCCGGTGTGTTCTGATCGCCACAACCGCGGCGCCTTCATACCTCGCCCTCGAAGCTACCGGTCTCAACCTGCGCGCTTCGGTCGCCCTCGTCAACAGGGCGGTGTTGCCGAGGGCATACTCATGGAAGGCAAACATCTGTGACGGGACGTACATCTGGCGGTTGAGTTGGAGCCCTGGACGCGCACTACCCGGCAGGGGGTGGCTATCAGACTGGGCCGGTTATCAACGTTCCGCTTAATTATTGGTTTTCTTGTGCGAGCGTCGGCCTGGAATTACGCCAACGACCATTTGCCTCGGGAAATACGGCATTTCTTGCGAGAATACGGGCCGCCAGCCTCCACGAAACCAGTAATTAAGCGGAACGTTGCCGGTTATGCTAAGAATCACTTGCGCCACGGCTTCTCGGGGATTCCTGTTTCGAGATGGTGGTTTCGGACTGTGAATCTTGGGAAATGTGGCGAATTGGCGAGGGGCAGCAAGACCAGGGCTTTCTTTCCAAGCGGATTCGGGAAACGGGCGTCCCAGTTCTCTCAGGCAAATGCGAATTTACAGGCAGTTACATTCACCCCATTGATCCGGTACAATGCGGGTGGTTGTTTATTACCTGACAGAGGTGCTCCTAAGGCCCAGGGCGTGTGCAGATGGACGGCCAGCGTAGTCGGTCAAGCCTCCGGTATCTGCAAGGCGTTGTCACGGTCATCGTGGCCCTCGCTTGCGGTTGCGTCACAGACAGGAGTTGCGGCGACGACATCTGGGCTAGCGGCTATTCGTTGCCCATCTGGCAGAAGATCGACTCTCTCCAGCGTTATCCCTTCTTCGAATCGTCCCCGACACCCGACCTGGCCGCCGCGTGCACAGATCCCGCTCCGCTCGTGCGACTGGCGGGATGCATGGCAATTGGGCGCACGGCATTGCCTGAGTACACACCCGCCCTGGTTTCACTCTTGGACGATTCCGCACCGCTCGTGCGGCAGTATGCCTTGGCTGCCCTGATGCACATTGAGAGTCCTCGTATCAAGGAACCGCTGATCCATGTCCTGGGAAGCTGGGAGATCCTCGATCCGCCGTTCTCCTTTGACCATGTTCAGCGTCTTGGTCTGCCGGACTGGTTGATCAACTCCAACACATCGCTGGCGGATCGGCAAAGGTGGCTCGCAGAGTTCGATGCGAATGCGTGGAAAATCTCGTTCGATCGCCCATCGGAGGGAGGGCGGACAACGGCGTGGCTGGGATTGATGGAGACCGAACTTGACGCAGGCCAAGAGATGCTTGTACGGTTGAGGATCTCACGTCGCGGCGGTGCCAAAGCAGAGGTGGCCAGCTTCTACGGTTCACGCGGCTGGTTGTCGGCGATCAACGAACGTGGCGAAGAAGAAGGACGCGACGCGGATTGCCGCTTCCTCGCGGCCGCCAATCGCAACTCCGAAGACGTCCAGCTCGACTTGCCGCCCGACGGCGATGCGGAGATCGAGATGGTCGCAGTCGACTGGAATCGGCCGCTTCGCCCCGGCTTCTACCTGTTTCACTTCCCTGATGCGGATTGGCCACTCCTGTTGCGGTTGCGGCGGAGTGCGGAGACGGAGGGTCAGATACCTCAGTTCCTTGAGCAGCTTCCCGCCCACGTTCAGACGCTTGGTGAGCAGCGAGTCGCGGCGGCCGCAGGGCCGATCATCGAACTGTTCATCGCGAACGCCGGCGGTAATACGCTAAATGGTGCCGAGGCGCTGGCGCGGATCGGCGACCCCGCGGCAATTCCGGTACTGCTCAAGTACCCCCACATGGAGTACATGGACTGCGGAGGGGATACTCGCGAACAACTCGCCTCATTCGGCAAGGAGGCCTGGCCACACTATGAGCGACGGATTCTGCAGTGGAGGGAACTCCTGGCAGAGGGAAATACGGCACCATTGACGATGAGCCTGCGCATGCTCGGTCCCAACGGCTCGAAAGACGTGGATCTTGAGCGGCTCAGGATCCTCGAAAGTTTCGCACATGGCGAAGTTCCGCTCCAATCCCCCGAAGGGGAAGACACATCCAGCAGGGCTCCGGTCGTTTCCGCCGCGGTCGAAGCTGCCGCGCCCAATCACAGCTCAGAGGTGGTTGACTTTGTCTGGGAAGCCCGGCAGAAGAAGGACTTGTGGAATGCGCTAATGCTGCCGTTCCAGCGACCGACCACTCCGCCAGGCACGGCAGCGATCGCCGAGGGCTTGTGGCGAAGAGCGCAGGG
>CAYSCH010000088.1:0-3677 GCA_964429355.1 uncultured Planctomycetaceae bacterium | reverse complement strand
CAGGTCACATCCTGGGTCTGGCGTTACGATTTGTTCCTGAACTTGCTCTCAAGGATGAAGCCAGGCTCGCCTCCCCCTCTGAGGCACGGCTGATTCTGAATTACGGCTCGCGATTTGAGTCCACGCTGGACAACACAATTCGCCGACTGGAACAGTACGTGCAGGAGTTTGACGACTGCCACGTAGAAGTGGGACTCGGTCTGCTTTACTTTCGCCGCGAGGAGAACCATAAATCGGAAGAATTGCTCCGCAAGGCTCTCCGCGATGAACGGCTGGACAAGGACGACAGGCTGCGTGCGCACTACTACCTCGGCGAGATTCTCCGAAAGCGGGGCCAAGCCGATGCGGCCCGCGGGGAATTCGAGAAGTCGCTCGATTTGGTCGAGCCGGATCGCTATTTCGCCATCAGGACCGGCTTCGATGAAGAGAAAATTCAGCGAAGTCTCGCCCGGGTGGAGGCGATGGCAGACGGCGTGGTATGGGAAGAGAACCGGATGCTTTCTTTCCCAGAAACGAATGCACGCATTGAGCTGAAGGAGGGATACGCATTCTATCTGGACCGTTCGCGGCGGCTTCTTCGCTGGGACCCCGACGAGCAAAAAGAAAGGTCTTTCGGAGTCATGCCCAATCCCGTGCGACAGTTCATTCCTGCAAGCCGCGAAAGCGTGTTCGTTTTGTTCACCGACGGTACCTCGGCATTCTACCGGATCGGCCAACGGGGAGCCGTCTGGAATGGTCCCGAAGCGATCGGGTTTCAATCGCATCTGACGGCATCGCCCGCGGCGATCACCGTCGCCGATGACCGTGGTGTGTTGTATGCGCTCGATCCAGAAGACGGTGACGTCCTGTGGACGTACCGTTTTCAAGTCCGTCATCGGTACCCGTACCACATCGGCACTTCCAGCGGGCAGGCACGCCAAGCGGGACCCTACTTGTTGGTTCCCGATGAGCTTGCCTCGCCGCTGGGGTTCGTGTGCCTGCGGATTTCGGATGGAAAGATTCTGTATCGCCTCGACTTGCCCTTTCCTTCATTGGGCCTGTCAGCCGACGACGAGCGCATCCTCTTCGCCGGTCCTGGAGGCCACGTGATGGCTGTCGACACGCCTGACGGGAAAGTAGCGTGGCGCAGGCAACTCGAGCAAGCAGGCAAGTACACCGAGTTTGAGGCGAAGGTCGCGCGGTTCGGCGACAGCCCGATCGTTTACCTGTCGGTGAAGGAGCGGATCTGGGCGCTCCACTGCAATTCCGGACGAGTTCTGTGGCAATGGAAGTGCTCGCCTCCTGGCGAGGAAGTCCATCGCCAATCGGCGTACGGCCCCTACAGTCAACTGATTCCTTTGGAGAGTGGTATTGCCTGGATGGTCGATTCGGACCTTGTCCACCTTTCCGATGCTGGTGATATCCTACTCCATCGGACGGGTCGTCGGAGTGGGCCTCGCATGTCGGTCACCATGCCGTATGCATTCTGCAAGAATGGGCGGCTGTTCGTCTCAGGTGGCTTAACGTGGCAGATCTGGGACTTGTCCCGTAGCCAGAAGGCAGCCAAATGACGAACATGCGCTGTCCCAGAATGACCCGCAACACTATGCTCTCGCTCAGTTGCTTTCGGCGTCTCCCGGGACGAGGAGCCATTCCGAGAACAGGTGGGCGCCACTACAGAGACAGAGCTGAGGAGTGACGGATCCTGCCGCGCGTCGGCGATTCACAGACGATGGTGCAATTGCTCAAGGATAGCGGCGTGCCGGAAGACATTGCCGAGCGGACTGCCGAAAGGGTAATGCAGAAGCCCGAAAGTGTCCGAATGTGACATTTGGTGAAGTCAAGGCTGATAAGGGGAGTCACCATACGGATTGTATGCGCTCAAGAATCCTAGGGCGTATCCGGATCGGCATAGCACCGGAATATCCGTGGTTGTCCATTCGGCGTCAAGCTGCACCCCCTTGTCGGCGGGGTTTGTGTCTCAAACCGCTTGGCGAGGCCCTCACAACTTGGTAGCGTAACCTGTGCTAGCCCGGCAAAAGGGGATTTCTGTAGGTAGAAAAACAAGTTCTGCTCGTGAAGAGATGAACTGGTTCAAACGACAACCCAAAGAGAAGCCTAAGGTGAAGACACCCCTAGGCACGTTCGTGTTCGACGATGCTTGGTGGACAACCGAAACCCAGACTCCACTCGGCCCAATGACCATTGCTGTCGTGGATGAGACATTCGAACCGGAGGTCGTTGCCAAAGCTCAAGAAATCATTTCCAGTTTGGCCTCGTGGAGCGAGCAAGCACTTGCGCATGTGCAGACGGATCGTCCCGAGACCCTGACCGAATACGGAAAGGTCACTCCCCACTCGCTGGACGTTACCGACTTATTGAAGGACAACTCCTTCAACATCGGCTACCTTTTCGAGAAGTGGCCAGACGGAGAACTCACCGTGATCTTCAAGGACGGCATTCCTGTGGACATTTGGGAAGATGACTGAGAGCAGAACAAAGAAATCCACGGTACTCAGTGGAGCGCGCGGACGCGCCCCACTGAGTCTGTGATTTCAGGCGGTCGGCAGGAGCAACCGCAAGACCATGAGACACCTCTGCTTCGTTGCGTGCATTGCACTCCCTTGCCTCGGCTCCTGCTCGCCGCGTCCGCCCGATGGACAAACCGAGACGGTCGACGGAGTCACGACGGAGGCTTCCGAAATGACAAAGCTCCTTGACGATTTCGACATCTCCGGCTTCTGGGAGCAATCCGAATACGCCAATAAGGAATACGTCGATGATCCAGTTACAGACGAAACGGTCGCCTCGGTCGAGCGGGCACTGGGTTACAGGCTTCCGCGAGCGTACGTCGAATTGATGAAACACCAGAACGGTGGCATTCCCAAAAAGACGAACCACCGCACGAAAGAGAGTACCTCATGGGCCGGGGACCATATTGCGATTGCCGGTATCTACTCAATCGGCAGCAGGAAACCCAATTCTCTCTGCGGACGGTTTGGCAGCAGGTTTTGGATTACCGAATGGAAGTATCCTCCGATTGGCGTCTACTTTGCGGATTGCCCGTCTGCGGGCCACGACATGGTCTGTCTCGATTATCGGAAATGTGGCCCGACCGGCGAGCCACAAGTTGTACATGTTGACCAGGAGGGTGACTACGCGATTACGTTCGTCGCAAAGGATTTCGAGTCCTTCATCCGCGGTCTTCAGGGCGACGAAGCATTCGAACAATAAGGCCGAACTTGGCGATGCAGCGGAGCGGGGATCAGGCTGCTTGGCAGTGGTAAGGTCAACCGTCCCCGCCGGCTGACCGGTGTCGTTAGACGTTAAGGATGCATATGCAATGGTTATGGCTGCTCATAACGGTTCCCATCGGATGGTGGATTCTTAAGACGTGGCGCAAGGAGAGCGCCGAAGCATCGCTCTTAATCGACTCGGTCGTTCAGAACTCGCTCGAAAATCTCGGCTACAAGCCGGACGGAGCGTCTTTGGCCTTTTTGGCGAGGCATCCATTCTTGGCGGGGCGGATTTGGCGAATGCTCGGCGACGGCGGGGCAGTGAACATGGTCGGAGGGCCGGTGTCGGAAGAAAGCGAGGAGTCCTGTGAACGTCTAGTTCGCTATGTGCGTGACGAGTCGTTCAGAAAGCGTTTCCCCTGTGCGGGAGCTTTGATGCAGTATGCAGTTTACCTTTGCGAC
>CAYSCH010000087.1:0-27455 GCA_964429355.1 uncultured Planctomycetaceae bacterium | reverse complement strand
TCCAGGATGGCGTCCGTCATTTCACCCGCGCGCAGCGGCCGCACGCTTTTGACAAGAGGAGCGCCGTGTAGGGGAAGAGTGCAGACCAGGGCGGCGGCCGGAACGCCCTTGGCCTCGCTGGGCGTCCTCCTGGTTGTCTCGGCCTGTATCGGCGCCAATTACGGCGCCAACCTGGCCCTCTTTCCCTCGATCACCAAGGACTATTACGGGTTGAAGAATTTTGGCGTCAACTACGGGCTGGTATTCACCGCCTGGGGTGTGGGCGGATTCATGCTTGCCCTGCTTGCCGGCAAATTGTACGACGAGTACCACACCTTTGCCTACGCCTACTACGGCTCTGCAACGCTCCTGGTGATGGCCGCCGCAGTCACGTTCCTCGTCAAATCGCCCCATGGAGCGGCCGAGTCCATCGAGGCCCCGAAGCCTGCTCCCGAAGGCCAATCGGTCTGACCGGCCCCGATCTGCGTCCAACCCGCCGGGACGACAGCCGAGAAGACGCTGCCGTGCTTTTTCATTTCCCGGCGGTCTGCTAGAGTCGAGGGTGTGTCTTGACGCATGGATGTACCAGTCCGGCAGACTCTCGCTTGTGGCAGCAGTACCATGCCCGAACTCCCCGAAGTCGAAACCATGTGCCGCGGCATCGCCGCCATCGTCGGCCTGAGAATCCAAGCCGTGCGATTCCCCAAAACCCATCTCTGCGACATCCCCATGAGCCCGTCAAAGCCCGTCTTTCGACGGCGAGTGGAAGGGCGATCGGTTACCGGGATACGCCGGATCGGCAAACGCGTTATTGTCGATCTCGACTCGTGCGATTCGGTGGTCTTCGAACCTCGCATGACCGGCCGCGTCCTCCTCATCGAACCGCCGGACCAGGAACACGTCCGGGCCGTCCTCGATTTCATGGGGCCCAAAGATCCCTCGCTTCTCTTCTGGAGCATGCGGGGCCTGAGCACGCTTCATCTTCTCTCGGCCGAGAGGCTGGCAGCCGTAATCGGCCCGGATCGTCTGGGGCCCGACGCCCTGCAAGTCACGGCAAACCAGCTCTACGAGCGGCTCCGCGCAAGTCGTCGCCCCGTCAAGGTCGCCCTCCTCGATCAGAAGGTCGTCGCCGGCATCGGCAATATCTACGTCTCCGAGATCCTCCACCGTGCCCGCCTCCACCCCGAAACCCTCTGCAGCCAAATCTCGCCCCGCTCCTGGCGCCGAGTTCAGCAGCAAACTGTGGCCGTACTCATCGAAGCCATTGAGGCCAAAGGCTCCACGCTCCGCGATGGCAATTACCGAACCGCCTCGGACGAACCGGGCGGATTCCAGGATCGGCACCGCGTCTACGGGCGGAAGACGCTCAAGTGCCTTCAGTGCGGCCGTGGCAGCATCCACCGTATCGTCCAAGCCCAACGTTCAACCTATTTCTGCCCCGTTTGTCAGCACCTCCCGAAAAGCTCGTAAATTCTCCTCCCAACAGTCGCGTGGGCTTTGCCCCGCGATTGGCAACCCCTCCACCGACACGCATGATAGCCGCGTGGGCCTGCCCCGCGCCCCGTTCCTCGACCACTCACATTCCCAGTCTCAATTCGCCCTCGATAACCCCTGTCTGAGGACTTTTTTCCCGGGGCCCTCAGTGCTTCGTGCCCAGCCGCCATCTATAATGGCAGCCATGCCGACTCCGCTCCGGATGACGCGGGATCGGCGTATGCCATTGCCAGCAGTGCAATACTGGGAGGTTTCGCAATGCAGACTCGCCAGGAAGTGTTTGGTTGGATCCTCTTTCCGTGCCTCGGCCTCTTGCTCATGGCAGCGCCTGGCGAGATTCAAGCGGACTCAAAGGACAGGTCACCGCTCGAAAACCTCGTCGAAGCCGACTGGCTCCAGCAGGACCGTCTGTTCATCCAGTCCCAGCCCGCGGCGGCCGATGCGCCCCCCGTCACGACCGCCGAAGACGCCTCGGGCGGCTGCGACGGCATCAAGAACGGCCGATGGGGATTCCACACTGCCAGCGGCGAAACCGATCCCTGGTGGCAGGTCGACCTGGGATCCGCTCAAAGACTCGATCGCATCGTCGTCTTCAACCGTGTCGATCGCGGGACTGCTCCCCGCACAAAGGACCTCGTGATCTCGGTATCCTCAAGCCCGACGGACGAGCGATTCGAAGAAGTCTATCGCCACACGGGCCAGCCTTTCTTCGGCACAAGCGGCGGCGAACCGCTGGTCGTCAACCTGCGCGACAAGAATGTCACGGCCCGTCTTGTTCGCCTGAGTGTTCCCGGCAAGTGCTCCTTCGCCCTCGATGAAGTCGAGGTCTTTGGAGCCCAGGATCCCCAGGCAAACCTGGCCGTCGGCCGTCCGGCCGACCAGAAGAGCGTGGGACCCTACTCCTATCCGGGCACCTTGCCCGAAGGCGTCGATCGTGAGGTTCCGCCCCAAAAGGCCTCCAACGGCACGGAGTTCTCCTTGGCCCATACCCGTCTGGTGCTCGATCGGGCCGATCGACTCGCCGATCGCCTGAGGGCAGCCAATTTACTGGAGAATGTGGCGGCGCTCCGCCAGCATCTGGAGGACCTCGAGAATGCCGGCACAACTTCCGTCGACGATCGCCGGGATCTGTACCTCTCGGCAAGACGACTCGCCCGGCAAATTGCCTTCACCAATCCCCGCTTCAACTTTGACCAGATCCTCTTCGCCAAACGCCACGATTCGACTGGCGTGTTTCACATGTGCGATCAATTCTACGGCTGCAATGCCGTCCCCGGCGGCGGCCTGTTCGTCCTCCACGACCCGTTCGGTCCCCGGCCGCACGTCGAAAACCTCCTGGCCAACTCGGTCGTCGAGAAGGGGCGTCTGGCAGGCCAGAAGCTCGAAAACGGTTCGTTTCTCTCCCCCGAAGTCTCCTACGACGGCCGCGAGATCCTCTTCGCCTTCACCCAGGCCAGTGCCTGGGACAAGTACCAGGGAAAAGAGGCCTACGAGTGGTCCCCCGAAATCAGCTACCACATTTTCAGGTGCAATGCCGACGGCACGGGCCTCGTCCAACTCACCGACGGCTCGGCCGACGACTTTGATCCCTGCTACTTGCCCGACGGGCGAGTCGTCTTCGTCAGCCTGCGGCGCGGCGGCTACCTCCGCTGCGGACGCCACTGCCCCGTCTACACGATGCACTCCATGGAACCGGACGGCAGCGATATCATCTGCATCAGCTTTCATGAGACCCACGAATGGCACCCCAGCGTGAATAACGATGGTATGCTCGTCTATTCTCGCTGGGACTACGTCGATCGTGATACCAATATCGCCCACCACATCTGGACCTGCTACCCCGACGGCCGCGATCCCCGGACCTTCCACGGCAACTATCCCCAGCAGCGCGAAAGCCGGCCCTGGATGGAAATGCAGATCCGCGCCATCCCCGGTTCCCACAAGTACGTCTGTTCAACCGGTGCCCACCACGGACACGAGTTCGGTTCCCTCGTGCTCATCGATCCTCGCCAAACGGACGACGGCGCCATGTCGCAACTCGAACGCCTCACGCCGGACGTGCCGTTTCCCGAGGCGGAAGCTCGCGATATCAAGGCGCACATGATTTTTGGCACCCCCTGGCCGCTCAGCGAGGACGACTATCTCTGCGTCTATGACCCCCAGGCCAAAAACCGTGGTATCTACTGGATCGATCGGGACGGAAATCGCGAGCTCCTCTACCGCGATCCCGACATCTCCTGCGCCAGCCCGATTCCCCTCCACGCCCGGCCCGTTCCGCCGGTCATCCCCACGGCCACCATGCAGGCCGCCCGGGACCGTAAGGAGGCTTCCCAGGACCAGTGGAAAGCAACCGTCGCCGTGATGAATGTCTACGACAGCGACTTCACCTGGCCCGAGGGAACCCGGATCGAAGCCCTCCGTGTTCTTCAGGTCCTTCCCAAGACCACGGCTCCCCCCAACGAGCCGCGGATCGGCATCGCCAACCAGACCAACGCCCGTGCCATCCTGGGCACCGTCCCGGTCGAAGCCGACGGCAGCGTGTTCTTCGAGGCCCCGCCGGGCAAGGAACTCTACTTCCAGGCGATCGACTCCACCGGAATGGCCGTCCAGTCCATGCGTTCCGGTACCTACCTCCATCCCGGCGAAAAGATGCAATGCCAGGGCTGCCACGAACGCAAGCACCAGGGATTGCCCGAGCAGACGGATGTGCCGTTGGCCCTGCAGCGAGCCCCCTCTGAGATCCGGCCGGAACTGGCGGGCACAAATCCCTTCAGCTACGTCCGCCTCGTCCAGCCGGTGCTCGATCACAACTGCACCGGATGCCACCAGGAAAAGAAGGCCCTGCCGCTGACGGGCGAGTTGGCCGGTAAGAACGGCTGGACCCAATCCTACGAGAACCTGGCCGGCAACTATGGATTCTACTACCACGTGGGTAACGGATCGATCAAGGACCCGCTCCACGGTGGCAGCCGTACCGAGCCCGGCCAGTTCGGCGCCCGAGCCTCAAAACTCCTCCCCTATCTCACCGATAAACACTACGGTGTAAAACTATCCCCCGAAGACTTCCACCGCATGACCCTCTGGCTCGATTCGAACAGCGAGTTCTTCGGTTCTTACGAGAACATCACAGCCCAAGCCCGTGGCGAGGTGGTGCCGCCCACGCTTGACTGGCAAGGCAGCTATCGCGTTGAGCAGTATTGAACCCAAATGGTGCAGCAGGCTTTTTCCGCTCCCAGAGCCTTGGCAGAGACCTCCCGGCTGAGTTTCACATCATCGCTGATGCCGTTATCTGCCGTCCCTCGATTCAGATTGACTGGGGTGTTGGAAAGGTGGAAACTGTAGTCACGTCATGTATTCGCTCACGAAGGTAAGCACACGATGGACCTCGGTGCCGCAGCCGATGGGATCGCTCTGGTGTCGCTTGCGGGGAAGTTACTCGCTTCGCTGGTTGTAACGATTCTCTGTGCGGGATTGGCTGCGTTGGGCTGGTTCTCCCGTAAGAAATGGTATCTGCTTTCGTGTCTGGTGCTTCTCCTGGCTAATCTCGCATATCTGGCTCTTGTGACCAGTTGTACTGGGGTTGGGCAACTTCCCATGTGTACACTCGGTCTGGGCACGATTCTCGCCGTGGGGGTAACGGCTATCGTTGGGCTTGGTCGATGCCGTCCGAGAATCCAGTTTCGCCTGAGAACACTGCTGATCGCAATCCTGGTGCTGAGTCTGCCGTTGTCCCTCGCCGGTTGCATGATTAGGAATTGGAACGACTACCGAATAGCTGTTTATGATTGTGGGAATGGTCGATCCATTGAGATTCGCCGTGAGTCCTGGTGTGATTTTGCGAACATGGCTCTCTATCGGGTGATGGAAGGCAATACTACTGTTCAGCAAAAGAGCGACCTGATGTGGGTCGAGGGTGGAACTCATCTCTCGACTTCTTCGTTTGAGTTGCTTGACGCCGATGGCGGTCAGCTCGTTGCACTACGATATCGAAATGAGTCAGTTGGTTTCGACGAACTGCCCGACTTGTCAGCACGTGAATCGTGGACGCAGAAACTCGTGTCCGCCACGGTCGTACTGATCCACGACTTCGAGACGCACCTATCTTGGCCGGCAAACGAGTCGGCTCATGACTCGCTTCTTCGAAGACTGGTCGATGAACATCCCGAGTGGCAGGTTGACGATCAGAACGAAGAGATGTTACAGAGTGTCCAACATTTGAAGCTTGCCGATACGCCGATTGGTGGTGACGAGTTGGCGTGCATTGCTGCGTTGCCGAACCTTAGGCATCTGATTCTGAGTAAATGTACATGTGTAGACTTTGGACGTACTCGGGTCACCAACCTTGGTCTTGCGCCGCTCGGAGCACTGACCAATTTAGAGACTCTGCATTTCTACGACACTCCGATGAGCGACACCGGATTGAGACATCTCGAGGGGCTGACCAAGCTTCAGGTTCTCTACGTTTCCGGTATCCAGATCACAGATGCCGGGACGAAACACTTTAGAAACCTGACCAATCTCCATTTCCTCAACCTCCGAGGCACCCGAGTCACTCCCGAAGGCGTCGAGAAACTCCAAGAGGCACTGCCCAAATGTGAGATTGCATACGACGAGGCGGTCGCTGACAGAAACGAATAAGGATCGCTCAACAAATAACTGTCCAGTGTTTCTTGGGGAAACATCACGGCGGAGCGTGATGGCTACTATGACAATCGCGACAGTTATTGGTTGAGCGATCCTAAGGCATTGACTCGTGCGGAAAAGTTGCCCTTTGACGCCCCGACCTTGAGACTGAATCAGCAAAATGGCATTCTTCAGATGAAAAAGCAGCCATAGCCCATGCCCCAACCACTTGGCCCGCCGGGGAGTATTCCGCCGCTTGTGGCTAGCCACTCAAGGTTTGGGTAAGATGGAGCGGAAAGTCTGCGTTGAAAGAAAGCGGCGACAAGTCGCACGCACTCCAAGATGAACAGGAGATCATTATGCCCGCCACCACCCGCCGCGATTTTCTGAAACGTTCCGCCGTTGCCGGCGCAATCACGACTGCGGGCCTCAGCCTCGCCCGTTCGGCCCATGCCGCCGGTGGTGACCTGATCAAGATCGCGCTGATCGGCTGCGGCGGTCGCGGCCGTGGCGCCGCCGTCAACGCGCTGCGCAACGCGTCCCATCCCAACGTCAAGCTGGTGGCTGTGGCCGACGCCTTCCAAAGCGCCCTGGACCTCAGCCTCAAGGCAATCCAGCAAGAGTGCGGCGACAAGGTCGACGTGCCTCCCGAACGGCAGTTTGTCGGCCTCGACGGCTATCAGAAGGCCATCGATTGCGGTGTCGACATGGTCCTCCTCTGCACGCCCCCCGGTTTCCGCCCTGTCCAGATCGAGGCGGCGGTCGAGGCCGGCAAGATCATCTTCACCGAGAAACCGATCGCCGTCGACGCCCCCGGCTACCGCCGCGTGGTTGCCGCCAATGAGAAAGCCAAGGCCAAAAATCTTCCGGTCGCCATCGGCCACCACCTCCGCCATGAGGTGAAGCACAAAGAAATCATCCGCCGCATTCACGAGGGCGCCATCGGCGACCTCAAGTTCATGCGGGCCTACTTCAACTCCAGCGGCGTCTGGACCCGCCCCCGGCAGGAAGGCATGACGGAAATGGAGTACCAGGTCAACAACTGGTACTACTTCAACTGGCTCAGCGGCGACCACATTGTCGAACAGCACGTCCACGACCTCGACGTCATGAACTGGATCGCCCAGGGGCACCCCGTCGACGCCAACGGCATGGGAGGCCGGCAGGTGCGGATCAGCAAAGACCACGGCGAGATCTTCGACCATCACTGCGTTGAATTCACCTACGCCGGCGGACTGAAGATGTTCAGCTTCTGCCGGCACATCCCCAATTGCTGGAACAGCTTCTCCGAACACGCTCATGGCACCAAGGGCTTTGCCAGCATCGAAGGGCACGGACGGGCAGACCTCTTCGTCGACGGCCAGCAGCCCCAGAAATGGGAACGAGGCCCCGATGGTCACCAGCTCGAACAGGACGACTTCTTCGCCGCCATTGCCGCCGGCCAGCCCTACAACGAACTCGGCTGGGGTGCCGATGCCAGCCTCACCGCCATCCTCGGCCGCATGGCTACCTACTCCGGCAAAATCGTCACCTGGGACGAAGCCGTGGCCTCCCAGATCGACACCTCCCCCTCCGGCTACACCTTCAACGACGCGCCCCAACCCAAGCCCGGCCCCGATGGAATCTACCCCTGCGCGATCCCGGGGGTGACCAGGGCCGTCTGATCAGCAATTGGACTCCAGGCTTAAACCTGCCAAAATTGCGCCTGGGTGCTCAACCCCAACCAACAGCAAGCATCCGTCTGGCCAACAGAACCATGTAAAGGCAACCGGACTTCTGATGTTGTCGGGTGGCGTACCTCCGCTCTCGGCTCTCTCAGGATTCTCCGATTCGGCACTGGCCGGTCGCTGAATTGGCGCGCACTCTCCGCGTTTCCATCGCCGCGTTCCGAAAAAACCTCCGAACCCCGAAAATGTCCTTCCACCGGTCTCTTGACAACCCGATGGCCGGCGTTTACGATCAGCGGACATTCTATAAGACATTCTCCAATAGAGGAGTAGCTCACATGCTGGACCTTGCCGAATGCCCCTGCACCGGCGGCACCCTCGACCGGCTGATCCAGCCGGCAATTCTCGTGATCCTCGCCGAGGGACCCCTCCACGGCTATCGGATCGCCGAGCGGATAGGCCAGATGCCGAGTTTTTCGGGCTCGAAGCCCGACGTGTCCGGGGTCTATCGCTTCCTCAAGGCCATGGAACGAAAGGAACTCGTCGTCGGCATTTGGGATCTTTCCGAAAGCGGTCCAGCGAAGAAGTGCTACCAGATCACTCCCAACGGGCAGCAGTGCCTCCGGGAGTGGGTACGAACACTGGAAGACTATCGGAAGCGGATCTCCGATCTGCTCCGGGTCGCACGAAAGACAACCTCGGAATGAAAGTCGGCCTGAGAGCACTTCTGCATCCAAACTTGCGACGGCAGCTATGATCGCACCAATGAAAACGCGCCGCGACACGATCACGCCGACCGGCACGGCCAACCGCTTCGCCGTTCGCCACATGTGCCTTGCGGAATGCGCCGGCACGTTTGTTCTGGTCCTCTTCGGCTGCGGTGCTGTGCACGCGGCCGTGCTGGCGGGAGCCCAGTCCGGGATCTGGCAGGTGGCTGTGGTCTGGGGTGTGGCGATCATGATCGCCATCTACATGGTGGGCGCCGTCAGCGGGGCCCATATCAACCCGGCCGTCACGATCGCCCTGGCAGTATCGCGCCGCCACCCCTGGCGTCTTGTCGCACCCTATATCGCCGCCCAACTGGCAGGCGCTTTCCTGGCAGCGGCCACTCTGTTCGTCTTGTTCGGACCGCACCTGGCGGCGCTGGAGCAGGAGAAACACGTTGTCCGTGGGCAGCCCGGCAGCGAACTGACCGCCATGTGCTACGGCGAATACTTCCCCAGCCCGGGCCCGCTGGCCAGTGCCGACGGCGTCTACTCCCCCGAAGAGCACCAGCGTCTCAACGCCTTGGTGTCCCAACCCGTGGCGTTCTTCGCCGAGCTGCTCGGCACGATGTTCCTTCTGATGGTCATTTTCGCAGTCACCGACGACACGAATCCAGGCATTCCACCCAGAGGCTTGGCCCCGGTGTTCATCGGCCTGACCGTATCGGGACTGATTTCGTTCATCGCCCCACTCACCCAGGCATGCTTCAACCCTGCCAGGGATTTTGGTCCCCGCTTGTTCGCCTATTTCGCCGGCTGGGGAAGCATTGCCCTCCCCGGACCCCAAGGCCTGGGCTTCCTCACCGTCTACATTCTGGCCCCGGTGCTTGGTGCGATCCTGGGCGCCCTCTTCTACGTCAAATTGCTGCAACCGCGTGACCCAATGACCGTGAACCAGGAGATCCATGATATGCCCAAAATCCCCGTAATTCTCATAGGCGGTTTCCTCGGAGCCGGAAAAACGACCCTCATCGCCGCCGCAGCCAAAGGGCTGCAGACCCACGCCCGGTCCGTCGGCGTGATCACCAATGACCAGGCGGCGGGCCTCGTCGATACAGCCGCCCTTGCCGCCCCGGGGCTACCCATTCTCGAAGTGAGCGGAGGCTGTTTCTGCTGCCGCTTCGACGATCTTGTGACAGCCATGGATCGTTTGGTCGAAAGGGAAATACCCGATCTTCTCATCGGCGAGCCGGTCGGTAGTTGCACCGATCTTTCCGCAACGGTCCTCCAGCCGATGAAACAACTTCTCGCCGACCGTTTTGCCCTGGCCCCTTTCTCGGTCGTGGTCGACGCCACGCAGTTGCGCGACGCCCTCCAGGACGGTATGCCTCGGCGTTTCCCCGACAACGTCAACTACATCTACCAGAAACAACTCGAAGAGGCGGACCTCATCGTGCTCAACAAGGTCGATCTGGTTGCCGCCGAGGAACAGGTTGAGCTGCAGAACCTCTTGAAACAGAAGTTCCCCGCGGCCACCGTTATGCCCGTCTCGGCTCGCACCGGTGCCGGTGTCGATTCCTGGCTCGATTGCGTCCTCCACTCCTCGGTCGCCGGCAAAACCATCACCGCGGTCGACTACGACCTCTATGCCGATGGCGAGGCCGCCCTCGGTTGGCTCAACGCTACCGTCCAGCTCGAGGGCGCGTGCCCTGCCGATTGGGCCGGTTTCTGTCAGACTTTCATGGACGCCATGCGCCGCGAATTTCAGGCCTCCGGTGCGGAAGTGGCTCACTTGAAGCTCCACCTGACCGACGGCCGCGGGACCCTGATGGCGAACCTCACCAGCAACCGCGGGGAGCCCTCGATTCGCGGCAACGTCGAACCCTCGGCGTCCAGTGCCCGTTTGCTGGTGAACGCCCGTGCCCACGTCGATCCCGCCCGACTCCGCTCGATCACCGAAAGCTGCCTCAAGACCGCCACCGGCGACCATATTCGGTTCACCGTCGACGACCTCCGCAACTTCGCCCCCTCCCGGCCAACCCCCACCCACCGGTTCAGCTCCGTGGTCGAGATCCACTGACGTGGCTCTACGGCTTGCTCCACGGATCGCCGTCAGAACTCCCCTCCGAGTCCAGACTGCTTTCCTGCGTTTCGTCTCCCTCCCGCACAACCTCCGCCACGATCGGCTCGGCCGTGATGATCTTCCCGGCATCCCACTTGTGTTCGGACACCAGGAAGACCCCAGCGCACACCGTGCCGACCAGGTACCCCAACCCTATTCCAACGCACGCCGCCGGAATCATGTACCCGATCAGAACCAGCGGGAGCTCCATCCACCCGTTCCTCACCAATTCGGGCCCCTCCTCGACAATCAACACCCCCACCAGCAAAATGGGCGCCGCGCAAGCGCCCACCACGCACGACGCAACCCGCGGATTCTTGCCGCCAAACAGAAACATCTGTCCCAGTATGACGGACGCAATAAACACACCCCACATGACGTACCACTCACGCCCCGCCTCCTGATACGCGAGAACGCTGAACATTAACGCAAACAGCGTCACCATGGCCAGCAGATGACCTGTAGCGAAATTACGAGGCACCCCCACCATCGGAACCCGGTTCAGCGGCACTTCCACAATCGGTATTCGATTCAGCGGCTGCCATCGTGTTCGTGGCGTCGTCACGCGAAGCTCCTCCCGCGCAGAGGACCTGTCTCTCCCCCCACTCTACTCCGTCGCGATTTCCCAGGTCAATCGAAATGCGTGCTCCGTGAGCCACCCGGCCACCGTCTCCACCGAGCGATGATCCGTCACCGGAAACTGCTCCCGCGAACCTTCGCACTCCGTGCACTGGTAGCCCCCCGGGGCCGTGCTGCTCCCTGCCGACATCTGGGTGATGCAGATCGTTGCCAGCCGATCCCGCAATTCCGCGTTCTCCCGGGTCGAAAGTACCAGCGGTGAGTCCGGAAAGGCCAGCCGCAGCACGCAGTAGTAGCGGATGAAATGATCATCGTCTACCTCGAAGGGCGGCCGGAATCCCTCGGGCGCATCGTGAATCCGCGGAAGGCTGAAGGCGATCGTCCGGTCCGGATAACGCCCCTGGAGATAGGCAGCGTGGCGCATCATTGCTCCGAGATCCTCGGCCGGATCGGCCAGTCCCAGCAGAATCCCCAATCCCAGCCGCCTCATGCCCGCCTCGGCTGCCCGATCCAGCCCCTCAAAACGCCAGTCATACGCCGCCTTCGTCCCCCTTGGATGATACCCCCCGTAGCGCCGCTCGTCGTAGGTCTCCTGGTAGAGCGTCACCCCGCAGGTCCCCGCCTCCACCAGCTTCCTATAACCGGCAGTCGACTGCGGCGCGATTTCCACCGCCGCCGAAACCCCCTGTTCGGTCAGGTACCCGATCACCTCGGCATAGTACTCTGGCGTCGTCCATCGTGGGAAATCACCCCCTAAAACTAGTATGTGGCGAAAACCCCTACCGATCAGAATATCGGCCTCGGCCTTCGCCTCGTCGAAGCGAAGGTGGACCCGGTCGATCTGGAGCGGATGGCGGAAACCGCAGTAGGTGCAGTAATTGATGCAGTGATTCGAGAGATAGAGCGGCGCATACAGCAGCATCCGCCGATCGGCCCCCGGTGTCTCCGTCGAAGCGGGATCACCAAACCGCTCGATCGTTATCGCCCTGGCCTGCTCGATCAAATCGTCGAGGGGATACGATTCCCCGAGCATTTCGCTCGCCTCGGCAATCCGCCCCGTCATAAGCGACTCGTCCTGCAGGAGCTCCCTCGTCCTGCGAGGCTCGCGGACCGGTCCCCCGCCAAGAAGCTCGTTGGCCGTCCGGTCCAGAGCGTCCAGCAATCGCTTGTCGTCGTCCCCGATCACCGCCCCCCTCGCATTCATGTGCTGGTAGCGCCAACGTTCGAGTTTTTTCGCAAGCTCGATTCGCTCGTCCTCGGATGCCTCGCACTCTCTCCCTAGAACCGCCACCGCCCGGTTGAGCAACACGATTCTCGCTTCCGCGTGGTCGTCCACACGGCGAATCCACTCGCAGAGGGGGGGAAGAGTAAGTCGAGTTCTGATAGTCATGACGCTTGGTGTTCGAGGCACCTAGATTGCCTCCAAGAGGTCAAAAACAGCCCTTTGCCGATCACCGTCCCCACCCCGAGCCCGTCCCGGTGAAACAAGGTTTGACGAACGAATAACCATCATATCGGCCACCGGCACAAATCGGGAAGTCCGCCTCACAAAAGAAATTGCGCTGCCGGCAGCCCTTGGTCCCCGATCGTCTGACGGTAGAATGAGGTCGCGGAATCGGTCGTGCATCCATGGAGGTTTGAGACATGCATTTCGGAACAACGTGGCTCGGAGCAATCGCAATTCTCCTTCTGGGCGTGGTCCAGACAGCCGTGGCCCAGTACCGAGTCGAGGCCATACCCGGCGAACCCTTCGGCGTCGGCCGGATCGAGGTCCGTTTGCCTGAGGATCAGTACTCGCCCCTCCTGGGAGTCCAAGGACTGGCAATCTCCGAGCCCAACGGCCGTGTTCTCTACCCCGCCATCCAGCGCCAGCAAATCCCCGGCGTGGTCCGCGAAATCCCCGGCATGGTCACCAACCGACTCCCCAGGCGAGGGCGCGCGATTGGCCAGTTGCTCGGCGGCCTGCTCGACCGGCCTCCCACCGCCGTCATCTACTTCCTCTTCCAAGGAACCGAGCCGCTTGAGGTGACGATCCAGTCAACCCGCACCGACTATTTGACCGTGCCGCTGCGTGCTGGCGACCGTGCCTACGAGCGGCTCCTGGCCGATTGGTGGCGCCAGTATACGGACCGCCCGGGCCTGCTCGAGCACAAAGACGATTATCCCCCCGTCGTCCAGAACTACATGACCGCCACCATCGCCCGTCGCCATGGCCTGGAACCACCCGCCGCCGACCGAAAGGGGATCCTTTTCAAAGACATCGACGAGAAGGTCGGCCTCTCGCTGGTAGCCGAGCAGGTCAAGATCCAGTTCGAACGGCGCCGCATCCTCGGTGACCAATCCCTCCTCGAACCGGCCGATCAGCCTCTGCCGGCCCCAATCCCTGCAGCAGCCGCGCCGGTTCCGGAAGTGCCCGACGACGTCAAGATCGAGCCTATGGCCATGCATGTGCCGGCCGAGTGCATCTACATCCGCTTCGGCACCTTCCTGAACTTCCTCTGGCTCCAGGACACGCTCAAGACATGGGGCGGAGATGCCCAGAACCTCCTCTCGCTCCGCGGACTCGACTACGGTATGTCGCGACGCATGGAAGAGGCCTTGATCCTCCAGCAGTCGGCCATGGCCCGCCTCCTCGGCCCAACGGTCATCGAAGACGTGGCGATCGTCGGCACCGACATCTACTTCCAGGACGGCGGTTGCTTCGGTCTCCTCTTCCATGCGAAGAACAATCTGGTCCTCGGCGCCGATTTCAAACGCCAGCGTGCCGAGCGGCTCCAGGCCGACAAGGAAGTGGCCGAAGAAACCGTCAAGATCGCCGGACGCGACGTTTCTCTTCTCTCCACACCCGATGGGCGCGTCCGCTCCTTCTACGCCGTCGATGGAATGTTCCACTTCGTCACCCGTTCACGCCGCCTGATGGAACGATTCCTGGAAACCGGCGCCGATCAGGCGACAGCCCTCGGATCGCTCCCGGCCTTCCGCCATGCCCGGCACCTATTCCCCATCGAGCGAAGCGACACCGTCTTCATCTATATGTCGGAGCCCTTCTTCGACCATCTGGTGAGCCCCCGCTATCGGATCGAAACCCGCCGTCGCCTGCAGGCCATTGCCGACATTGAACTGGTCAAGCTGGCCCGGCTCGCCGCCCGCTCCGAAGCGGCCCCCGATGCTTCCATTGAGGCCCTGGTCAAAAACGGCTTCCTCCCCGCCGAGTTTGGCCCCCGTCCTGATGGGAGCCGTGCCGTCCTGCGCGACGGAGACGTCTACGATTCACTCCGCGGCCGGCGGGGGGCGTTTCTGCCGATCCTCGATGTGTCCGTCGAGAACGTGACTGCCACCGAGGCCGCCGACTACCGGCAGTTCGTGGAATACTATGGCCGGAACTGGGGCAATCTCGATCCCGTCGTGATCGGTGTCCAGCGATCGAACCCCGAAAAGAAGTTGGAGAAGGTGGTCGTCGACGCACGCATGATGCCCTTCTCGCGATCCAACTTCGATCGCCTCCAGCAACGGTTCGGCCCGGCCGATACCTACCAGCTCGCCCCCATACCGCAGAACCTCGGATCCTTCGAGGCGGTTCTGAAGGATCAGCGGATCTTTGGCGGCCTCCAGGACGTCAACCCGCCGGCAATTCCCCAGGAAGGCGGTCTTCTGCCCGGCGGCATCTTCCGCAATCTCCTCGTTGGCTACCTGGGAGCCGACGGCCCTCTCGGCCCTCTCGGCCTCCTCAACTTCGGACTGTTCTCCCCCACCGATCCGGCCGGCTATGCCCGAAACGCCCTCGGTGGATGGCGGCTCTCCATGGGTACTTTTACCCTCTTCTCCTTCCAGCAGCAGGTCCTGGCCGACCTGGCTCCCCAGCTCCGTTATCTGGAAGCCGAAAAACCGGCCCAGTTCCGCCTCGACGTGGGCGACGTCACCCGGGCCCGAATCATGCCGCTTCTGAATGACCTCGGCTATGCCCGAACCGCCGAAACCTCTCGCGGTAACCTTCGCCTCATGCACCAGTTGAACCAGCAACTCGGCGTGCCCGTTGCGGAATGCCTCGCGACCGCCGAAGACATCCTCGATGCCAGACTGATCTGCCCCCTCGGCGGGCAATACCGCCTGGAAGAATCCTCCGGCCTCCAGTGGTGGACATCTCCCGCCCTCGTCGGCCCGTCGTCCCGCGGCCTCCTGCCGGAGCCCGCCCCCGAGGGCTTCGTGGCCCCGCCCCTGAATTGGTTCCGCGGCCTGAAGGCCGAAATACAGATCCTCCCCGAAACCCTCAACGTCCACGCCGAAGTCCTCATGCTCCATCCCATTCCCCGGCCCGCGCCACACGAATCCGAGGACGCCGCTCCCGCGTCTTCCCCTGCACCTGCACCCGTTCCCCCTCCCACGCCCGTCCCCGCCGCACCAACGACCGCTTCCTGACCCCTGACCAGTGACCAGTGACCTCTGACCAGTGACCTCTGATCTCTGACCCCTGACCGATGAACCAGGCCATTCGCGATCGCTTCGACCGCCTCCTTGAAGAGGTGCTCGACGAACTGCCCGACTACATCCACGAGCTCATCGAGCGGGTACCCATCCATGTGGAGGACTATCCGTCGCAGGAGGTCATGCGCAGCACCGGTGCCCGTCGCCGCGATCAGTTGTGCGGGCTGTTCACCGGCATTCCGATCACCGATGAAAGCATCCTCCACTCAGGCAACCTGCCCAACGTGGTCACCATCTATCGCGAAGGCATCCTTTCCGCCGCCCGCTCCAATTACGGACGCCTCACCGACGACGCCCTCTTCGAAGAGATACGCGTCACCGTCCTCCACGAACTGGCCCACCACCACGGCCTCGACGAAGACGAACTCGACGAACTAGGCTACGGCTAAATGACCCTGTCCCCTGACCTCTGACCTACCTCTGACCTCTGACCTCTACCATGACCGACCCCCGCCTCCTCCAGCTCTCCCCGGACGACAATATCTGTGCCGCCCGTACCACCATCCAGGCCGGCGAGACCATCCAGATCGACGGTCGCGATGTGACCATCCCCCAAGAAGTCCCCACCGGCCACAAGATCGCCGTCCGCCCGATCGCCGTTGGCGAGAAAGTCCTCAAGTATGGCGCCCCGATCGGTTCCGCCACCCAGCCCATCCGCCCCGGCCAGTACGTCCACACCCACAACCTCAAGAGCGACTACCTCCCCACCTACGCCCGCGGCGCCAACTACGAAACGATTTGACATTCTTTGGTGGTGTCATGCGAGAAGATTTCCTGCTGAAATGCGGCTTTCTAGCACTCGTCATCTACGCTTTCAGCGTCACTGAACATAAAAGTCCACTTCTGCTTTGGTGTGTCGTCGTCCTTTACGCACTTCACATTCTTGCCAGGATGACCGGAAATGAACGCAGACGGAAGTAATACCGGTACGATCATCGTGCTCAATAGGATTAAGCAGAGCTTTGCGTCACACGCCGCTTTCGATGTGGTATGAGGGAGTACTCATGAAATCCTACCTCCGCTCCGACGGCCGTAAAGGCATCCGCAACGTCGTCATCGTCGCCTACCTCGTCGAATGCGCCCACCATGTGGCCCGCGAGATCGCCTGGTCCTTCCGCGATCGCCAGGTTCACCTCATCGGCTTCCCCGGCTGCTTCCCCAATGCCTATGCCGATCGGATCATGCGCCGGCTCGCCACCCATCCCAACGTCGGCGCCGCCCTCCTCGTCTCCCTCGGCTGCGAGAGTTTCGACCGCTCCGGCCTGGCACGCACGATCCAGGCCAGCGGACGGCCCGTCCACACCCTCGTCATTCAGGAAACCGGCGGCACCGCCAGCTCCATCCGCGAAGGCCGCCAGTGGATCGACGAGACCCTCCCGGCCCTCGACACCACGCCCACCGCAGCGATGAACGTCAGCGACCTGATCGTGGGCGTCATCTGCGGCGGCTCCGACGCCACCAGCGGCCTCTCAGCCAACCCGGCTGTCGGCCGGGCCAGCGACCTCCTCGTCGACCAGGGGGCAACCGTCATTTTCGAAGAGACCGGCGAGCTTATCGGCTGTGAGCACTTCATGGCCGACCGCGCCGCTACCGAACCGCTCGGCCGCGAAATCATCGCCTCCGTCGAGAAAGCCGCCCGTTACTACACCACCTTTGGTCACAGCAGTTTCGCCCCCGGCAACGCCGACGGCGGCCTCACGACCATCGAAGAAAAATCCCTCGGCGCCTACAGCAAGAGCGGCAAGTCGACCATCTCCGGGCTGATCAAGCCCGGCGACATCCCGCCCCGCGGCGGGCTGTACCTGATGGACGTGGTGCCCGATGGCCAGCCCCGCTTCGGCTTCCCCAATATCTCCGACAACGCCGAGATCGTCGAAATGATCGCCTCCGGCGCCCACCTGACCCTCTTCACCACCGGCCGTGGCTCGGTCGTCGGCTCCGCCATCTCCCCGGTCATCAAGGTCTGCGCCAACCCCGACACCTTCCGCCGCATGGAGGGCGACATGGACGTCAACGCCGGCCGCATCCTCGAAGGAAACGCTACCCTCGACGAAGTGGGTCACGAAATCGTCGACCAGGTCACAGCAGCCGCCTCTGGCACCCCCACCCGCAGCGAGGCCCTCGGCCACCAGGAGTTCATCCTCACCTACAAGACCTTCGACCCCATCGGCCCGGCCTGCCTGCCGTTGGAGTCCAGGCTTTAGCCTGCTTCCGTCAGAACACTCGGTCGTCACCATGATAGCCGCGTGGGCTTGCCGGGCTTGCCCCGCGCTTCTGTGGTGTCCAGCCTCTAGCCTGCGTTCTCCAAAACAATCGGCAGTTCTGGCAGCCGCTCCAAATCCCTTTCTCCCTCGCCGTCGAGTATACTGGCTCTTCGTGCGGTGTCGTCCGACACCGCCTCGCAAAGAGTACTGGCCAAATCGCGGGAGCCCAAACCATGATTCCCAAGACCACCCCCTTTCTGCTCTCTCTCCTGGCAGTATTGCCCTTATCAGCGGTGGCATCAGCCGCCGACGCCTTCCCCACATTCCAGTGCCACGAAATCGCCCAGGTCGGCCATTCCATGGGCCAGACCTCGCTGGTGGATATCGACAAGGACGGCGATCTCGACTGGGTCGTCGGCCAGTCGGGCAAGATGTGGTGGTTCGAGTATCAGAATCCCGATCGCTGGATCCGGCACGACATGGGGGAAGGCGCCAAGACCGACGTCGGCGGCTGTGCCTTCGATATCGACGGCGATGGCTGGATCGATCAGGTTTCAGGCACCGCCTGGTATCGAAACACCGGCAAGCCGCAAACGGAACAGTTCGAACGCTTCGAAAACGGCGCCATCTCCTGCCACGACAACGTTGCCGCCGATATCGATGGCGACGGACGGCTCGATCTGGTCGCCTGCAGCGACAACAAGGCCCACGTCTTGGTGGCCTGGTATTCGATTCCAGATCCGCCCACGGAGAAGTGGACCGAACACAAGGTCGGCGAAGGCATCCACGGCGGCGTCGATCCCAAGGGCGTAGGCGATCTCGACGGCGATGGCGACAACGACATCGTCCGCGGCGATGCCTGGTTCGAGAACGCCGACGGCAAAGGACTCACCTGGAGCCTGCATGCCACGCTCGTCCCCGCCGGCGGAAGCCGCCCCGATCGATTCGGTCTGGCGCTGAAGAGCTGGGTCTTCGATATGGATCGCGATGGCGACAACGACGTCGTCCAGGCCGAGGCCGATTGCACCGACGGCCGGGTCTTCTGGTTCGAAAACTCGGAGCAAGGCCGCCAGTGGCGCTACCGGCCGATTTCCCCCGAGCACACGCAGCAGGATTTCCATTCCCTCGCGCTGGCCGATTTCGACAACGACGGCGACCTCGACGTCTTCTCCGGCGGCGGCCCTCTATCCACAGAACCTCACCAGTGTTTCATCTGGGAGAATCTCGACGGCAAGGCCGGCCGTTGGCAGGAGCACTTGATCCTGACCGGCAAGCGCTGCCACGAGGCCAAGGCCGCCGACGTCGATCAAGACGGCGACATCGACATCTGCACCAAACCCTGGAACGGAAATCTCCACATCTTTCTCCGCAACACCCTCGTGCCATAATCAACGTCAGCGAAGACCGAGACCCCCGGGGTGGCACGCCCTGAGGCACGAAGGGCGTGGCCGCATCGCCCCAGATGCCCACCTCATCATTTGGGTGGCACCCCCTGAGGCACGAACCGCCTGACCGGTATTCCAGTCGCTCACATCGACGCCAAGAAGTGCTCGAAGCTCCGCTTCATCGGCGGCCGACATCGAGCAATGACTTCCCCATCGCGAATATACTCCGTTACCCGAACCGTCCAGTGTCAACCCGCCCCGCTGCCACTGAGGATACCGCCCCGCTCACCATGTCAACCCAGCAGTTGTTCGCCGGAGGGCGACGCAACGGTGATCCTATCCAGGCGCAGTGTCCGTGTCTTCAGACAGAACCTTCAGATAGGCGTCGTAGGAGTAGACGCGGTTCCTGCGTTTCCCGCTGACCTCGTGAAGGATACCTGCCTCGCGAAGGGCCGCGATTGCCTTGTTGGCCGTCGGTTTCGTCAGGCCCACGAGCTCTATGGTGTCGGGGAGGGTGATCATGGGATGTTCGGGCAAGAGATCAAGCAGGCGAACGGCCGAAAGCGTCGCCGCCTCATGCTGCAAGAACCTCTGGCGGTCGTCTGCCAGGAGCCTGAACAATCGATGTGCGGTCCCGACGGCATCTTCGGCCGCCTCATGCACGCAGCGGAGAAAATAGGCCGTCCAGCCCTCCCAGTCCCCGTCCGTACGCACGGCCGCCAGACGCTCGTAATACTCCCGGCGGCTCCGTTTGAACGCCACGCTCAGGTACAGCAGCGGTGATGAAAGCAGATTCCAGTGTTCCACCAGCAGAGTAACCAGCAATCGCCCGATTCGTCCGTTACCGTCCAGGAATGGATGAATCGTCTCAAACTGAACATGCGCCAGGCCCGCCCGTACCAGCGGCGGCAACGTGTCCTTGCCGTGAATCCATTGTTCGAGTGTGGCCAATGCCTCGGGAACCGCATCGGGTGGGGGCGGCACGAAGGCTGCATTTCCGGGCCGGCTGCCGCCGATCCAGTTCTGCGAGGTGCGAATCACACCGGGCTGCATTTCTGCACCTCGCACTCCTTTCAGCAGACATTCGTGGGCCTTGCAGAGCAGCCGCATGCATAAGGGCAGCCCCTTGGGACGACGCATCTCCTCACGGGCCAACGTGAGCGCGGCGACGTAGTTGCTCACTTCCTCGACATCGGCCGTGCGGTCGGCCTGTCGGGTCGCCTCGAAAGCGATCAGATCTTCCAGGGTTGCCTGAGTGCCCTCGATCTGCGACGAAACGACCGCCTCTTTCCGTACGAATCCGTACAGGAACCAGCTGGGGCTGGGAACCATCGCGCCGGCCAACTCCAGTCGTCCAAGAGCAGCCAGGGCCTCGCTGTGCAGTTCAAGAACCGGGCCATCGATGTGCAAGGGGGGATTCTTCGGCGGCAGGGGATAGGGGAGGAAAGCACGCACCGACTCCTGGGCGTACTTCGTAGTTCGATACGTCCCCGTCTTTCTGGCCATGACTGGTTAAGCCTCCTTGACGAGCGAGAGTGTTGGTAAAGAAAGCTTAACTAATGTCCGGCGTTAGTCAAGTTCTGTTTACCAGCAGGAAGAGCATCCCTTGAGCATCTCTCCTCCATTCCTCCGCATGATGCTCATGAATCTCGTGGCACTGATCGGACGGTGTGCGATGAGCTTGCCATCGCAGATGATGCTGAACACGCCATAGGGCGTTGGAAGCTCCCTCGACGCCTTGGCGCTCTCCACTCGAACCACTTTCGGCTCGAGTCCCAACGTCCTCGACGCCTCCGCAATCCTCTCCACCGATTTTGCAGCATATGGGCACTGATCGGCAGCCAGGATCGTGAGGCCCTTCCGGTACCTCTTGAGTAGCCGCTCCCGCTGGACGATGAACCGAGGATCAGGGGCCGTCTTCTTGAATTTCTTCACGAGTAGTTCATAGGGGGCCGCCGATGCCTCACTGCTGCCGATCGTGCGGTCCACCACGACAAAACCCGCTTTGAGGAACAAATCACTTCCGGCCATGAGACTATCGGAACTGGTCACGACGGCCACCCCTCGGCACTTGCTCTTCCTGGCGTCCTCGAGACAACTCTCCAGCAGCAGAGACCCAAGCCCTTTCCCCTTGTGCTGGCCGTAGACCCACACGCAATGGATGACCAGGTAGCCGTCCGCCTCCACGGGCCGCCACGCATGATTGCCGAGGGCGTACTCGATCATTCCAACATCACCGGACTTCTCTGAGCGGAGCACCTTGTATCTCAGGCCCTCCGCATAGCACTCCTTGAGCCAAGTCGTTTTCCGACGATGCCCCAGGTTGTTGGCGTTTTTGTTGCCACAGTGGCCGCAACCGCCGATGTTGTCGGCATCGGTCTCGATGATTTGGTAACCGCTCATGTCGTTAGTCCGGTTGGTGGCCGAACGAGGGCTTCGGTCCAACATTCTGTTCGTCTCTTCTTTAGTTCCGAACAACGCGGAAGTTATCAAATCGCACCCAGTGCTCCTTGTCCGTCGGTCCGCCAGAAGCACTTAAACAGAACCCTCGCTTTGGTTCATTGGGGCTGAGTGCGGAATGAAAGAAATCGAGATACTTGCCATCCGTGGACGGGCCAACCTGAAAATAACCATAGTTGCCGCGAACGATGATCCGTAGCGCCCCATATTCGTCATTTGCGGGCCAGAATTTCAGAGCATATTGCTGAGGATCACCTTCGTCTCCCTCCTTGCCGATAAACTCAACCTTACTCGGCGAAAATACCAAATGCCCATTCAAGTTCATTTTCTGGGCACCAAACTCACGGCTACCCTCGTCGGTCAGGAAGAGCCCCGCGGATTCGCAGGGCTCCGTAAATCGATCGATGAGCGTCAATTCGACCGACGCTGTCACGGTTTCCGTTGTGTCAAACGGAAGCAGTACCATCGACATCGGCGTATCCTTTGTCGCCTTTCCTGGCTGCACGCGCATTTCCAGGCCGCCATCTTTAACGCGGTAATCGTCCTTTTTCAGACCGACGATACTCCACCTGGGCGACAAAGCGTTGTCAAAGGTGTCCTCGAACAACACCTCTTGCGCGACTGCCGTTTGCCCTGCAGCGAGAACCTGAAATGCCGCAAACGCCAGGAGAATGATACGGTGCATGTGAGACATCCTGCCCAACTATGGATTCCACCCAAGTTCCTTCTTTCCCGGACCGTCCAGTGCCCCCCATCCCGCTGCCACTGAGGATACCGCCGCCGCTCACCATGTCAACCCAGCCTGCCGGCTTCCAAATAGCCTTGCATGATTTGGGGAGGAATTCAGACGCCGCCACCCACCTTGTGTGGGTGGAAGCGACGATTGACAGCTAATGCGCCCCACCGTTTCCACTTCAGTTATTGGACCGGCGCACGCCGCATAGCGGCGTGCGCCGCGGGTGGCCCCGGTTCTTGAACCGGGGGGACAGAGTCCCAGGAGGTTGCCTGCGGCTGTTCGATTGACCACAATGGCCCCGTACCAGGCCGTCGTCGCATAGGCGTTGGCGTTCCGTACGCTGATGCAAGTGACAAAGCCCTGGCCGGCCTGACGATTCATTGAATTGGATGACCCAACGAGACCTCCCCTGGCTGCGCCACACAGGTTCAAGATCCTGTGCCACCCGCGATTCGGCCGACTGAGCGGCAATGCCAGTTCCTCATTCACCACTCAATACAATGGGAGACTGTCGTGAAGAAAGAGCCAACCGGCTTGATGTGCGCGGCCTGTGCCGGCGCGAGAACTCTATTCCTGCTGGGTTGTTATGTGGCTGTGGCAGCATCTACGGTTACGGCCATCGCTGAAGAGAGCTTGACATTCACAGCGAACTCGCAATGGAAGGTGGTGGACACCTCGGGTGTGCTGGTAAAGGCAGGCAGCGCTTTGGATTTGAGCGCGGTAAGCGCCGTGCCGTGGGTGGACGGACCGTCTGCCGGGAGCAAACAGTTGCCGCGGCTTGTCATCGGGCCCTCTGGGAAACTGGTCGCCAAAGGCAAGCCCGATAATCCGGTCCGATTGAAAGGATTCATATTTCATGTGGTGAATGATGAGGCCATGAGTGTTGATGGTATGGGGTGGTTTGGCGAGGGCGCAAATTGGAAAGAGGATGTGGACCGCTATGTCCGGTCGTGCAGAATTCAAGGGTACAATCTCTTTCGAATATTCGATATCGACCTCATGTCGCCGGACAAAAGCCTGAGCATCCGTCCGGAACTTCTCGACAAAGTTGATTACCTGATCGCCCAGATGGGCAAACAAGGGATCTACTTGCATCTGACCTTGCTCGGTTACGGGCTTTTTCAGGAGGTGCCTCCTCCTTTGAAGTACAATCCTCAAATCCAGAGCAAAGAATGCGACTTCAAGGCGCGGATGTTTTTGGGGGATTCCGAAGTGCGCCAAATCTGGCTCTATGGGGCTGAGACTCTGATGAACCACGTCAATCCCTACACGGGATTGGCGTGGAAGGACGATCCGGTCATTGCCTGCATCGAACCCTATAATGAACAGGAATCCGGACTGCTGGCCCATTTCTATACGTCCGACGCAATCCTGGAAACAATGAACCAGCAATTCCGCAAATGGCTGGAGGCGAAGTATCAAACGCCGGAAGCCCTGGCCAAGGCATGGGGAAACGCCGCCATGATCTCTTTCGACCAGGTGGCGGCGCCGGCGCGGAGCCTTATGTTCGTGCCGCCGTATTTCGAATGGACCGGAATAGGATCGAGTCCAAGCGATCAGGACTTTGTACTCTTCTGCACTATGCTGGCCCGCGAAAACATCGCTTGGTACACGGCCAATCTCAAACGCATCCGCTACGATGGATTGGTGGGCCATTATAGCCTGCCAAATTGGTGGGGAGACCATGCAGCACGATACGAATACTCAACCATGGCGATCAGAAATCAGTTTTTTGCGTTTCCATGGGGAAATTGGCATGGAGGCGATGGAGTAACCTGCCCCCAAAACAGTTCGCTGAGCGACGCCGCGGCCTATATGCGTATCTTGTTCGGTGCGAAATTTGCGGACCGGCCATTCTGTACGACCGAGTACAACCATTGCTTCTGGAACCAGTATCAACGTGAGTTCGGACTCGTCTATGGCGCCTATGCCGCGTTTCAAGGATTCGATGCGCTGGTATATGCTTCCGCTCCCGTCGTGTTCGAGGCAAAACGCCTCGGTTCCTTCCAGCCCGAGGGCTCTCCGGTAACCCGAGCCTGTGAATTCCTTTTCACTTGCCTGTTTGTGCGGGGTGACGTGAAGACGTCCGCCCATCGGGTTGAGCTTCAAGTGCCGCAGTCCGTCCTGGGCGAGTTCAAGCAAGCCTCGACAGAGCAGACCAAACTCGGGCTGATGAATGGTTTCACCATCTCGTTCCCCGGTGTGCAACCTCCGGAGGGAGTCGCCCAGCCTGCCGAACCAGACATGATTGTCACTCCTGCAGGCGGCGTGAAAATCCGCCAGAACACCAACTGGACCGAGGTGGTCACCGATGCCGATGCCGAGAAGGCCAGCCTTTCGCTCGATGCCCTGGCCGACCGAATGAAGCGCAGCGGGCTTCTTCCGGAGGCGAACATCAGCGAGCCTTCAAAGGGAGTATTTCAGAGCGATACTGGTGAGATCACCTTGCGAGCCAAGGAAAATCTCCTCAAGGTGGCCACGCGCTTCAGCGAGGCCGTGACCTTGGAGGCCGGCCGAGGCGAACTGGTCGGGCGGCTGGAAGTGATCGGCAGCGATACTCCGGCCATGGTTGGCGTTTGCGCCGTGGATGGGAAGGATCTCGCGGAAAGCCAGCGGATGGTCCTGCTCTATACGACCGAGACCGCCAACACCGGCATGGTGGTGACGCCCGATCGTACGAAGATGTTCGACTACGGCACGTTGCCGACGTTGATGAAGGTCGGGCGTCTGGACGCGACGTTGCAGAACGCCCACGGAGAAAACATGGCCCTTTATGCGATTGGCCTCAACGGGGCGCGTCGAGAACGTTTGCCGCTCGCCTGGGAAGATGGTCGGCTCAAGATCCATCTCGACACCGCGAGTCTGGAGCACGGCCCAACTTCGTTCTTCGAGCTCACCGTAGACTGAGCCTGGAGCGGCCCGGTCCTTAACGAAGGTTCTTTTTGGAAACAAATCTGCTGTTCAGCAAAGAAGCCTGCAAGAGTCTTCTGGTTGCTTTTCGCAGCTAGACTGTTGACAACAAGGTCGCATTAGCGATTGTCGCGTTTGTAGTTTGTACCGTCCGGGATAATCTGTCAGAATGTTTCTGAGGCCCGTGAACAGGTGCCCACAATGGGAGACCGTCATGAAGAATAAGCCACTCGGTTTGATGTGCGTAGCCTGTGCCGTCGCTAGAAGTCTATTTCTCCCGAGTTGTTACGTGGCTGTGGCAGCGTCTACTGTTGCGGCCATCGCCGAAGAGAGGTTGACATTCGAAGCGAACGCGCAATGGAAGGTGGTGGACACATCCGACGTGCTGGTGAAGGCCGGCAGCGCCTTGGACTTGAGCGCGGCGACCGCCGTGCCGTTGGTGGACGGACCGCCCGCAGGGAGCAAACGGTTGCCGCGACTTGTCATCGGGCCCTCAGGGAAACTGGTTGCCAAGGGCAACCCTGAAAAGTTGGTCAAATTGAAGGGATTCATATTCCATGTGGTGGATGATGCGGCCATGAGCGTTAACACCTATAGCTGGTTTGGCGAGGGCACAAACTGGAAAGAGGGTGTGGACCGTTTTATCCGGTCGTCCAGAAATCAGGGGTACAATCTCTTTCGAATATTCGATATAGACCTCATGTCGCCGGACAAAAGCCTAAGCATCAGTCCGGAACTGTTCGATAAGGTTGATTACCTGGTCGCCCGGATGGGCCAACAAGGGATTTACCTGCATCTGACCTTGCTGGGTTACGGGCTTTTTCAGGAGGTACCTCCTCCACTGAATTATAATCCTGCAATTCAGAGCAAAGAATGCGACTTCAAGGCGCGGATGTTTTTGGGGGATCCTGAAGTGCGCCGAATCTGGCTCTATGCGGCTGAGACTCTGATGAACCATGTCAATCCCTACACCGGATTGGCGTGGAAGGACGATCCGGTCATTGCCTGCATCGAACCCTATAATGAACAGGAATCGGGTCTGTTGGCTCGTCACATTTCGTCTGAGGAAGTCAAAGAAGCGTTGCACCAGCGATTCCGCGAGTGGCTTGAGAAGAAGTATCAAACGCCGGAAGCCCTGGCCAAGGCATGGGGAGACGCCGCCATGATCTCTTTCGACCAGGTGGTGACGCCGGCGGAGAACATCTCGTTCGTACCGCCGTTGTTCAACTGGACCGGAATCGGATCGAGTCCAAGCGATCAAGACTTTACTTTCTTCGTGACTGAACTGGCCCGCGAAAACATCGCTTGGTACACGGCCAATCTCAAACGCATCGGATACGATGGATTGGTCGCCCATTATAGCCTGTCGCAGTGGTGGGGAGACCATGCAGCACGATACGAATACACAACGATGGCGATCCGAAATCAGTTTTATGCAATGCCCTGGGGGGATTGGCGTGGAGGCGCTGGGGCCATCTGCCCGCAAACCAGCTCGGTGGGCGACGCGGTGCCTCATTTGCGCGGCATGATGGGTACGAAATTTGCAGACCGGCCATTCTGTATGACCGAATACAACCACTGCTTCTGGAACCAGTATCAGCGTGAGATGGGAATCGTCCATGGCGCGTATTCCGCGCTGCAAGGGTTCGATGCGATGGTGTATGCATCCACGCCCGTCGTGTTCGAGGCAAGAGCCCTCGGTTCCTTCATGCCCGGGGGCTCTCCGATAACCCGGCCCAGTGAATTCCTTTTCACTTGCCTGTTTGTGCGGGGTGACGTGAAGACGTCCACCCATCGGGTTGAACTTCAAGTGCCGCAGTCCATCCTGGGTGAGTTCAAGCAAGCCTCGACAGAGCAAACCAAACTCGGGTTGATGAGTGGTTTCGCTATCTCGTTCCCTGATCTGCAACCTCCGGAGGGAGTCGCCCAGCCTGCTGAACCAGACATGATTGTCACTCCCGCTGGAGACGTCAAGATCCGCCAGGACGACACATGGCCCGACGCCGGCGAGGTCGCCGAGGGCGAGAAGGCCAGCCTTTCGCTCGATGCCCTGGTCGACCGAATGAAGCGCAGCGGGCTTCTTCCGGAGGCGAACATCAGCGAGCCTTCA
>CAYSCH010000086.1:21258-27663 GCA_964429355.1 uncultured Planctomycetaceae bacterium | reverse complement strand
GGGTCAGGTCCCCGTTGTCCCGGAAGGATCGGTCCTCCAGGTTGCCCGTCTCCGCCACCAGGTAGAGGGGACGGCCCTTGCCCTCCTCAATGATCCGGGCGATGTACTCCCCCATGAGCCCCAGCATGATCAGGATCACCCCGGCGACAAAGCCCAGGAGGACCGCGAGCCTGGTGGACCACCGTGCAATTCCGGCCAAACTGATACTGCGGGCAGACATAGTTTCGCCTCGGAGCATTCAGGGGGCAGTCTGTGATCGCAGCCACCGCGCCCCCCAGATGCGGCGACCCGAACGACTCAGAGCTGGCGATCGACTACCTGCCGGCTGCCACACACGGCCGGAGCCCGAGTCGCGCCAAGAACCATACCATGGGACACCAATTCGTGAAAGCCGACTGGAGCAAGTTGGCACCGGCAAAGGCCGTGAGCAAGAGCCAGTAGGGGCTGACCCAGTGGGCCAGGCCGACACTGAGCAGAATTACGATACCAGCAGCCAAGCGAAGTCCTCGTTCGATCGTCATCCGTCGATCCTCCACAATAGAATCTGGTGTTATTGGTGTTGAGTTGCTTGCTGAGGGCAACCTTTTCTCACTGGCCCTTTGCAGATCCAACTTCCTGCTCTTCTTTCGCCAGGCCCGACTGCGCGATTGGCCTGGCCGGCACACGGCACGAGTCGCCGCAGCAACCTCCGCTCATACAGGTCTGGATACCCAGTGCGGGCAGGATCCAACGATTCAAGGCAATCCAGGCGAAAAGAAACAATCCGATCAGCAACAGGTCTGTCATTTGATTCATCCTTCGTGGTTAGGTCGTGCAGGTCTCATCCGGGATCGGCGGCGAGACGGGTGTGCAAAGTTTGCGCGCTGGGCGAGCGCAACGGCTCGACTCTGGGTGGGGAGATACCTGGCCGAGATGGAGGGGCTATGAGCGGCTTGCTGCCGTGGTTGGCGAAAAGCGTCTATTGCGGGAACGAACTCAGAGGTTCGCCGCGGGAAATCTCTGCTTCCAGCGTTCCTTCAGGCATTGCGAAAGTTTCTCGTGGAAGGCGGGGGGAAGCTCGTAGGGCTGACCGTTCTTGTAGAGCGTGATCGTCTGACGAATGTTGTCGATCACGATCTGGCAGGGGTTGCACCCCTCGAGGTGCTTCTTGAACTCCTCGCAAATGGGCAGATCGACGTTTCCGTCGACATACTCGTTGAGTGCGGCCATGAGTTCTTCACAATTCACTGGAACAACCTCCCGCTTGGGCATCGCTCGGGCCGCTTCTCTGTCTCGGTGGCCTCTTGATCGCTCTATCGATCAATCTGTCTGGTTCGATGCGCCGGCGGACCGGTCGGTTACACCGAGAAAAATCCCAGTCACACCAGCCGAAAGACAATCCAGCAGATCGACCACGAGTCGGATCTCCGAGCGGCTTGCTTCCCGGGGATCTTAACATGTTATAAGAGAATGACTTGCGGCCCGCAAGGCATCCGCACCGGTCGTCATGGAAGAGGAAAGGCGGGCGCCCACTGGGGAAAATGGGGGGCTGCGCGGTCTGGACTGCACGCCGGTCGGTCGGGATGACGGGAGAAACGGGTCGGCGCCCAGAAAAACGCTCCAACAGAGTCGAATCGGGCCAACCCGAACTTACAGGGTTTCAGACATGACCGCCTGTGGCCAGGGGCAGTGCGGAATCGGCAGATTCTTCGGCTTGCTGCCTTTCTCGCTCTCGGAACTCCTCGACCTGCCGGGCCACCGCATTGAACTCTTCGGCAAACTCGTACCAAAAATCGTCCTTACGGAATTCGATGGGAGGCACGCTTCGGCCCTTTGCCAGCGCCCGCATCGACTGCCGCAGACGGGTCATGGGCCCTGCGAACCGATTGCTCACCCGAATCATGTCGATGATGGCCACGGGAAGGATAATCAGAGAGGCGATGAATGCCGGACCGTAGAAGAACCACATATTCTCCAGATGGAACCAGATGGGTCGGATCGGACCGATCAGGACCCGCCAGCAGAGCAGGAGCAGGGCGATGCTCAGAGTGCACGCCACCCAATAGATGATCGCACGGGCGACCAGCGCCCCTTGAACTTCGGGATCGACAAGCAGTTGTGTTCTCGTGGGCAGTTTTGGCGGTTTACGAGACATCCATCAACTCCTTGAATTTTTCCAGCAGCGGCGGGATTTTGTTGCGGATCACGCCGGCGTGCTGTGACCACAACCGGTTGCCTGGGCAAGGGCCAACCGGCGATCAGGGCTTCGACCACGAGTCGCCGCGACCACAAAAGCCCCAATAATCAAATACCTTGTCGATATGGGCCGTGCCAAGGAATGGCTGCCCAGCCGGGCGACGTGGCCGACGGGGGCTACTCAAGGCGCCGTTCTGCAGCGATCGTGCCGGGAAAAACGCCACAACGTCGTCCCCCCAGATCAGTGGAACTTCCAGATTTCCCCCTGCACGCTCTGACGTTGCGCGATTCTTGCCATCCGCTGCCATTGCACCTAAATTAGTAGCTAGGAGGGATTTCCGTTACGAACGCCCCCACAAGCGAGTGGAACGATCGAGGTAGTCCATGCGGTTGCTGCGGTTCATCATTTTCGCTCTCATCGCCGCAGCCTGTTTGCCAACCGCCCAGGGGCAGACCTTCCGGCTCGCCGGAACGGAATTCGAGGCCGTGCGTCAGATCCTGGTTCCCGAAGAGAAGAGTATCGAAATCGGGGTGGCCGAGTTTCACCATCATGGCCTGGTGAGCGCCGACGGGAAGAACGTCCTTGTCGTGACCGCCGACCGGAAGCCGATCCCGACTCGCGTTCTTCAGCAGGGTCCGGGTGACCTCTGCCGGATCGCCTTTCAGACAACCGGGCAGCAGCGGGAATACCTTCTCTATTACGGAGGCAAGCCGCCGCGGGCCGATGAAGTTCCTCCATGGACGAACGGCAGCGGCCTGCTGCTGGAGACCCGCGAGTATCGTCAGTGCAATCTCAACAGTTTTGAATCGGTCAAGGAGGCGTTCGAGAGTTCCCAACGGATCGGAAGCGGATACGTGGGTTCGGTGGAACACGGCAGCAATCCCTTCAGCCTGACACCTGCTCCATTTTTGAGCCGTTACTCAGGGACTCTCAACATTGCGACATCGGGAAAGTACGGGTTCCTGATTTCGAGCGAGGATTGCAGCTTTCTCGTTATCGACGACCAGGTGGTTGTTTCGGCTCCGGGCCGCCACGGTCCCGAACGCCAGGCAATGCCGGGCAATCGCAAGGATATCGAATTGAACCCGGGGGCACACAAGTTCGAATACTACCATGCTGCCAGTGGTCCGAATGCCATGATGGTTGCCGTCTGGGAACCCAACCCGCAAGCCGAGAAGCCCGCTCCCGTCGCGATTCCTCCTTCGGTTTTCCGGGCAGAGTCGGTGGGCCAGGTTCTCGTGGGTTCGCCTGAAACAGAGCAGGAGAAGTTCCTTCCCCATTTCCTCCTCGAGATCACGGGCAGTGTGCCCCTGCCCGACAATCCGCAGCATTTGATGGGCGTTCAGTTTCAGAACCTGTCTCCGCCGGCCCTCTTGACCAAATCCAGAATGCTCTGGGATTTCGGTGACGGGCAGAGCAGCGACCAGCCCGCTCCGGAGCATGTTTATCTTCGCCCGGGCCTCTACCCGGTGTCGCTTTCGATCCAGCGCGGGGTGAAGAAGCTCGAAACGACCTACACGCTGCAGGTCGACCAGCGGCAGGATCAACCCAAGGACCCCCACGAACTGGACCGTTACCTGCCGATTCTTGAAACCTACGATACGGCCCGGCTCGACACGCCATCCCTTCAGCAATTGGTGTTGGCCTACCTGTGGAAGGCGGAACTGATCATCAATCCAAGAGAAGTCGCGAAACAGGAACCTGCCGATGCCACTGGCGAAGCGCTCGTCGACCCGGCCGAGGAAACGCGGCAATTGGCCGAGCGGGAGAAGGCGGCGGAGGAGTATCTCGTCCGTGCGGTGAATGCGGCCAAAGTGGCATTCGGGGAGAAGACGGCGGCCAACGGGGATGAGCCGCTGTTCGAACTGGCGCAACTGGCAGCTCCGGTCGCTCGCGATCAACTGGGCGACTCGAGGCTGGCAGGACAGATCTGGCAAGGGGCTTCCCAGCGGATCGCCCGCCCGGATCTGCGAGCCGAATGCCAACTGGCAGCAGCAGACATCGCTCTGAACGACCTGCTCCTGCCCGACTACGCCAAGAGCCTCCTGGACAAGGCCAGCGCGGCCATCGGGCAAGGCGAGACTGGCAACGTTGTGCCCCGCCTGCACCGCATCTGGGGCGACTACTACGCCGCTACCGGCGACGGGGCAAGAGCCCGCAAGAACTACTCCGATGCGGAACGTCTGACCCAGTCGGACCGCAGCCACGTCGAACAAATCGCATGGCGGGGGGCGCACAGCCGATCGACGGAGCAGTTTCTCAAGAGCGGCCGCTATGGGCAAGCGGCACAGCAGCTTCGGGCGTGGCAACGCGAGTTTCCTGCCGAGAAGCTGGAAGGATACATGCATCTGCTATTCGCCCGTTACTGGGCGGGACGCGAGAACTACGCCGCCGCCATCGCCCAGGCCGACCAGATCCTGGTCGTCAATCCCGATTCTCCCTACGCCGATCGGTTGCTGGCTGTTGCCGCAGAGTGCGAGGAGAAACGGGGCCGAATTGATCGGGCCCTGGCAACGCTCCAATCGTTGCTCCACGACTGTCCCGGCAGCCCGCTGGTTCCCCACACAGAATCGGAGATCAAACGCCTCGAATCGCTCCCCAAGAAGTAACTCCACTCAGAGCCGCAAAGAAGACCACAGACCGTTCCCCTCCATGCCCGTGGGAAACTCGTACATTTTGTCAGGCACTCCAATTAATCACCATTTGCCACCCGAGAGACGACCCCCATGCACCACCGAAGAGTTTTCCTAGTTCACCTGGCCCTCATCACGGTGCCCCTCATGTCTGCATCAGCCGGTGCGACCGAGATTATCGGCCATCGCGGCGCGTCCTACGACGCTCCGGAAAACACGTTGGCTTCCGTCAAGCTGGCTTTCGAGCAGGGTGCCGACGCCTCCGAGATCGACATCTATCTGACCAAGGACAATCGCATCATCGCCCTGCACGACAAGACGACCAAGAAGACCACGGGCAAGGACTGGAAGCCGGGCGGCCGGACCCTTGCGGAACTGGCGAGCCTCGACGCCGGATCGTGGAAGGACAAGAAGTATGCCGGGGAACGGATCCCCACCCTCGAAACCCTTCTCGACGCGATTCCCGAGGGGAAGAAACTGGTTATCGAGATCAAATCCGATCCAGAAATCTTGCCGTACCTGCAGGCCATCCTCGAAGCATCTCCGAAGTATCCCGCCCAGATTGTGATCATCGCGTTCAAATGGGAAAATATCATCGGTGCCAAGCAGCGAATGCCCAAGGTCCCATGCTACTGGCTCTACGACACGACACCGCACGTGGACAAGGAAACCGGCGCGATCAGCGATCGCCCCCTCGAACTTCTCGAGCGCTGCAGAGCCGCAGGTCTCGACGGGCTCGATATCAAGTACGACAGCCAGATCACGCCCGAGTTCATGAAGCAGATGAAAGACGCCGGAATGGAGCTTCTCGTCTGGACCGTCAACGAACCGGACGTGGCTCGCCGGCTGGCCGACCTGGGAGTGCTGGGGATCACCACCGATCGCCCCGGCTGGCTCCGCGAGCAGATGCAGGCCGCAGCCCCGTAACAACTCAAGCGTCAGTCCTTGCCGCGGGACGGGTCTGGAACCTGCCTGGGCAGGATCAGTCCAATCCGCCCCGGGCTGGGGAGCCTGGCTGGCAGAATTGACCGGGAGAAACCGCGATGCGTCTGGGTAATCCTTGGCTGGCAGGCCTGATGGCTATCTCGTTGTTTTCGGCATCTTCCGCCTCGGCCGTCGACTTGACGATCCAACTCACCGGCTCCGAGAAGATCAACTACGTGGGAGCCTTCCAACGCTGGGACATGGACGGCAACCCGACCCGCCCAGTCAACCAGAAGGCGAAGATCGACCAGCCGGAGGTCGATGCCGTGGCGACGGATGCCGGCGGGGGCAAATGGGTCTTCAAGAACCTGAAGACGGGAAAGTACGACCTGGTCCTCATGGGCGACAATCGACTCCGCATCGAAGGCTGGGAGTACGCTCCGGTTCTTGAATTCGATCCCTTCTTTCCCCCCACCGCGACGGTGGCTGACGAGTCCGTGCGTTCGTCGATCATGGACGACATCAAGAAATCCCGCCATTACGAGAACAGGGTCGTTCCCCTGAATCTCGGCGGCGACGCGAAGAATATCCGCATCCTGATGATGCTGATCCGCGACCAGCAGACCAGCTACGAAGCCGATTCTCCGGGCGCGGCCACGATGCGGTTCGAGA
>CAYSCH010000086.1:20828-21248 GCA_964429355.1 uncultured Planctomycetaceae bacterium | reverse complement strand
TACGACTACCAGTATGGCGGCTGGGCGAAGAACAGGCGTACGCGGGTGATGCACCGCATCTTGCTTCACCGCGACGAACTCCGCAAGTGGACCTGGCTCTGGGAACCGAAACTCGGTGCCATCGAAGTCAAATCGAGCGATATGACGATCGACTACGAGGTTCCCAGCCGCAGCGAATCATCGCTCCAGGGCCTGAGGCCCTATTGACTGTTTGGGAGTGCGAGAACTTGTCATGGCTTTCTCTTGACCTCCCATTTCGGATACTGCGCAAGGGGCCGGCAAGGATTCAGGCAGGAACAGTCCCTTCAGAAATCGGCCGGCGCTGGTTGACGAGATTCAAGGAGACAGATCGGTGATCGAGAAACGCAGCAAGCATATTCTGTGTGCCGTTCGCCAGGGTTTCGGTAACCATCGACGATC
>CAYSCH010000086.1:0-20818 GCA_964429355.1 uncultured Planctomycetaceae bacterium | reverse complement strand
CAGCTGAAGTACGTCGACTCCTTTCACTCCGGCAAGTGTGGCACTCCGTTTTCCGACTGCCACCGATTCTTGCTGTTCCTTCTCACGCTGCTCGCCACCCCGCTATCGGCCGCCGAACTGCCCAGGAACCTCGCTGCCGACGCCACCGCCACCGCCTCCTCCGAATTCAGCGACCTTTACCTGGCCAAGTTCGCCATCGATGGCAAAATTCCTCCCTCGGGCAGTCAGGCCGAAGACCAGGGGACGGCCTGGTGCGTCCAGAAAGCCACATCCGGTGATCGGGGCGAGTTCACCTTGCGGTGGGAAAAGCCGGTCGAGATCGGCCAGGTCGTCTACTGGGGCCGCACCGCCTGGTTCATAACGGAGTGCTGGCAGGCCTATCGCGTCTATCTCGACGAGGCGACCAGTCCGGCCATCGAGGGGGAGCTGGAGATGGTCCACGGCCCGCAACGGATCACGCTCCCGCAGCCGGTCCGCGTCCAGTCGATTCGGATCGAGTTCCTGAGGTCCTACGGCGGCCCCAACCCCGGAGCGGCGGAGATCCAGGCCTTTGCTCGCCCGCTATCGAATCGCGAACTGGCGGCCCTGGCTGCCGAGCATGGGGCCCTGCCAACGGGCATGCTCTGGACCGGTGAGCCGGATCCTGACGCACTGGCGCAACTGATCGGCGAGATGAAGGATCTTCACGGCGATCGCTACACCGCCGCTGCAGACCATCAATCGCGACTCGCCGAACTGAGCCGTCAGTGGGCGTCGGCGTCGGAAGACGATCGGGATCGGCTGGCCGAGGAATTCGAACAACTCGAACGGGAAATTCTCCTCTGCGACGTTGGCCGGATTCTCGCCATCCGCCGGCACGAGATCACCGCCTCCCACGTTTACACGTACCATTACGAGGGCTTTTCACCGGGGGGCGGGCTCTATGTGGTTGATCCTCACCACCCGGAGGCCGAGCCGCTCGAGCTCGTGGCCACGCCCGATGGCCAGATCCTCGATTGCGACCTCTCCTACGATGGCCGGACGGTTCTCTTCAGTTGGCGGCGCAGTCAGTCGGAGGGCTATCATCTGTGGACGGTCGGCGTCGACGGCTCCAGCCTGACCCGGTTGACCGACGGCGTGTGGCACGACTACAACCCTTGCTGGCTCCCGGACGGCGACATCGCCTTCCTTTCCACCCGGGCTCCCCAATTCGCCTACTGTTGGCATGCACCGGTCGGAATTCTGCACCGCATGAGTCCCGACGGTTCGAATCTGATCAAACTGTCGGGCAACTACCTGAACGACTTCACGCCCAGCGTGTTGGACGACGGCCGTCTGATCTACACCCGTTGGGAATACGTCGACCGGCCGGCGATCCCGATCCAGAGCCTGTGGACCTTGAATCCTGACGGCACAGGCCTTGCTGGTTTCTTCGGTAACCGGGTCCTCTCCCCCGGCACGTTCATGGAAGCCCGTTCGGTCCCCGGAACTTCGAAGGTCCTCTGCACAATGACCGGACACAACGGCCCGACTCGCGGCGCCATCGGGCTCGTGGATCGAAGCCGGGGCGTCAACGCACAAGGGGCGATCGAAAACCTCACCCCCGACGTGCCGGTCCCGAATGTCGACCAGGGCAACGGCAATACGGAGGGCACGAAGCTCTACAGTTGCCCCTGGCCATTGGACGACCGGCGTTTTCTCGTCTCGTGCCGGGGCCCTGTGATCGCGAGGACCTACTCGGGGACGTGCTCTGCCGTGGTGCTTCCTGCTCCGGCAAACGGAATGCAGTGGTTTTCCGCCCGTCCGGTCGCGTCGCGCACCAAGCCTCCGGTAACTACCTCCGGCCAGCCGGTTGATGCCGACGGCCGGCAACAGGGGTATGCCACGGTCTTTCTTCAAGATGTCTACAACGGTCTTGAGCCTTACGTCGACCGGGGCGAGGTCGTGGCCATTCGAGTGGTCCGCGAAATGGAAAAGACCGTTCGAATCGACCCGGAGCTCCGGGCCTTCGGGTTCCAGTTTCCGGTGATTTCCTGCGGAGCCACGTACGCCGGCAAGATGGTGCTTGGCGACGTGCCGGTCGACGCCGACGGTTCAGCATGCTTTCGTGTTCCCACAGGCATCCCGATCTACTTCATCGCGCTGGATCGTGAGGGGCGGGCCGTCCAGCGGATGCGCAGCTTCACCCACCTCATGCCGGGGGAGGTCCAGGGGTGCGTTGGTTGCCATGAACACCGACTGCAGACATCGCGGGCATCGTTCGTATCGACGGCGTCGCAACATCCCGTAGAACCATTGCCTCCCGACTGGGGTGTGACGGGCTTTGACTATTCTCGCGTGGTCCAACCGGTGCTCGACAAGCACTGCACCGAATGCCATAACCCGATCGACGCCCCCAATGGGATCGATCTGAGCGGCGGGAAGACCGATTTCTTCAACGTCTCCTACGACGTGCTGGCCCGTCAGAATCAGGGCCAGCGGGGGAGTCCCTTCGTCAACTGGATTCCCACCTACAACGGCCAGGAGTGGAACATCTTGGAGGTAACACCCAAGACCTGGGGATCCCACCAGAGCGTGTTGGCCGAGATCGTCCTCTCCGGGCATCCTGACCAGGACGGCAAACGGCGGGTCAATCTCGACGATGCCAGCCGCCGGCGGATCTTCTCCTGGATCGACTTGAATGTCCCCTATTACGGCTCCAGCGAGACGGCCTACCCGGAGGCTGTCGGCTGCCGGCAGATCTACCCGTCAGAACTCGACAAGACTCTTGCCGAAGTAGCCGCCCGTCGCTGCGCAACCTGCCACGAGGCCGGCAAGATTCCCCGCGCTGAATGGACGCGTGTCACTGAGCCACAGCTCAACCAGTTCCTCCTGGCGCCCCTCGCCAAATCGGCCGGCGGCAACGAGCGTTGCGGCAAGCCGATCTTCGCCGACGCGAGCGATCCGGACTACCGGGCGATCCTTGCCACGTTCGAGCCCACCACCAAAATGCTCCAGGAGCGGCCCCGCATGGACATGCCGGGCGGGAAGCCGGCGAAAGATGTATGCCGGGTGTGTCAGTAGGTGCCTGGGCCGGCGCGGTGTCGGCGTTCTCGCTGGAATCATGCCACGGGTGGGGCGAATCGTGGATACGGTCAAATACCGTACGGAATGGTGGATCCCGATCGATGATCTCGATGGGTTGAAGGCAAATATTGTGGGATCGATCGAGATCATCGGCGAGCAAAGAAGTGCGTAAGAGCTTCGTCTGCCTGCCTAGGACCCGTTGTGGGCCAGCGGGTGGCCCTATCATTGCTGCCTCTGTTTCAATAGCAGTCTCGCAGCGTTGGTGAGCGGGAGGAAGCCTCGGGTCACGGTTGGGGCTTTGGAACCTCGCCGCCCGTACCAGGCGACATTGTTGCGTGGGACTGGATCTCCTCGGGCGCGAGCACGCGGCGGTAGAGTCGAACATCGTCGAGCAGACCGTTGAAGTGGGCGGGGTGGCCGACCTCGTAGTTGCCTAACACGAGATGACACTGGTTGCCACCGATCGCACCGGGACGATCCATAACGCCGACTTCGACACCGTCCACATAGAGCCGCATCGTGCGCCCGTCGAATGTTGCCGCCAGATGCACCCATCGCGCCAGGGGTAACGGTTCGGGCGCGGCCAGGTGATGGCTCCAGGCGGTCAGGGGAATCTGGAAGCACGGTTTCCCGCCGACCAGGCCGAGTCGGAAGCCTGAAGTCTCGCTGCCGCCGAACACGCGGTTCAGTATCCAGTTATTGGCCTGATCGGCCACATCGGTTTTCACGCGGCACTCGATCGTGAGAGTCTGAGGATCGGAAAGCTGCGGGTCGTTTGGCACAACAACACACCCGCCGCTGCAGACCAGCCCGCTCCCTTCAAACCCTGGTGCCCGCTCCACCTTCTGCATTTCGCCTCCCAGCCGGTGGCCCGACACATCGAGTACGACCGGGCAGCCCACCTCCTCGTCGAAGGTCCACCACGCCGCCAGTCCGTCGGGGGCGTCAGGCCGGACCACCTTGCGGGTTATCAGCTCGCGATGCTCCGCTTCGCGACGGAAATGGTCGCGGATCACCGTATCGTAAGGCCCCATGCCGATGTCTTCAGGGATCAGGTCTTCGTGCTCGTCCGCCGCGGCAGAGAAGACACGGCGTACGGCGTCGAGATAGCCGAATCCGTACTCGCGGTAGGGCGCGATGTAGTGGCCTTCGCCCCATTCGTTCCAGTTGTCCAGCAGCAACATGCGGCTGCCGAGCTGGTCCTTTGGCAGCGTGGCGGCAAAATCCTTGGCCTGCTGCAACAGCCGCTCGTAATCGGACGGCGGGATCTTCCAGATGCTCCCCTCGTCGGACCAGCCGCTCCACGCCTGCGATACGGTCACCACCTGCGGCAGGACGTTCAGTTCCTGCGTTTTGTGGATGGACTGCATCTGGGCCTGGATAGCCTGGTCCGGCGCCGGACTGTTCGGCACGTGCCAGCAGTAGGCGAAGGTGTAGTCCAGTCCCAGGTTCTTCATCAGCTCCAGGTGCTTCGGGTCCGTGCCGCGGTATTCGCCGAGGAGATACAGCCCCTCGAACCCCGCTTCACGGCACACCTCTCGCATTTTGTCAAACGCCTTGGCCACGTTCTCGATGCTCCCGAGGTCCTGGACGAGAAACTCAGGGCGGTAGATGAACAACACCGGCTTGTTGTCGAGTTTGAGGTAGCTTGAATGCTTGAAGTAGTTCTCGATCCAGTAGGGGAGCAGGTTCGTAAACAGATCGTGCTCGTCCGCGACCCCCGCGGTCCCACGCGACTGGTTCTCCCACATGATCGTGAACTTCATCTTGTCGACGAATTTCGACTGGAACAGGGCATCGTGGATGGCACTGCCGAAACGGGTCTTCACGGCCCCTCCCTGGCCAGTGCGATACCAGCAGTAGATGAAAAAGGAGACACCGTGCTCCACCGCCCACTTGGTCTCCCAGTCGGCCACCTCGGGATTGTCCTGGGAGTAGAATCCCAGGGCCGGTGTGCGTTCGGGATGCTTCAGCACGTTCAGCCACATATTCGGCTGGTCCGACTCCCACAGGGGGCAGTGATGGGCGCCGATGAGTAGTTTCGTGGGTGCGGGCACCGGCTCGGGAATGTAAGGAAGCTTGCGGATCTCTACCTCGGGAAGAAACGGCATCGCCAGAGACTGGCTTGCGACCGGCTTGCCGCCCACGGCGAGCTCGAGCTGCAACTCGGCCGAACCGGCTGCAGACGCTTCCACTTCCCAGGTGAGCTGCACCTCTCCGTCGCTGCTTCCGAGGCGAATCTCTTTGTCGGCATTTGTCCGCAACAACTGCATCCCTTGCGGGAGAGAAAGCCGGGCTTCCACGACAGCGTCCGCATCGCCCAGATTAACGACGCCGGCCGTCACCGGCGCCGGTCGCCCGGCCCGGTTGATCGGCTTGTCCGGCAGGAAACTGCGAATCTCGATTCGTGGTGGCGCGGCATCGGCAGCTGGCGGGGTGGTCCCATCCTGCCCAGTGGCTGGCTTCGGCGCGTCAGCGGCGGCGAGAGCCATCGGCAGGAGCAACAACAGAGCCACGAGGAATTTGAGAGTTGGTTTCATGGATTTTCCCGATTTGAGGAGATTGGTTGAGGCGACTGCTGCAAGATGGCGTTTCTCGTGACGGATACTCTCAACACACCTTCACCACCTTGATCCGCAACAGTTTTCCGAGTTTCTCGATCTTGTCGCCAATGTGCCCCAGGCCGATGACGCAGTGATGGGCCGGGCCGGCCTGGGACCACTCGTTCATGAACCGCGTCGCGCCGATCGAGAACCGGTAGCGACTGTTCGTGTTGCCGATCTGCAGCACCGGGCCGGGAACGCTCTGGCCTTCGGCGGTCAGCAACAGGACGGTTCCGTCGCCGCGCTGGACGACTGACAATAGCGTAACCGGTCCGTGCGCCACTGTCATCTGGATCGACAGTCCCTTCCCCGGTTTGCCGTGATAAACCGGCAGCGGCACCAGTCCCACCTTTCCTTCGGCGATGGCGAAGTGTGCCGGCCCGTCATGCCCCAGGAGCACCACGTCGTCGACGAAATCGGCCAGATAGAACTCGCTGAACGAGCCCCCTGCGCCGAACAGGTCCATGATCTTCATCGCCTGCACGTTCTTGATTTCACATTCGCCTGCGACCGGCACATGATGCCCGGTCAGCAATGTGTTGCCGGCAATCACAGACGTCACGATGTCGCGGTAGCTGCCGCCATCCTCACCTTCATAGTAGTAGGCCATTGCGCCCAGTTCGTGGTCGGCCACGAGTGCATCCAGCGCGCAGGAAGTTCTCGCCGCACGCTCGATCTCGGCCGGTTCGCACTCCGGCGATACGTCGAACTCCCGGTGGAATTGCTCGATCTTCGCCGCGGTCTGCGAGTCGGAGACCGACTCCCGCAGTCGCTGCAACCTGCACATTTCCACCAGCTCGAAGTGATTGCCGAACGTGGCCGACTGTTGCGTCAGGTCGGTATACACGTCGAGCATGCCGCAGTAGTAATGGCCGAGCACGCCCACCCGGTTTCGACGCATCCCTGCCGCCGCCCGAACGGCCTGGACCCAATGGCCGATCTCCCGCCACGCCGCCTCGTCCTGCAGGTAGCCCGTTACCAGATGGAAGGGAATTCCCGCGCGGTTGAAGACGCACGCAATCTCCGGTGCGCTGCACGACTGGCAATGTTCCAACCACACGCCCGTCATCACCCCCCGGTCGCCCAGGGAATTGAATCGGGCATAGTCCAGTTGTGCCACCGGCTGCAGATTGAGCACCACGACCGGAACCCCCACCTCCTGAACGACGGGCAGCACCGTGCTGGATAGGGCGTATGTCGACACGTAGAGAAAAATCAGGTCCACCTCTTCCCGTCGAAAGCAAGAGGCCGCCTGGCGCGCCTTTCCGGGACGGTCGACCATCCCCACGTCGACCACGTCCGCCCCCAGTTCCCGCAATCGCTGGGCGATCAACTGCTGGTATCCGATCAAACGATCGAGCAGACCATCGAACTGGGGCCAGTACGTCTCCAGCCCGATCCCGAACAGGCCGATCCGCGGCCGAAGCTCTCCTGGACGGTTCATTAAAAAGGCCCTCACCCAATGGGATGTTTTGCCGACAACCGATTCCCCGCGTCTCCCTGAGTGTAGGCCTTGGCGGTCCGATGACAATGCACAAAACGGCAATCTGTTGTATAATCCTGCTACGGCTGTTTGGCCCAGAGAAGCCCCGCATCGCCTGAGACTGGCGAGCGGGCTCGGTTCTTTATGATCGTTTCCCAGCGTCGCCGAACCCTCATCCTCATCGACCATGTCCAAAACAGTCAGAGACTACGACCGCTATCTCCCCGTCAGCCAGCGAGGCCGACAGTGGGGACTTTACGTGACCGGCGCCGGCCACGGACAGGTGGCTGCTGGGGCGCCCTATCCACGCCGTGGGCATCCCCTGTCCCACGAATTCGCCTGGCAACGGGGACGAATCCTCGATGAACACCAGATTGTCCATATCCGCGCCGGGGCAGGCGAGTTTGAATCGCGTGCGACAGGCTCCCATCCAATCGGGGCCGGCACCACGATCCTGCTGTTCCCCGGAGTCTGGCACCGCTATCGCCCCGATCCAGAGACGGGCTGGGAGGAGTACTGGGTCGGCTTCGCCGGCGAGGACGCTGAAAGGCTCCAGCAACGCCGCTTCATCACACCGGAAGAACCGGTTTGCAGTACCGGCATCGACGAGCTCATCCTCCGGGCTTTTACCACCCTGCTCGACCGTATGCGCTGCGAACCGCCGGGCTTTGAGCAGTTGCTCGCCGCCGGCGTTTGGGAGATCCTGGCGAGCATGCTCAGTGCGGTCCGCACTCGCCAGACCGGCAGCCGGCTCCACGATCTCATCCGCAAGGCCAAACTGATTCTCGAGGATCACGCCGGAGGCGACCTGACCATCGCCTCCGTTGCCACCCAACTCGGCCTGAGTACGAGTCGCTTCCAGCATCTCTTCCGGCAAGCGACCGGGATCTCGCCGTACCAGTATCACCTTCAGTTGAAGATCCACCGCGCTGAAGAGCTCCTCCGCGGCGCCGACCTCCCCGTCAAGGAGATCGCCGAACTTCTCCAGTTCCGGAGCGTGTACCACTTCTCCAAGTTGTTCAAACGCAAGACCGGCATGTCCCCCTCGCAGTACCGGCAGCAAAGCCAGGGAGCGGACCCTTGCCTGACGGTTCCTTTTCGCTCCGCACCGTTCTGACGAACGCGGCAAGGCAACTTGGTTACAGACGCGAAACCGCAGGATATAATGGGCCGTCGTCCTCCCTGGCATGACCACTCTCCTCGGAGCAACCCCATGAGATACGGAAACTGAAGGAGAAAAGAATGCGATTTGCCAGACCCAATCACCGATCGACCACGGCAACGACCTTGGCTGCCGTGGCGGCGATCGCAACAGGAACCCTGCTGTCGGCGATATCCGTGGCCGCCACGCCGCCGGATGCTGAGTCGCTCCGGCGGGACTTCGCCGATCCGCCTGCCCAATGGAAGTCGCGTCCCCTGTGGTTCTGGAATGGCCCCCTGGATCAGAGTACGACCTCCGCGATCATGGAGAAGTCGGTCGAGAGCGGTTATTTCGGGTTCGGCATTCTGCCCACCAAAGACACGGGCGTACCGTTCATGAGCCCCGAGTTTCTTCGTCATTACCGCCATGCGGTTGACACGGCTGCACGCCTGGGCTTGAAGATGTGCCTCTACGACGAGTTCTGGTTCCCCAGCGGCGGTGCGGGCGGGTTGCTGAAGGAGCGTTACCCTGAGGCCTTGAGCAAGCGCCTGGACCTGGTGGAAACCGTCTTTGCCGGCCCGGCCCCTGTCCAACTGGAGATTCCCGCCGGTGATCTCATGGCCGCCGTGGCCATGCAAACCGAGACAAAGGAGCGAGTAGACCTGAGCCCGTACGTTCGCGACCGGAGCCTCGTCTGGCAGGCCCCCGACGGGCCGTGGCAGGTGATGTTTTTCGTTTGTGTGCCCGACGGCGCACGGGATCTCGTCGATTATCTCGATCCCGAATCCGTCGGCAAGTTTGTCTCCCTCACCTACGACGAGTATTACGCCACCTTTCCGGAACATTTCGGCAAGACGATCGATAGCGCTTTCTACGACGAACCCACCTTCCATTGGGTCGAGGGTGGTCGAGCCTGGACGCCGGCCTTCAACCAGCGTTTTCAGGAGAAATTCGGCATCAGTCCCGTCTTGTACTACCCGGCCCTGTGGTATGAGATCGGGCCGGAAACTGCGGCGGCCCGCAACGCCATGTTCGGTTTGCGCGCCGAGTTGTTCGCAAACGGTTTTGTGAAGACACTCGCCGACTGGTGCCAGGCCCACGGCATCCAGTTAACCGGGCATGTCGACCAGGAGGAAATCGTCAACCCGGTCGGGCTTTGTGGCGACCTGATCAAGGTCTTCCAGTATCAGCCTATTCCAGGCCTCGACCAGATATTCGCCTACGATCGCGGCTCGCCCATGTACAAAGTCGTCAGTTCGGCCGCGTTCAACTACGGACGACCTCTGGTCATGACCGAGTGCTACGGAGCCATCAACCTCCCTGTGCCCAACCTCTACCGCGAGGCGATGGATCAGTTTGCCAAAGGTGTGAACCTGATGGTCCCACACGCCGTCTGGTACCGTACGGACCTGATCACCTTCCCGCCCGAACTTTCGTTCCGCACCGAGCCTTATGCCTCCGAGCTCCCGCGGTACAACGAGTACATCGGCCGCTTGCAGCGTGTGCTCCAGCAGGGCCGGCCAATGGTCGATATCGCCGTGCTCTATCCGATTCACGGCCTCCAGGCCGCCTATCATTTCGGTCCCGGCCAGCCCTACACAGGCGGAGTGATCCCCCAGTGGGCCGACTACATGGAGGTGGGCGAGCGACTATCCCTGGAACTCCGCCATGACTTCACCTACCTTCACCCCGAGACTTTGGATGCCCGCTGCCTCCTCGCCGCTGGGTTCCTCCAGTTGCAGCAACCCGATTTCCCTCAACAGTATCGCGTTGTCGTTCTCCCCGGCATGGAGGCCATTTCTGCCTCAAACCTCGCCAAGATCATGGATTTCTTCGATTCCGGCGGCCACGTGATTGCCACGACGCGCTTGCCCGACCAGTCGGCGGAAGCTGGCAAAGGTGACGAAGTTCGGGCCATGGTCCGGCACATCTTCGGCCAAGAGGCCGCAGGTGCAAGCCAGCAGTGGCCCGCCTATCCGAAAGTCAGCGCTTCCAGCGTCTGGGAGAACGGCGGCCACGACGCCGGAATGGCCTTCGACGGTGATCCGGAGACTCGCTGGAACGCCCAGGATCACAGCAGCGTGGACCAGTGGTTGGAGGTGGACTTCGGCACGCCCCGTACCTTCGTGAAGGTCACGATCACGGAAGTCTTCGACCGAGCTACCTCGCATCGCGTGGAATACTGGGACGGACAACAGTGGCAAACGTGTGCCGACGGCGCCGAGATCGGCGCCAACCGCATCCACACCTTTGCGGAAAAAACTGCGTCCCGCGTCCGCCTGCTCATACCTCAAGTGACGAGCGACACCCCGAGTATCGCCGAGTTTGCCGTTCTCGATGCCGCCGGCACGAACTTGGCCTTGCTCCCCTCGAGACCCGGACGTGTCTTCGCCAGTCGCAACGCCATCGGTGGCGCCGCCTGGTTCCTCGAGAATCCCACACCGGCCGCCCTGCGAAAGACGATCGAGCAAGCCTTGCCTCAGCCCGACGTGACCTGGCTTGATCCGCCCGTTGTGGAAGGAGGTCATTTCAGCTATCTCCACAAGGAAATTGCCGGTCGCCAATTCTGGTTCTTCGCCAACTCATCCGACACAGCCGTGGATACCTCGATACGTCTTCGTGGCGTTCACGTGCTCGAACGTTGGGACCCACATACTGGTCAGATCGCTCCCCAACCAGCCACCCGTTCTCCGGCTGATACCGCGGTACAACTGGAACTTGCTCCCGTCACCTCGATCTTTCTTGTCAGCGCACCTGAAATGTAACGGGCGTCTTTGCGGAGCTGCGGGTTGGATCCGCAACAAGCCGAAAGGCAAGGCTGGTCGAAGGCGGAAAGGTAACCAGTTGCCTGCGCAATTCTCGTAGTTTTTTGCGCGTTGCCGACTTGCCGCTCCCTGGCGTTTGGCATTAGTTTGGTACCTGCGCTAAGTGGGCATCTTGCCTCCAGACGTACATCGTGCCGCAGTTGCTGGACGTGCGGAAGACCCACAGCGCGTGACAGAGCGCCTACCACTATCGGCTTATCGGAGAAGTGAGTGGAATGATCGACCTGAAACAACACGAAGTCTGGTTCGCCACGGGAAGCCAGCACCTCTATGGTGACGAGACCCTCCGGCAGGTGGCGGAAAACTCCCGTACGATTGCGGCGGCACTCGGTGCTGCGGCTGAAATTCCCGTTCGAGTCGTACTCAAGCCGGTTCTGACCACGCCCGATTCGATTCGGAGCCTCTGCCTGGAAGCGACCGCTACGCGGCAGTGCATCGGACTGATTACCTGGATGCACACTTTCTCGCCGGCCAAGATGTGGATCAGCGGACTCAAGTCGCTCCAGAAGCCATTCTGTCATCTCCACACGCAATTCAACCGGGACATCCCCTGGTCGACGATCGACATGGACTTCATGAACCTGAACCAGTCCGCCCACGGCGACCGGGAGTTCGGGTTTATCGGCACACGGATGCGGCGAGATCGCAAAGTCATCGTGGGGCACTGGCAGGATCCGGAAGTCGTGGCCGCCCTGGGGGTCTGGACTCGGGCCGCGGCAGCCTGGGCGGACGCCCAGAGCGGAAAGATTGCCCGATTTGGCGACAACATGCGGGAGGTGGCCGTTACCGAGGGCGACAAGGTCGAGGCCCAGATCCGGCTTGGTTATTCGGTCAGCGGATACGGCGTAGGTGATCTGGTCGCAGTCACGAGCTCCGTCAGCGACGCCGATATCGATACGCTGGCCGGCCAGTACGATGATCGCTATCAGATGGCTCCGGAACTCAGACCCGGCGGCGATCGCCGCGCGGACCTTCGAGAGGCGGCACGGGCGGAACTTGGTCTTCGAATGTTCTTGGAGCGGGGTGACTTTACCGGCTTCACCGACACCTTTGAGAACCTCCACGGCATGAGACAATTGCCTGGCATCGCCGTGCAGCGTCTGATGGCCGACGGCTACGGATTCGGTGCCGAGGGGGACTGGAAAACGGCCGCCCTGGTCCGCTCGATGAAGGTCATGGCGACGGGGCTTTCGGGGGGCACGTCGTTCATGGAAGACTACACCTACCACCTGGACCCGGCGGGCCCGAAGGTTCTCGGCGCCCATATGCTGGAGATCTGCGAGTCGATTGCGGCGAGCAGGCCTTCGGCCGAGGTCCACCCGCTTTCGATCGGGGGGAAAGAGGACCCGGTGCGGCTTGTCTTCAGTGCTCCGGCCGGACCGGGGATCAACGCGGCCGTTGTGGACATGGGTAACCGGTTCCGGATGCTGGTCAACGAGATTGACGTGGTGGAGGCGGATGAGTCCCTGCCCCGTCTGCCGGTCGCCAGGGCGCTCTGGGTGCCACGCCCGAACCTCAAGATTGGTGCCGCCGCCTGGATCTACGCCGGCGGCCCCCATCACACCGGATTCAGCCAGGCGATCGGCACGGAGTATCTTGAGGACTTTGCCGAGATGGCCGGCGTGGAACTGGTCCGGATCGATGCCGATACCAGGATCGCCGATCTGAAGAACCAGCTCCGCTGGAACGAGATGTATTACCATCTGGCCCGGGGGTTGTAGCATCATGCGGGCTCTCATGATACTGGGGCTCAGTTTGCTCCTTGTCGGGATTGGGCTGATAGGCTTGGATCGCTACCTGCTTGAGAATTCGATTCCACCCCAATTCCTTACAGACCCGCCAACAGCAGAGGGAGTCTACCATCGGTTCCAACTCGAATTGAATCGCAATACGCTCTTGAAACGTTCTGGAGAGTTTTTTGTAGGTTGTGCGGTTCTCTCCATGGGAGTCGGCGCAATTCGGTGGCGGCAAGATTCCAGATAATTGGGGTTTTGGAGCAAGCAAGGTGATTCACATTCCAACCAAGCCAGTGTATCATACCACCCAACGTCCGTGTCAGCTTGCCTGCAAGCAGTGCTGCGCAGACGGCATAGCCCACAAGCCATCCGGGGTGCGCGGTGGACCTCCAATCGGTAACTGCTCGGTCTGGTCTTATTGACTCTGGTCTTGAAGAGTACACCCCTCACTACGGCTGGCGATTCTATTGGGTGAACGTGCTGCTGTTGCAGCTTCTGGCGATTTTGTTCGCCTGTCCGCTGGTTCTCGCGGCCACATGGCCCAAGCCAGGGGAGGCGGTCGTGGGCTTCTTTGGCGCTGCCGTCTGCACGTTTCCTTTCTGCCTCATTTTTGGATGGACGCAGCAAGGCTACAACCGCAGAAAGACCGTCCGTGTCTGGTATTGGAACGGCAGTGTGAACTGCATCGCAGACTCAACGATTCACACAGGCGAACTTGGCCAGTGCCGCTGGTTCTACGGCGATCAGACGCAAGCGACCCATCCGCCGCGTGAGCAGTTGCTCAGTGGTGGCGGACCGGCGATTCTGATCGAATTCCCGCCCGAGTGCAGAACGGGGGAACGGGTGATGCAGCATCGACATCATCCGGCTGGTCCCGTGGTCGTGGCTGTGGGATTCCGCGATACCACACGGCAAGAGTGGGAGAACCTCTTGCTGCAATCGGGCGCGGTGCACGACCAGGAGCGTGAGACCTTGCCTGCCCCGCTCTCCGATCAAACCTCCGCCTGCCTCGGAATCCTCGCTCTTCCGGCCTGCGTCCTTGCCGGAATCTACGGTTCGAAGGCAATCGATCACCTACTCATTACGTTTGGAGTCCCGCGAGACATTGCGCTGGCGATCAGTTTCCCGTTTTTCGTTCCCGGATGCATCTACCTGCTGGCACATCTCTCCTTGTTCATGTCGATGTACAAGAAACGATGCGCCTACACAAGCGAGCAACGGCAGGTTGCGGTGGAAGCGTGGCGAGCCAATTGGGGATGGCTTAAGGTTCCGGTCCTCATGTTGTTCTATACCTGGTTCCCCGACAGGTTGAAGCTGACGGGCAAGATCATCGAGACCGTTCTTAATCTGCTGATGGCAGGTCTCCTGGCTCTGCATATCCGCGTCTTGCTGAGAGACCCGCCAGGTGGTTCTCCTGAGCGATAGAATCTTGCCAGTCTGTGTCCAGGGAGACGCCGATGACAACTCGGTTTGACTCAAAACGTTGTGGGATCTACGATTAGGAGTGGCATCCAGCTTCTCCGGCAAGAGATATCCGTCCAGATGGCCAGTTCGCCTGCAGTTTGTCAGCCCTTCGCGTTTGTTTTCGCCAGCCGCCGCCTTTGGCATCGGGTGTGGCTGGTCTTGGCGTTGACCGCCTGCATCCATGGGCCGGCGGGAAAGACGTGGGGGGCTGAACGGGCCACAACGCCGGTTGTCTACGGCTACGAGATCGTCAACACCTATCCGCACGATCCGCAGGCCTTCTGCCAGGGACTGGCGATTGTCGACGCCGAGTTGTACGAGGGAACCGGCCAGTACGGCCAATCGACGCTGCGAAAGGTCGAACTCGAGACGGGCAAGGTGCTGCAACAAGTCTCGCTCGACCAGCATTTCTTCGGCGAGGGGATCGCCGTCTGGGATCAGCGGATTTACCAGCTCACATGGCAGTCGGCCCTGGGAATTGTGTACGACCGGGAGAGTTTCAAGGAGATTGGCAGGTTCCGCATCCATGGGGAAGGCTGGGGACTCACCCACGACGGCAGACACCTGATCCTCAGCAACGGTACACAGACCCTGCAGTTCATCGATCCGAAGACATTTCGGGTCGTGCGGCGGATCAGCGTTCGCGATCGAGGTACCTGGGTCCGCAACCTGAATGAACTGGAATATGTTGACGGCGTGATCCTGGCGAACGTCTGGACCACGAATCAGATCGCGTGGATTTCTCCAAAGACGGGGGATGTCACGGCCTGGATCGACCTGGAAGGCCTGACGCCCGCTGAGGTGAAAGAGAATTCCGACGCCGTGCTCAACGGAATCGCGTATGAAGCCCAGTCGAAGCGGCTCTTCGTGACGGGGAAGAACTGGCCGAATCTGTTCGAGATTCGCATTGTGAAGAGGTAGGCGACCAAACGGGCACGCACCGAGTCGTCGGCTGGGGAGCCGTTCACTCTGCCTCCACAGTCTCCGGGGTGGCGAATTCTTCCGCCATGTCGTAGGGGAGGCGGCGGACGGTCTTGCCTTCGAAATCGGTGAAATAGAGCCGCGAGATGGAGTGTTTGTCCGAGTGTCCGTCGGCCCAGAGCACGGCGAAGGGCGAACCCGGCTCGGCGCCGATCACTTTGCGCACGTAGGAATTGTTCCGCGGGCTGTCGTGGGTCACGTCTCGGACTTTCGTCCAGGTGGATCCCTCGTCGCGGCTCGTCCAGAGAGCCACCTCGCCGCCGCAGCCCCAGCGTTGGGGGCCGCGCTCGGTCGGGCCGATGATCCGCCATGTCCCGTCGCTCTCGACCCAGATCGATCCAGTGTCGTAGTTGTGGGTCGAGTTGGTCACCTTGTGAATTTGCCATGCTCCGTCTTTGTGATGCATCACTTCCCAGGTGCGAGGATCGCCCTGGGGGCCGGGGCGATGGTCCGCCGAAGTGACGGCCAGAATCACCGGGTTTCCGTCGCCGTCGAGGGTGATGTCATGGAAATACACCAGCCGCTTGTCGTCGCTGTAGGCCTTCAGCCGGGCCGGGTTATCCGGATCGACCAGCGGGGGCGTGATCGACAGGCCGTCCGCCGTCTGCCACGTCTTACCCAGATCGTGGGTTTCGAGGTAGTAGGCGTCGGTGCGGTTGTCCGGATGGCCTTTCGGATGGCGGTTGAAGGCGGTGATGACCCGCCGGCCTTGCTGGAACGACACCTGGTAGTGCCCTTCGATGCCGGCCAGTTTCTGGTCCTCGCCGCGTGAACCGTCGGGCCGGCGAAAATTCCAGTAGAGTTCCCGCACGCCGGTGTACTTGGTGAACAGCTCGAGGATGCCTTCGTCTTCGACGTACCACGGCTGTGGATAGCAGATCTCATCGGAAGAGATTAACTCGAAGCGATCGATGTCGTAGGGCTTCACGCTCCGATAAACAAAACCGGGGCGAGACCGCGCGCGACCGGCCACGTAGACCCAAATACGACCGTCGGGATCGATTGTCAGGGAAGCATCGTCGTGAGGGTCGTCGACGCCCCCCTTATCGTGGACGATGGTTGGGTGGGGCACGCAATCCTTCTGGTGATCGTAGTAAGAGATCATGTTGTAGAGGTAGCGCTGGCCCTCCTTCGATCCGCCGTAGCAGAAGAAAGTCTTCTTCACCGCCGGGGCGTAGACGGCAATCGGCGTGTGGTCGGCCGTGTAGGTCCCCAATCCTCCGGAATACTTGTCGCCGTAGTCCCAGAAGCCCTTCCAATCGCCCTTGCCGTAGGGAGCATCGGTGTACTGACCGAGGGTGAACCAGATCCCGCGGTAGCCGTCGTCCTTGGGTTTGACCGTGGCATCGTCGGCTGCCGAGGCAATCGCAGCGGCGAGCAATCCGGAAAGACAGAATAGTGCGGTGCGAATCATGGTCGCTCTCCTGGAGACGGGGCGAGCCCGGCTAGTCGATTCAATCCAAGTGCTTCTCAGAACCGGTCAGACTAGCCCGGGATCGTGGAGGAATCAAGAGATCACGGACGATTTCGCCCGGGGTCATTCGAGCTGCTTGCGGAATCGCGTGATGCTCAGCGTGAGGATCGCGATGCAACAGATCGCCAGCCCGACGACCGCGGGCACCAGGTCCAGCAGATCGCTGCCGCGGAGGACGACGCCGCGGAGGATCTCGAGAAAGTAGGTGACGGGAATCGCGAAGGTGAGCACGTAGATGATCGGAGGCATCTCCGAACGGGGAAACATGAAGCCCGAAAGGAGCACGGAGGGAAGCATCACCATAAAGGCGAACATGAGGGCCGCCACCTGGGTCTTTGCGAGGGTCGACACGAGCAGCCCCAACCCCAGCGAACAGACGAGAAAGAGAGTCGACAGGCCCAAGAGGAGCGCGACCGAGCCGTGGATGGGCACGCCAAAAATGTAGACCATCACGCACAGAACGATCAGGGTTTCTACGAATCCGAGGATGGCGTAGGGGGTGAGTTTGCCGAGCATAAGTCCCGCGCGGCCGACCGGGGTCACGAAGAGCTGCTCAAGGGTGCCCATCTCACGCTCTCGAACGATCGCGAACGAGGTGAGGAAGAGGGTCACAAGCTGGAGGATGATCCCGACGAGCCCCGGGACGAAGAAATGGGAGCTTTCCAGGTCGGGGTTGTAGAGCAGTCGGGGACGCATCTCGATGGGGAGGGCCGGCTTACCGGTGGGGTCTCGCGAAGGCACGGTCTGGGCCACCTCGGCGGAGGTTCGGGCGATCTTGATCGACAGGTTCACGCCAAGGAGGTTGGCGGCGTTCAGCGCCGTGGTGGCGACCTGCGAATCGCTGCCGTCGATCAGCACCTGAACCGAGACCTGCTCGCGGCGAACGAGCCGATCGCTGTAATCGGGTGGAATCTTGACGCCGACCTTGGCGTGGCCGGAGGTCATCGCACGGCGAAAAGACTCCTCGTCGTGTACCTGGTCGACGATCTGGAACTTGCGGGTGTTGACGATCGCATCGACAAGATGATCCGAGTACCGGCGGCCGTCGAGATTGTAGACCACCGCCGGAATGTGCTCGATCTGGGTGTCGATGGCATAGCCGAAGATGAGTGTCTGGATCACCGGCACGACGAGCAGGAAAAAGAGCGTGGCCGGTTGCCGGCGAATGTGGGAGAACTCCTTCAGGCAGATCGCAGTGAAACCGTCGGTGGATCGGCCTGTCAATGTGTTGCCGGCTGACGACAGACTGGCGGAAACAGAGGGTGTAGGTGCCTCCCTTTCTTCGCCGGTCACGGCCGAGCTGCCGCCAGACTCGTCATGGAGCCGAACGGTCGGACCGGTAGGCTCCCCGGTCTGGCGGCGCCGGTCGGCTGCGCCGGTGAGGGTCACAAAAACATCTTCGAGAGTGGGAGCGATGGGGCGGATCTCGACCTGTTCACGCTGGAATCCCAACCGCTCGGCGATCGTGGCCTCCGAGAGCTCGTCGGAGACGAGGGTGTGGATCGTATCGCCGAAGAGCGTGGCGTCGAGAACACCGTCCATCGAACGCAGGCGTGCAAGTTGCATCGTCGCAGCCGGAAGGGCCAACTCGAATCGTCGTGTTCCCTTGGGGGTAACATCGGGGAGCCCCTTGAGGTCGTCGGTATCGCCGAGCACCAGGAGCTTCGACTGATAGATGTAGCCGACGCTGCTGCAGCGTTCCGCTTCGTCCATGTAGTGGGTCGTGACGAACAGGGTGACTCCCCGTCCGGAAAGCTCGAAGAGGAGATCCCAGAGCTGCCGCCTGGCCACGGGGTCGATACCGGCCGTCGGCTCGTCGAGAAACACCACTTCCGGCTCGTGGATCAGGGCGCAGCCGAGAGCCAGCCGCTGTTTCCAGCCGCCGGAGAGGTTGGCGGCGAGCTGTTCGATGCGATCATCGAGCGACGTGAGACCTAGAACCTCGGCGATTCGCTGCTCGAGGCGAGCCGGGGGCAGGCCGTAAACGCGGCCGTAGAACTCGAGGTTTTCGCGAACGGACAGGTCGGGGTAAAGGCTGAACTTCTGCGACATGTAGCCGATACGGCGTTTGATGTCCTCCGAGTCCGTGCGCACATCGAACCCGAGCACGTGAGCGTCGCCGGCAGACGGGGGAAGCACTCCGCAGAGCATGCGGATGATCGTCGACTTGCCGCTCCCGTTGGGGCCGAGGAGGCCGAAAATCTCGGCGCGCTCCACCTGGAAGGAGACGTCCTCGACGGCGGTCAGGTTGCCGAATCGCCGGGTGAGTTGTCGGGTGTCGATGACAGGCCTGGTCATGGCTTCCTGCTCTGCGGCTTGAGCCAGACGTCGGCCGACATGCCGGGGCGAAGGCGATCCTGGCCCTCGCGGATGGTCACCTTGATGCGGAACACCTGTTTGGACCGTTCTTCAGGGGTCTGCACGTTGCTTGGAGTGAACTCAGCCTGGCGCGAGATGAAGGTGACTTCCCCTGCAAATTCGTCCGAGAAGGAGTCGACGGTGACCGGGACCGTTTGGCCGATTTCCAGGTGCAAACGCTCCGGGAGATAGGCCCGGACCCAGAGTTCTTCCGACTCCATCATCGACATGACCGGCCCGCCCGGCGCGGTGAGGTCTCCCGGCCGCAGTTCCATCGATTCGACAACTCCGTTGATGGGGGCGACGATTTTCAGCTCGGAGATCTGCGCGAGGATGGCCGCCAGGGCAGACTCGGCGGCGTCGACTTTGGCCTTGGACTGGGCGATTTCCTCCTGTCGATAGCCCGCCAGCATCAGATCGAGGGCTGCCGCCGCTTCGTCGAGCCGCGCCTTGGCCGCGGCAATATCTTCCTGACGCGTTCCTTCTTCAAGGAGTTGGAGTTCTTTGGTTCGGGCAACGAACTGTCCCCGGGCCGCATCCAGTTCTTCGATGGCGCGATCCATCTGCTCGGCAGCGATCGCATTGGTGCGCAGGAGTTCTTCGGTCCGTTTGTGGACCCGTTCGGCCAGGGTCACTCCGGCCTTGGCAACTTCAACGCGGGCCCGGGCGGCCTCGATCTCGGGTTGTCGGGGACCGCTGACCAGTCGCTCATGGTCGGCCGTGAGTTGGGCCACGCGTGCTTTGGCTTGGGCGATTTCCTCCGGTCGAAACCCGGCGGTCAACCGGGCATAGTCTGATTTGCCGGCGGCCAGATTGGCGCGGGCCTCGGCCTGGCGGGCCAGGAGATCGAAGGGCTCGAGCTCGACGAGGACATCGCCAGCCTTGACAGCCTGCCCCTCCTGGACATGGACTTTGGCGACTCGTCCCCCCACCCGTGAGCCCAGGCGGATTTCGTGGGCCTCGATGAATCCGGAGACCTTCATCGGGTCCGAGCGCCATTTGTGGGCCAGGAGCAGGATTGCGAGAACGGACGCGACGAGGAAAATCGGGAGAATTCGCTTGATCATCTTAAGATCTCTTCCCACATCGCACGGAAGTCCGCCAATTCTCCACGGTCGTCGGCGATGAGGAATACTGGGTGGCAAAAAGACGGTCTGTCAGGGCATCTTTCGGCATGACACTCGCTCGAAAGAACCCGGGAGAAACCGTGTCGACGAGTCTACCAAATTGGATATGGTGGCGGAAGCTCCCAAGGCCTCTTGGGGGCTGGATCACCCGCTGTGCGGTTCGAGAAAACGGCCGTTGGATTGGAGTTTGGACCGACTGGCAGCGTGAGGGCAAACCACTTTGACCGGCATTCTCAGGTAGCATGGGGCGACAGATTCTACGCGATCTGTTCAGACGGACGCCGCTCAGGATTTGGCTGGACCGTGTCGGGCGGGTACAACGGGGGGGTGGTTCCGTTTCAGACGTATCTCAGGCTGCCAGAAGCGTTGCTAAACAATGCTCCTCACGGGACTTCCGTGTTTTGGGTAGGCCGACTTGTTGTGCGGGCGACAGGGGATCGGCTGGTCCTGTCGGAATTCTTGATTGTTTCGGCCTGCCGCTGCCAGTCGACGTAACTGGCCAAAGGAAGTCGATGAGAAAGGTGGAAACGCCGAACATGAGGGCGGTCGAAGAGCGAGTTCCGCTTTTCGGTCCTTCGTTA
>CAYSCH010000085.1:0-27674 GCA_964429355.1 uncultured Planctomycetaceae bacterium | reverse complement strand
ATCGACTCGCTTAACGGAAGCACAGAAACTGTGGTTAGAGCTACCGGGGCATCATTACGCTGTTTGATTAACGCCTCAATCAGCGTGACTTCATCATTGTCTGAACCCGATTGTAAGAATTGCTCTGGATCTTGGTAGAGTAAACCTAATATTCCCGCTAATTCACGTAAGCGGGCTGCAAGCGCATTGGCTTTTAATATATCTTCATTTTTCAGTTTGTTGATTTCACGTGCGATTTCGAATAAGACTGAAATGGCTTTCGGAGTATTGAAATCATTATCCATGGCTTCTCTAAAGGCAGCAAGGGCTTTTTGCATCTGTGTTTCTGTTAATCCTCGTTGAGCGAGAATATCGTGGAAATAAGGCGAATCATAACGGGCATGCTTTTTCGCTAAAATAAAGTCGGATCGTCCTGTCGGATCTCAACATGCCTGAAGTCGACGGCGTCACCCTCGCACAGCACGTCATTCAGAATCCAGATTGGCCGAGAACCCCCGTGATCCTTCTGACCTCTGGCATCCGCGCCGAAGACCTGCATCGCTGCGAGAAAGCGAAAGTGGCGGCCCGATTGATGAAGCCGGTCAAACAGTCCGAACTGTTCAACGCGATCACGATGTCCTTGGGAATGAGTGTTGTCGAGGAGGCCACCCGCGTTTCGGCCGTGGTGGAACCGGTGAGCGAACTGCGGCCTTTGAAGATTCTCCTGGCAGAAGACAGTCTCGTGAACCAGAAGCTTGCGGTCGGTCTGCTGCAGAAGTACGGACATTCCGTCACCGTTGCCGTCAACGGCAAGGAAGCCGTCAATGCCTGGACTTCCCAGAAGTTCGATGTTGTTCTCATGGACGTGGAAATGCCGGACATGAACGGTTATGAGGCGACCGCCGTGATTCGCGTCCAGGAACGGCAGACCGGGACACATGTTCCCATCATCGCCATGACGGCCCACGCCATGATCGGCGACCGGGAGCGTTGCCTCGAGGCCGGCATGGACGACTACATTTCCAAGCCGATTCGGATCCAGCAGTTGATTGGCAAGTTGGCGACCGTTTGTGCCCAATCGGACCCGGACGGGGCGAGTTGACGGGGCGGCCGCCCGTCGGGCGGCTTGAACCCGCCATTCTCTGTTTCTTCTGGCAAATGCCCCGGGAAGGCAATATGATTGAGCTGTTTGCCGCAGAGAATGGCACTTTGCCCCCACGTGGGCACAGTTGCGCCCAACAACCTGGAGACCAGATCATGCCCAGCCACAAGACCAATCGACGGGACTTCCTCAAACGTTCGACCATTGCCGCGGCTGCCGCCGGAATGGCGCCCTACTTCTGGACGAGCCAATACGCCAGGGCCGAGGGACCGAACGACAAGCTCACCGTGGCCTCGATCGGCACCAGTATCTACACAGACAAGTGGGGCATGCCCGGCAAGCGCGACGGGCAGGGGAGCATGATCGGGCGCAAGGCCGCCGAACTGGGCAACATGGTGGCCGTGGCCGACGTCAACCTCGTCCATGCCGAGGCCTTTGCCGACGACTACGAGGGCCGGTGCGAGGTCTATCAGGATTATCGCAAGCTTCTCGAACGGAAAGACATCGATGCGGTGACGATCGGCACCCCCGACCACTGGCACGTGAAGATTGCAGTCGATGCGATGCGGGCGGGAAAGGATGTCTACTGCGAGAAACCGCTCACGCTCACCGTGGACGAGGGTCGCCAGATCATCAAGGTGGCCGAAGAGACCAAGAGGGTCCTCCAGGTCGGCACGCAGCAGCGCAGCGAGTACGACAACATGTTCCTCACCGCCGTCGTTCTCGCCCGCAGCGGGCGGCTCGGCAAAAAACTCCACGCCCTGTCTTCCGTCGGCACGCCCGAGACCGGCGGACCTTTCGAAACGGCCCCCGTGCCCAAGGAACTCAATTGGGAAATGTGGCTCGGCCAGGCTCCCGAGGTCCCTTACACGCCCCAGCGCTGCAACTACGACTTTCGCTGGTGGCTGGAGTACTCGGGTGGGCAGACGACCGACTGGGGCGTGCACCATACGGATATCGCCATGTGGGCCCTCGATCCGGACGAAACGGGCGTGGTCGAGCTCGAAGGCAAGGGCGACTTTCCGCTCGGCAGGGAGGCCACGCTTGCCAAGATGCTCGGCGAGGGCGAGCTGCCCAACGCCTACAACGTGTCCAGGTCGTTCGACGTGGACATGACCCTCGGCAACGGCAACACCATCAAGTTGTTGAGCGGCGAGAACGAGTTGATCATCTCCGGCGAGCTGGGCCGGATCCGGGTCAATCGCGGCGGCTTGACCGGCAAGCCGATCGAGGCCCTGACCGACGCCGACCGCGACTGGATCAACGACGAAATCGTCAAACTCTGCCACGGCAAGCAGCCGGGCGATCATATGAAGAACTTCTTCGAATGCGTCAAGGATCGTGGCAAGACGGTCGCCGATGTGCGCAGCCACGTCAACGCCGTCAACGCCTGCCACATGGCCAACCTCGCCATGCTGCTCGGCCGGAAGATCAAGTTCGATACGCAGAAGTACGAGTTCCCCGGCGACGCCGAGGCCAACAAACTGGCCAAACGGGTCCAGCGCGAGCCGTACGCGATCCACGTGTAAAGGTTGACGACTCGGGCCTCCCCAACACCAGCCGCGCCGGCTGGATCGTCCCCACCCAGGCCGACCGGGGCCGGTTCTATCAGCACTACGTGCTCGGCCTGCTCGAGTCGAAGAATTGTGTCGGCTGGCACTGGTTCAAATACCAGGACGACCCGGACGAAAAGGGCGCGGAACTATCGAACATCGACTCCAACAAGGGCATCGTCGACATCCGCTACCAGCCGTACCGCGAGTTCGTCGACCTCATGAAGGCGGTCAACCGGGAAGTCTATCCGCTCACCGAGTATTTCGACAAACCCTGACACAGCCTGAGGGGAGTACTGGCATGTATCGCAGCACCCCACGGCCTCACTGCCGGACACGCAGACGCCGCAGTTCGGCCGGTTTGGTACCGCCCGGAAGTCTTCCCAGGTTGCAGACGGGCTCGCCGGGGCTGATGGCAGGCAGGGTGGTCATGCCCACCACCACGGCATCGAACGGCGATTGGAGCACCCGCCGCTCGCGTCCCAGCAACGTCGCACTGGTGGCCAGGGGCTGGTCCTTTTCGACAATGTCGCCCGGATTGACATGGAACTGGAGGAATCCGCCGCGCTCGGCGCGAACCCACTTGGTCTTTTCGATGATGACCTGGTACTCCGGTCGAGCCGGCTCCTGGTCCAGCATCTCCAGGTGGGAAAGCACGTTCTTGATCCCGCGAACGGTGGCTTCCACGACTGCCGGTTCCACCTTCCAGACCTCGCCGCCTTCCATCATGATCGTCGGGCATCCGGCGGCGCAGGCCTCGGGGCGCAGGGCTTTTCGCGGCCCTTCGCTGTTGATGATAAGTTCGCCCCCAAAGGCCTCCGCGAGCTGCCGCACCGCCGGAAAGCCCAGGTCGCCGCGAACGTTGGGGTAATTCGTGCGGCGAACGGCGGCCGTATGGAGATCGATTCCGTAGTCGCTCCGCATCACGATCGCGTGGAAGATCGCATGGGCCATCCGCGAAGCGAGACTTCCGGTTTCCGATCCGGGAAAGCAGCGGTTCAAATCGCGGCGGTCGGGAAGGTAGCGCGAGTGCCGATCGAAACCCAGCAGGTTCAGAACCGGCACCAGGATCACGGTCCCCCGCACCAACTGGAAGGCGTCGTCCTGGAGCAATTGCCGAACCGCACCCGTGCCGTTGATTTCATCGCCGTGGAGCGCTGCCGTCACAAACACGATGGGACCGTCGCTGCGAGCCCGCCGGACATGGATCGGGATCTCGATCGTCATCCCGCTGTAGCTCTCGCTGATCGCCAGAGTCACGTCGCGGGCTTCGCCGGGGGCGATCCTCCGGCCGTTCCAGATCTCGATGGCCTTGTGCCGGCGCGATGTCGTCATGGGGAAGTCGGTGGCGGAGGAAGTTTCTGGACCTTGGGTCTGCGCCGGCGGCGCACCTTGGCGGGAATCAGGTCCCGCATCGATTCGAGCTTGCCAAAGCAGAGCAAGCGATCTCCCGGTTCAAGCCGGCGATCCGACCGGGGATTCGGAACAACCGCCGTACCCCGGTAAAGCGTCAGGACGTTGATGTCTCTGTCCCGCAGACCCGATTCTCCGATCGTCTTGCCGACATACTCGGATCCGTCGGGAATATTGAGTTCCGTAACTCCGTAGCCGCGGCTCACCGTGAGCCGTTGCCGCAGGTCGAGCTCCGGAAAATCGACCTGGGCGGCGATGTAGTCGACGACGGCTCCGGCCACGTCGAGTTGCGTGCAGCCTTCGATCCCTTCCAGGCCCGGAGACGAATTCACTTCCATAACCTGCGGGCCGTCCTTGCTTTCCAGCATATCCACACCGGCCACCCGGAGCCCCATGATCTGGGCGGCGCGGACCGCGGTTTCGCGATACAGCTCGTCCAGAGAAATCGCCTCGGTCCGGCCGCCGCGATGCACGTTGCTGCGGTATTCCTGCCCCTGGGCGACGCGGCGCATCGAGGCAACCACCTGGTCTCCGACCACAAACGCCCGTATGTCCCGCCCCTTGCTTTCCGCAACGAACTTCTGAATCAGGACGTTCTGCCTCGTGCTCTGAAGGGTCTCGATAATCGCCTCGGCGATCTTGACCGAATCCGCCAGGATCACGCCGACGCCCTGGGTGCCCTCCAGAAGCTTGATGATGACGGGAGCTCCCCCCACACGCTGGATGGCGGGCAGAACGTCCCTCTTGTCGCGTACAAACGTCGTTGCCGGAATTCCAATGTGGTGCCGGCTGAGGATCTGCAGGCTGCGAAGCTTGTCGCGAGAATTGGAGATACCCGCCGATGAATTGGCACAGAAGACGTCCATCTGCTCAAACTGCCGGACGACCGCCGTGCCGAAATAGGTGATCGAGGCCCCGACCCGCGGCAAGACGGCGTCGTAATGGCTGAGCCGTTTCTGCCGGTAGAAAAGCTCGGGCCGCCCTTTTTCCAGGTCGATCGAGAACTTGAGCGTGTTGAGGATCGTGACCCGGTGTCCCCGTTGACTGGCGGCTTCACGGAGCCGGCGCGTGCTGTAGCATCTCGGACTGCAGGAGAGAACTCCCAGCTTCATGTTCCGGCCTTTCCCGGTTCTCCGTCTTGGAACGCCTGCGTGTTTGCCTCCGGTTGGACCGTACGGGGCTTCCGCTTCTTCTTTCTTCTCATTGGCCTTCCGCCGTAATACGATTTGCCCGCATCGACCAGCAATCGGCCGCGAAAGGCCTCCCGCCCGAGCAGCACGCGAAATCCCATTTGATCCCGGTTTGCCAGGGTCAATTCGATGGGCCACGACCTTCCCAATACCTCCACCATCGTCACGATCACCGGCCGCCTGACCACCTCTCCACTCGAACTGCGAATGTGGCGATACTCCAGCACCTCGGCTTCCACTTCGACGGCCCCTTCCGCGTTCCGCTGGATGGGATGGACCTGGAAACGGATGTAGTCCTTGCCGCCTCTTTGGAAGGTCACCAGGTCAAACGCGTGCAGGCTCGACGACCTCGCCCCGGTGTCGATCTTGGCTTTGATCGGGCCAACGCGAAGCTGGGGAAAGGAGATCCATTCACGCCATCCGATCACGGGGAACCCGCTGGCTTGGTCTGCCGACATGCCTGTTCACTCCGACTGGGCCGTTCGTGCAAACTCTATGATACCGAATATCGGCCTTGAGCCCAGCGGCCCTTCGGTCGAACTGGCGATGCCCGATCTGCTTGCTTCCCTGCTCGCCTCCCACTAGACTCACGGCCTGCGGGCCGAAATCCTGCCATTTCAGGAGTCACAGACCATGTTCCCTCTCGGCAGACTTGCCGCCGTCGCTGCCGTCGCCTCCCTGTCCGTGGCCTGCAGCGCAGAGAGTGCCCAGGACATGCGGGATATCGCCACCGGCTACTCCATTCCCGACGAAGGATATTGCGACCAACCCTGTGTCGTCATCACCCGCGACGGCAACTGGCTCTGCCTCCTCACCACCGCCGGAGGTATCGAACGAGCCGCCAATTCCCACGTAGTTTCCACGATCAGCGCCGACCAGGGGCGAACATGGTCGGAACTCGTGGAACTGGAGCCGGTCGACGGCCCCCCCTCCGTCTGACACATTCGCACTCCAAGGAGGTTAGATTGTGAGTTCCACCGACAATGCCCCTCTCCGCCGAAGCCGGCGCCGCTTTCTCCGCAAGGCGACTCTCGCCACGGTGGCAGTGGGTTTGCTTCCGTTTTCATCAAGGGGGGCAGAGGCCCCGGCGGCGGACGGAAACGGACTGGTCTTCGGACTGGTGACCGACGTTCACTACGCCGATACGGACACAAAGGGCACCCGTTACTATCGCGATTCGCGGGCCAAGCTGGCGGCGGCCGTGGAGGAGTTTCAACGGGAGAAGGTGGCGATGGTGGTGGAACTGGGCGACCTGATCAACGCAGGACCATCGAAGGAGGCGGAACTGGAGTACCTGGAAACGGTCCAGAAGGTCCTCGAGCCGCTCACGGTTCCCACCCATTTCGTCTTGGGGAATCACTGCGTCGACACGCTGACCAAGGCGGAGTTTCTCAAGGCATGCGGCCGCGAGGCGGAGCCGACCTACTACTCCTTCGACATGAGTGGGTACCACTTTGTGGTCCTCGATGCCGATTTTCTCCAGGATGGCACGGCCTACGCGCCGGGCAACTTCGATTGGACCCGTACGTGGATTCCCAAGCAGGAACAGGACTGGCTGGCCGAAGACCTGGCCAAGGCGAAGGGGCGTCCCACGGTGGTATTTGCCCATCAGATCCTCCACGACGAGACGGACGCGCACGGCGTGAAGAACGCGCCCGAAGTCCGCGCAATCCTGGAAGCTTCCGGCAACGTGATCGCCGTCTTCCAGGGGCACATGCACACCGGAGCCTTCAAACGGATGGGCGGAATACCTTACTGCACGCTGCGGGCCATGATCGAGGGGCCGGGCATGGAGAACAATGCGTTCGCGATCGTGACACTTCAAGGCCGGAACGTTGCGTTCAAGGGGCTGGGGAAACAGCCCGCGTGGGCGTTTCCGAATCGCTGACAAAACGCACGATTTTTCCACCGGCATGGATGTGCACAATCGGTAGTCTTGCTGGAACAGCCGGAAGAAATGAACGGTGTCTCCTGAAGAACAGGCGTTTTCGTCATTTCTACCGTCCGCTCTCAGCGGTTCTTGCCATACAGCCGTCGAACGGCGTCCAGGAGGACATTCTGCGAGTCGGGGGAGAACCAGCCGATCTGGCCCCCCACAATCCCCACGGTCTCATACCCGCCTTCCTCGAGTACCTTGGCCGAGGGGAAATAACCAAATACCTGGTTCGAGTAGCCGGCCACCCACAACCTCTCAGAGCCGATGTCGGAACTGTTGCCGACCCCGCCGTCGTCTCCCCCCGGGAGCCCTGCTTTGTGTTGCTGCGCCAAGCTCTCTGCCTGGATTGTCTTGGCGACCAGGGGCACGTAGTCGGAAACCACCTCGCCGGAAATCGCTACCAGGGTCAGGTCGTCGCCGAACTGCCAGAGGGCCAGTGGGCAGCGATAGGTCGTGGGGATTGCCTCACCCCGCCTCTGCGCCTCGAGGATCCGGGTCGCATTCAGGGACTGCCAGAATGGTCCCTTGGCGAGTTCTTCCAGTTCCTCCGCAGGCGGGACGGGCTGGAGGGGAAGATCTACCCAGTCGAACTCGACCCGCAGCGGGCCGGCAATGGGCTGGAGCTGGCCGGTGGCCACACGGCACACTTCCGCGCCTAGAGCCTGGCCGTGGCGATCGACCCACTCAACCTGATCGGGTGTGGCTCGCGGGTGGGGATTGGCGTCGGCGCCGCAGCCCTGCACGAACAGGGTCTGGACGCCCGGGAACTGCTGCTTGATCGCCTCGCGTGCGGCGCCCGGGTAGTCGGCAGAGAGCCGGATACTCGAGCCGCCGAGGGTCACGGCATGGCAGGCGCATCCGAAAACGACCGCTCGCGGGCGGCCTTCGAGGTCGTCGATCCGCAGGACCGGCACGTTGCGATCGACATACCGGTCAGGGTTGGCCGCCATGCCGCGATAGGTTCCGTCTTCGCGAAAGGCTCGCCGGTTCTGGACGAAGTCAACCTTCCCCTGCCCGAAGGAAAGCCGGGCCGGCTTCATGTCGGCCAGTGCGGCGGCGGCCACATCGGCCAGCTTGCTCCAGAGAAGGGCCGTGTAGGCCTCCGTTCTCTTAAGGTCGTCCTGGGGGATCGGGTAGCGGGGGAATTCAGACGATCCGAGGATCGGCGCCGAGTGGGTGTGCGACCAGTTCAGGAGAATCTGCTTTCGCTGGAGCCCCGTTCTGGTCATGATCACCTTGGAGAGGGCGGCTTCTTCCGGCTGGCGCAGCACACAGAGATCGGCCACGATCAGCACGGCCGGTTCGCCCCCTTCGCTGCCGATAGCCATCGCGCCGGCGTAGAGATCGCTGAGCACGCCGTCGAAGGGGCGATAGCGATTCTTTTCGGCGTAACCCTGCATCCAGACGGGCTCTTCCGGGGTAATGCAAACACTTGCCAGGCCGACCTGCCAGGGCTGCTCGGCGCAAGTGGCGGTGGTGGGGAGACAGATGCGGACGACCAAGACGGCCGTGAAAATGCTGCCACACTTCAAATATCTCATGGGAAGGCTCTCGGTTCTCAAACGCCGCACGCAGAGATTCCCCACGGGCATGAACGTGTCCGATCGGTAGTTCTGCGGGCAGCTCTTCGTGTGAAAGACGCCGAACTGATTCCGGTCCTGTCCGGTGGCCAGGACCTACTGGATCTTCTCTTCGACCAGTAAGGCTTCGTTGTTCTTGACGGCGATGTAATGGAATTGGTCGCGGTAATCAAACAGGAGTTTCGCGCCGGGAGGGTTCCAGACCGATTCGTAGCGGTGGGCGGCGGGCTGATCGTCGACCACACTGAAGGCGCCGGTTTCGTTCAACGCGAGGTAGGCGTGGTGGCGGCTGTCGGAAGAAAAATTCAAATAGGCAACCATCGTGTATCGGGGCTTTCGTGCACCGTCGATGACGGCGAAACGGGCGTAGCCGCTGCGAGCGATGTAGCCGAGGCTTCGGCTATCGGGGCTGAAGACGAGCGAACCGCCGCCGATGGCGTCGAAGGGTCGCTGAGACTGGCCGTCGACAACGACCGCCTCCGTTTCGCCATCCTGGGCCACGTAGGCCAGACGCCGGCCGTCGGGGCTGAACCGCATCTCGGCCACGCTGTCGTGCGGCGGGCCGGCCTTGCCGTCGACAACCGCCGTCCACCGCCCGTCGGTCTGCGCGGCAAAGGCCAGGCGGGTGCCATCGGGACTGAAGGCCAGGGAGCCTTCGCCAATCGTCTGGTAAGGGCCCAGTTTTTCGGCATTTCGAAAGACGAACCAGGGGCCGTCTTTCGCTTCCTGGGCGCCATAGGCGATCTGCTTGCTGTCGGGGCTGAACACCAGGTCGGCCACGTCGTAGGCCGGGGGACTGCGGTGACCGTCGAGGATCACGTGCAGGCTCTCGCCCACCAGGGCAACGAAGGCCAGACGCCGGCCGTCGGGAGAAAATCGATATCCGGTCTGGGTGCCGAGGTCGTCGAAGGGGCCGATCTCTTCGCCGTCGAGCACCAGGTAGCATTTTCCATCGCGGACCGCTCCGTAGGCCATACGGGAGCCGGCGGGACTGAACTGGATCAGTCCGGCCGAGATCACGTCGCAGGGCTGGCCGGCCTGATCGTTGACGACGACGGTCCGTTTGCCCACATCGAGGAGCGCCACATAGGCCAGCTTGGAGCCGTCGGCACTGAAATGAGGCATGCCCACCCGGCCAAAGCCGGGCGACTCCCGCTGGCCAGTGACGATATACCAGCGATCGCCCCTCCGGCCTGCGTAAGCCAGTTGGGACCCATTGTGGCTGAACTCCAGCCCGTCTATCTGGTCGTAGGGTTTCTGTTCCTTGCCGTCGACGACCACGCGCAGACCCCCTCCCGACTGGATATAGGCGATGTGCCGCCCGTTGGGACTGAGCACGGACGAATCGCGGACTTCAGGGGGGAAGGGGCCCAGGGAAGTCTCTGTGTAGCGGCGGTTGACTTCGTTCTGCCCCAGCACATTGCCGGCCATGAACAGGAAGAGGATGGCGATTGGGCGGAGTGGTCCGGTCATGGGCATCTCCAGGTTGGGACCGGAGGGGACGATGGAAGGCCAATCAGTTCCGATAGGGTACGGTGCCGTTGGCGTCGGTCTGGTAGCCCCACCTGGCGACGTATTGATCGCCGGGGAGGAACTGGTCGCCCATTTCCTTGAGTCGAGTCGTGAGCATGGCGTCAAGCTCCGTTTGCAGGGGAGCGTGCTCGGGATTGCCGGCAAGGTTGTTCATCTGGTAGGGGTCGTTTTCGTTGTCGTAGAGCAGCCAGGGCCCGTCGAGACTGCGGACGAAGGTGTAGCGACGGGTGCGGATGCCGCGGTACTCGCGCCCGCCCTTCTCGCGGGTCCACTCGCCGAAGGGGCTGACACAGGTGATCAGGGCGGCCTGGTCCCCGTCGGCGATCTTTCCCGCAACAAGATCGGAGCGATCGGTTCCTTCGACGGTCTGCGGTGCGCCGATTCCGCACAGCCCCAGCAGGGTCGGCATGATGTCGGGGGTATTGATCGGGAGCGTAATCTCCTTGGCCCCGGGGCCGAGGAGCCGCGGATAGCGGAGGAGGAAGGGAACACGGATCGCCTCGTCCCACGGGCGCTGCTTCCGCTGGTTGCCCTGGGAACCGATCATATCGCCATGATCGGAGGTGAAGACCAGGATCGTGTCGTCGGCCAGCCCCAGAGCGTTGAGCTCGTCGACGATGCGCCCCACGCAGACGTCGAGGGCCGCGCAGTGGGCATAATATCCTGCCAGGTCGCGACGGGCGGCTTCGGCCGCTTCATCCGGCACGTTGGGGCGGAGCTGGATGTCTTCCGGGCGGAACCGGCGCCGGAAGGCCTCCGGTGCGCTCTCGTACGGATTGTGGGGCGGGCCCCAAGAGACGACGAGCGCAAACGGTCCGTCGCGATGCTCGCGCAGATAACGACGGGCGTCTTCCGTCTGGTCGATCGCGTCGTAGCCCTTCCAGAAAAGCTGCTGGGGATCGTCGGCATAGTAGAGCGAATGGTTGTAGTTGTGGGTGCATTCGTTCGCACGCCAGTACTGAAACCCTTGACGTCGCTCGGGCGGGATGTAACTGGAACGGCCCTGCCCGTCCAGGTGCCACTTGCCGATGTAGCCCGTGTGGTAACCGGCGGAATTGAAGGCCTCGGCAAGAGAAACCGCTTCAGCCGAAAGGGGAACGTCGTTGAGGAACACGCCGTGGGTGAGCGGATACTGGCCGGTCATGAGGCTGCCGCGGTAAGGGCAGCAGACGGGGCAAGCCGAGACGGCGTTGCTGAAATTGACGCTCTGGCCGGCGAGTCGATCGAGGTGGGGTGTTTCCAAATTCGGGTCGCCGGCGTAGCCGGTGGCCTGAACCCTCCACTGATCGGCCAGAAGGAAGACCACGTTGGGGCGGCGCGTTGGCGCCTCACCGGCGCGGACTGCTGGAGCCGTCAGCGCGACGGCCGCAACGCCAGTGGACGCGGTCTGGAGAAACTGGCGCCGCGGGATATTGTGTGAGTTGGGCATGGGGGTAACTCTGCTGGAACTGGTTTGAACCTGAATCGCTCCGCGGTCATCCGCCGAATCGATTGAACCACGCTCGCTCGCCGAAGGGGAGCTTTTCTTTCTGCTGGCAGGATTCGACCGGTACACCCAGCGGAAGGACGATGCGCACGATGCGGCCGGTGGGAACGGCCAGCAACTCGGCCAGCCGCCCCGCCACTCCCTCCAGACGCAGAACGCCGTCGAGCCACACACTGGCATAGCCGAGGGCGGTGATCGCCAGGAGCATGTTCTCGACCGCCGCGGCACAATCTTCGGCATGGAAAGTCTCGCCGTAGAACACGGGTCGCGGGTCGGTCACGCACACGATCATGGCTTTGGCCGTGGCGCACGCGGGGCGATTGATGATCTCGGCAGCCTTCCTGACCACCTCCGGGTCGTTGAGGATGATGAACGAGGTGGTCTGTTCGTTCTTGCCCGAGGGGGCCTGGATGCCAGCCTGGACGATCTTGCGAAGGTCTTCTTCAGAAACAGGGGCATCGGTGAACGGGCCGCGGTAACTGTGGCGTTTGGCGATTGTCTCAAAGAGTTCCATGGGAGTGGCGTTGGATGGGAGAGGTGAAGGACGGTGGAAGGTTGGAATACTGGCCCGCATTCTACCGGAACTGGAAGGAAGTCGCAAAGGCCGGACATCGTGACCCAAGTTGGGCAATCTCGCGGCGAACCCGTTGGCTGGAGTGGGCCTGCTGCCATCTGGACGGGAGGCTCCTGTGTGCCAAGCATGCGGGGGTGAAGGGAGCCTGGGTTTCTTGCGCATCTGGCGGGCCAGGAGAGGCAGATACAATGCCCTGATATTTTTTGCCCCGGTAGTCGTACTCGTACAGGCACTTGACCCAGGAGGTGATGCCTTCTCCCGTGTCTTCGTTCTTGAACTCCACCAGAATTCAAGCCGTTGAGCCCGCCCCTATCCTACCTCACGCCCCCGGGATACGCAGCCCGGGCGGTGGTCGCGGCGGCGGGGGCCCCTGTCAGAACCTGGATCGTCACGTCGTCAACGTGGGCGGTGCCCATGCCGGACAGGGCGAAAGTTACACGCACTGGGCCCGATTGAGGGCAGACGCGATAAAGCACGAACTCCTGCCACTCGGCCGCAGGTTGAACCCGCTGGGCCAGGGCTGGGCCGGCGAGCGAGTCGATCACCAGCAGGCCGTCGGCACTGCCCCCGATCGGTGTGGGCGTCCGCGCCCATCCGCGAATCACCACCAGGGACTGTGCTTCGAGGTTGACGGGTGCGGAGGCGATCCAGATCGGGGGCGTTTCAACCAGTTGCGGAACCTGCTTGGGGTCGAGGGCACTGACCGTGAGCCGCAGGCCGAAGCCGCCGGAGTGGGCGGCCTCGGGTGCCAGGTTGGCCTCCGCCGTCACCCCGCCGACCGGAAGCCGGATATTTTCCCATCCGGAGACAAACCATGCCTGGGGGTTCTCGAAGTCGCCGCCGGGCAGAAGGTTTCCCGAACCAGAGCGCTGCGAGATCCCGCGGAGCAGTTCCCAGTGACCGGGGAGCGCGGCAAAGGTGGCCAGCATGGGACTCGATGCCAGGCCCGGCACGCTCTGGGAAGCGGCCAACCAGTGCTCGCGTTTGAGCAGCCGTAGCGATCGCAGGGCTTCTTCCGCGCTGGCGCAGGCGTCGGCATGGTTGTTACCGGCGATGGCGCGGTCGCATTTCTGCAAGGCTTCCTGGGCAGCACGGCGGAGGGTTGAAACGCCCCCCTCCAGGGCCTTGAGTTGTGGAGTATCCGGGGCGGCCATCGAGAGCGGGACAATCAGGCGCTCGAACTGTTCCATCTCCAACTCGGCCAGACGCCGTTGGAGCTGCGCCGCTCGAGGACCAATCGCCACTGCCTGGCGGCTGCGGCTGGTGCGACACTTCTGGTCCTGGGTCAGGAGCACCTGCGACGTCAATGCAAACTGGTCGATGGTGATTCGCGTTCCCGCGGTCACGCGCAGGTATCGTGCCCAGCGCAGCCGGCCAGGGACCATTTCGTGAGCCTCGTCGGCTTCCGGAATACCCGGCACACGAAACGACACGGTCCGTTGCGACGCTGTGCCTGGAACCTGGGTTGCGCCACGGCCGACCCAGACCGGCACAACCAGGCTCGACCGGTCCCGCTCGAGCACAGGCACCAGTAATTCCGCATCGGTGGATTCGGCCATCGCGGCCGGTTTCCCGTCCGCAAGCCAGGGCTCGGCGAGACCGAGTTCCAGGTTGAGTAGCTCGAGCGTCACCCGGCGCACCTCTCCGGCGGAGTCGGTGGAGTCGACAGGCGTGTGCGATTCGAAGAGGAGTCCCCTCGCGCCGCTGGCTGCCGAGAGATAGGTGACCAGCCGGAGTTGTTCGGAAGAGAAGCCGGTCGGGGCAAGGCCGCCTGGCGACATGGCTTGCCACTGCGCCGTCAGGGCGGGCTCCGGATCGGTGGGCACAACCACCCAGATCGGAGTTCCCGGCCGAGCCAGTTGAGGGCGCAGACGAAGCCATTGGGCGTATTCGGCCAACTCCAGACTCGATCCCAGCACAGGCCGGCCCAGCACGAGAATATCGGCGATGCGGCTGTAGCTGCGAAGGTCGCTCTCGGGACGGGCGATCAGCGGGCGGCGGACGCGGCTGTCGGCCGTTCGAATCTGGTCCGCCCAGAGTCGTACCGCTGCCTCCTGTTTCTCGCCCAGGCCGTCGCCCAGATCCCAGGCCAGCACGCTCCGGTATTCGGGCCCCACTATGGGCAAAGACGCCACGGGCTGACCGGCAGGTGCCGACGGGGGAGGAGCGGGAGCCGGACTGATGAGCCACATTCCCGCCTGGTCGGCCTGGGCCAGCACTTCGGCCGAAGGGAATCGGTCGAGCCATACCGTGTTGAAGCCGAGCACCTTGAGAACTGTGAGAGGTTCACCCCGCCAGCGCACGGCTCGCACGTAGAAGGGGCGGTCGTCGATCAGGAGGATCGAACGGTCAAAACGCACTCGCTGCTGGATCTCGCTGCCGACCGACGGGAGGCTCGCGCTTCGCCACTGGGTCGACGCCTGGGCAGGAGTCATACCGGCCGACGCCGCGGGAGCCTCGGTCGCACGATTCCGGACCGGCGCGGTCTCTGCATAGCCGGCGATATCGAGATCATCGATCCAGACGTTGGTCGTACCCGGACCGCCGTAAATGTTCAGCACGATTCGCGAGATGTACGCTTCGCGAGGATCGACACTCGGTCCATACTCGTCGCGGAGAACACGGGTTTGCCGCGTGAGTTGACGAGGCAGATCATCAATCCGCAATTGCTGCCAGCTCCCCGGAGTCGAATAGATCGTTCCCCGCACGAGCGTCGCCAGCGGCTGTCCCGTCTGCGGATGCAGGCTGCGCGGCAAGACCAGTTCGGCAAGCATTTGGATCCCCGGGCGATCGGATCGAACCTGGATTGTGGCCACCAGCTCGTCGATCACCCGAGGTTGGCCCACGTCGTGCCCCACATGGAAGTAGGTTGCGTTCTCGCCGACCAGGGAAATCCATTCCGACCGTTCGCCCGTGTGTCGAATCTGAGGGGTTCGCTGGTGCTCCCGGACAACGCACTGGCCATCGCCACCCAGCACTTGCCAGGTGGGCTCCATCTGTTCGAAACCCTCGTACCAGGGCGACTGTCCCAAGGCTCCAGGGGGGCCGAGCAGCAACAGGACTGCCAGGACGAGCAGAAGCAACAGGCCTTGGAGCGACGAATGCGGAATCCGACTCATGGGCTTCTTCGTATCCATTCAGCCGTCTGAAGCAGCAGCACTCTCGGTCGGAAAACGGGGAAATCCGGTTGAACTGGCAATTCGCTGTCTCGCAGCGACACGTGCTGCTGATCGACCAATCCCTCACCACCTGCCGACGTTGGCAGCTCCTTCACTTGGCTCAAGTCTCGCAGCTTTCTCCATCGGTTCTGCCCGTCTGTGGTCCCGCAGTTTCGGGAACTTCATGGCATTTCGAGGCGTCTGATGTATTGAGGATCGCTCAGCGAATCCTTGTCACGAATTCCGGGCGGCCATCTCCCTCCGCCGTGATGCCCTCCGAGAAACACCGGGCACTTGTCTGAGCGATCTTAACGACCTTCTCAACCGGAACAGATCGGTCAATCCAGGGCGGCGCCAGTCGTGACAGACTGGCGAGCGGCATGCCTCCTTGGTTGGGCAGGGATTTCTCCGCTTGGTTCCGAGTTCGAGCCAGTCCTCAACGACGATCGCAGGTGTGGTATTCCAGCAACACGGCCGGGCGGCGTTGCGTCGACGTAAGACGTGCTTTTAACAGGATTTGCATCATCGGGCCAGACCAAACGTTGCAAAATATCACCTGGGACCGAAAAAGGCCATTACCGAAAAGAACTCGTAAAGTGTTATTAAAAAACGACTTACGAATAATACATTCGCCTCGCCGGCTCTTCGGCGCGCCGGATGCTCTTTCCCTAGAACCGTCCAAACCGTGAAGGAGAGACATCCATGACGCAGCCCCGAAACGAGCACGAAGACAAGCAGCAAGAAGTTCCCTCCGAACTGGTCGAACTGGTCGACGCTATCCAGAGCCTGCCATCGCCCGCACGCGATCAGGTCGAGGCAGCCCTCGAACGGGTGGTCGACAGCACCCGTCGCCGTCGTCGCATTCTGTCGCTCGTGCAAGACGCGTTGAGTCAACTGCGTCTTGACATGAAATACCTGATGTTCGACCTGGAAGCGACCCGACGCGAACGCGATGACTATCGGCGCCAGCTCGAAGAGGCTTCCTGATCGCGGCCAGAGGGCTACCACAGAACCCCTCGTCCGGGTGCCATTCCGCCCCCGTCGGCAGTTGACAAGACACCCCCTCCTCCAAACGCTCCGCCTGGCAGCTTGCCTCGGCGGAGCGTTTTTTTGCGCCGCTGACAGAACCAGGAGTCGTGCACACCCACGCCCGTGGGCGAGTCCCACCTTCTGCCTGGGGCCTCTTATTGTCAGACGACTTGGCTCCCGCCGTATCATTTCGACAACGGGCCGAATCGAGGGTCGCGTCAAACTAGCCAGTCTGTGTGGATTGCGAGAGGCATGGGGCCCGAATAGGATAGAATTACTGCAGGCACACCATCCCGAGTGGTAGCGGGTTTCGTCTCCCCGCACGGGGGGCTGAGACTCTTTTTCTCTCGTCCAGGTCTGAGTCTTGTGCAGCCGGACATCAAGCCTGCCAGTTGGATCCCTTGCCTTGTGCGGGAGTGAGATCGCATGGCCGAAGCCAAAGCAGAAAAAATCGCCAATCACGCACTAGATCTGAACCTCCTCAGCGATCGCCAACTTCAGGATGTGTGGGCCGAACTGGGCGTCCGCAACGTTCCCACGGACGATTTCTTTCAGGCCTGCATGCGCCGGGGGTATCTGACGAACTATCAGGTCGAACTACTGACGGCCAACAAACGCGAAGGCTATTTCCACGGGGACTACAAGATCCTCTACATGGTGGGAGCGGGCACTTTCGCGCGGGTTTATCGGGCGGCTCACCGCGAGACCAACGAAATCATGGCCGTCAAAGTCCTCCGCCGTCGGCATCTCGACAAGAAGTATGCCGGCCAGTCGGCCGTGGATCAGTTCTCGCGTGAAGGAGAATTGGGGCTCAAGCTCCGCCATCCGAATGTGGTGGCGGTCCACCAGGTGTCGTCGAAAGACCGTGTCTGTTTTCTGGTGATGGACTTCGTCGAAGGTTGGAATCTCAAGGATTTCGTCAAAATTCGCCGGCGGATCGATCCGACGGAAGCGACCCGGATCATGGCCGATATCGCAAGGGGCCTGACCTACGCGCACGAGCAGGGGCTCGCTCACCGCGACATCAAGATGACCAACGTGCTCATTTCGAGCCGGGGCCAGGCCAAGCTGGCCGATTTCGGGTTGGCTTCGATCAACGACGAGTGGAGCGCCGAAATGATCGCCGACATGGAACTGCCCAACACGCGGACCATCGAGTATGCAGCCCTGGAAAGAGCCAGCGGGGTGCGGGGCGACCACACTCGCAGTGATCTGTTCTTCCTCGGATGCATCTTCTACCACATGCTGACCGGGAAGTCGCCCCTGATCGAACCGCGCGACAAACTGCACCGACTCAGCCGAGCGCGATTCGAAGATATCGAGCCGATCCAGCAAGCCTATCCCAGCCTGCCCCAGCCGGTGGCCTTGATCGTCAACCGGGCGATGATGCTCGATCCCGAGCGGCGCTACCAGACACCCGACAGGATGCTCGCCGACCTGGAGTCTCTGTACGCCCGCATGTCGGGCAAGCCGGCGGACGGGGACGATGGAAGTGTCCCCGCGGCCGCCGCGAAGACCTTCGTTCCCGAACAACCCCTGAAAAACCTGATCCTCGTGGAAGGTGACCTCAAGCGGCAGGAGCAGCTCCGCAGCGCCTTGGGCAAGTCGGGATACGCAGTTACGGCCACCACCGACCCCTTCCTGGCTGTGGGCAAGTTCTTCGAAAACCCCCAGGTCGCCGAGGGGCTGCTCATCAACGCCCAGGACGTGGGATTGCCGGCAATCAACGCCTTCAACCGTCTGGCCGACAATGCGAAAACCCAGGAGGTACCGATCGTTCTGCTCCTCGACGAGCCGCAACGCGACTGGGAACAGAATGCCAAGAAATCCGACAGACGTGTTGTCCTCCACATGCCTCTGAAAATGGCCGCCCTTCGAGAAGCGCTCGATCGGATCGTTCTCGCCCCTCCCCGAACCTGATGTAAGTTCCCAGGAACATCTTAAGCCCACCGACCAAATTCCCATTGCACCGATGAACGAAGCCACCCAGTTCTCATTGTCGCCCGTCGAAAAGCGGGCAGTTGACCAATCACCCCTCGAGCCAATCTACCTTCCCGACGAAAAAATCCCGGTTGTCACGGTCAGCAATTTTCCGGCCCTCGGCCGGCTGGTGGCAATGCGGTTCATCGAATGGGCCCAGGAAAACCCTGGCGGCGTGATTTCCCTGCCCACCGGCAAGACCCCCGAACATTTCATCAAGTGGGTGCAGCGGGTGCTGCAGACCTGGGACAGCCCCGAGACCCGCAAACTCCTGGAAGAAAGCGGGGTCGACCCGGCAATCCGGCCGGATATGAAAAGCCTCCATTTCGTCCAGATCGACGAATTCTATCCGATCCAGCCGGTGCAGAAGAACAGCTTCCATTACTACGTCAGCAAGTACTACCTCCGCGGCTTCGGACTCGATCCCAAGAAGGCCCTGCTGATGAACTGCGCCGAGATCGGCCTCAAGACCGGCGAGACGCTCAAATCGGTCTGGCCCGACTCGAAGGTCGATCTCTCGCTCCGGACCCGCAGGGCCACGACCGACTTGGAGCGGACACAGGCCGCCGTGCTCTCACGCATCGACGACTGGTGCCAGAACCACGAGGAGAGAATCCAGGCTCTCGGCGGACTGGGGTTCTTCCTCGGCGGGATCGGTCCCGACGGCCACGTGGGATTCAATATCCGGGGGTCCGACCACCTATCGACCACCCGGCTGATGGCCACCAACTACGAAACCCAGGCCGCCGCTGCGGGCGATCTCGGCGGGATCGAAGTCTCCCGCCAGCGTCTGGTGATCACGATCGGCCTGGGGACGATCACCCGCAACCCGAACTGCACGGCGATTATCATCGCGGCCGGAGAGGCCAAGGCCGGTGTCGTGGCCGACGCCGTCGAAGGCGAGAAGAGCGTGCGCATCCCGGCCAGTTCCCTGCGCTGTCTGCCAAACGCCCGATTCTACGTGACCCTCGGTGCCGCCCGGCGGCTGGGCCGGCGCCAGGTGAGTCTCGTGGCCAGCGAAGGAAAGTTTACCGACGAACAGCTCCAGCGGGCGGTCATCGACCTGGCACTGGCCCGGCGAAAAACGGTCCTCGAACTCACCGCCGAGGAAGCCGGGCAGGACCCCATGCTCCGGCAGGTCCTCGCCGGCAGGCAGCAGTCGCTGGAAGACGCCGCCCGCTCCATCCACGAACAACTCATCGAGAAGGTCAACCGCGGGTGCAAGTCCTACGCCGACACCTGCTTCCTCCACACGGAGCCGCACCACGACGACCTCATGCTGGGGATCATGCCACACATCGTTCGCAACATGCGGACCGCTACGAACCAGCATTACTTCGTCACCCTGACCAGCGGTTTCACGGCCGTCACCAACCATTACATGCTCGCCCAGCTCGAGGGGCTGAACGAGTGGATCGGGTCCGACGTGTTCCGCGATCTCTACCGCGAGGGCTACTTCGAACTGGAGAACGTGCAAGGTCGCAACCGCGACGTCTGGCAATATCTCGACGGAATCGCCGCCCGCAGCCAGGACATGCGCCACGAGGGCGCCGCGCGGCGGATGCTCCGCAACCTCATGGAACTCTACGACGAGAGCAGCCTCAATGCCATCCGCGACCGCATGGCCGAACTGGATCATTACTTCCGCAGCGTCTATCCGGGCCGGAAAGACCCGGACATGATTCAGAAACTCAAGGGAATGTGCCGCGAGTGGGAGGCCGAGACGCTCTGGGGTTATTTCGGCTGGCAGTGTTCCAACATCCGCCACCTGCGACTGGGCTTCTATACGGGTGATATCTTCGTGCCCGAGCCGACAGTCGAACGCGACGCCAGGCCCGTGCTCGAGCTGCTCGAAGAGGTGCGTCCCAACATCGTCTCCTGCGCGCTGGATCCCGAAGCCAGCGGCCCCGACACCCACTACAAGGTGCTCCAGGCAATCAGCGAGGCGACCAGCCAATATGTCGACAAAAACGCCGGGGCGAGCCTCAGGGTCTGGGGATACCGGAACGTGTGGTACCGGTTCCATCCGAGCGAGGCCAATGTCTACGTGCCCGTTTCGCTCAACATGCTCTCGGTCATGGAAAGCGCCTTTCTCAACACGTTCGTCTCCCAGAAGGAGGCGTCGTTTCCCAGCTACGAGCATGACGGGCCGTTCTGCGAGCTGGCCCAGGCCATTCAGGTCGATCAGTACCAGATGCTCAAGACCTGCCTGGGCCGTGCCTGGTTTGCGGAGCACGCCAGCCCCCTGATCCGCGGTGCCCGAGGCTTCGTCTATCTCCGCGAGATGGACATGCCCGAGTTCCGCCAGACCGCCCGTTGCCTGCGCAAGGCCGCAGAAGACTTCTAAGATGCGGAATCGAGACAGGCGGCGATACCTTTGGGGCGCCGAGACCACTATTATTCCGCCGATGAGCCACTCTAGGGCTCACGGGTTATGCGAAATCCAGCCAAGAGGAGGGTTGATACCACCCCCTCCGCATGGTAGTATCGCCTTCGAACTGCGCGTTCTGATCGAACCCGTTCTTTCATGGTTCTCCCTTTCGCTTGAGTTGGTTGAGGCCTGCCGTCACCAACGAACGGCGGGTTTCCAACCGGTCTCCGGATCTCTGGAATACCTGCCCGCAGTGGGTTCAGCAGGTCTCTGTCGCGTCTCCAGTCTCCAGATCCAGAAATCGAAGGTCACCTATGGCAGCCAGAGTTCAGTTCGCGAGCGGTGAGTATGTTCCCCTCGAAATGCACAAGGTCCGCGTCGTCCAGAAGCTGAATCTGTTGCCGGTCGAGGAGCGTCTCAAGGCGGTCGAAGGCGCCGGCTACAACACCTTCCTCCTCCAGAACTGCGATGTCTTCCTCGACATGCTCACCGACAGCGGCACGAACGCCATGAGCGATCAGCAGATCGCGTCGATGATGGTTGCCGACGACGCCTACGCCGGTTCCGCGTCCTTCCAGCGACTCTACGAAGCGGTCATCGAGGTCTTCGGCACCGAGTACTTCCTGCCCGTCCACCAGGGGCGGGCTGCCGAGCACATCATCAGCCAGGCCTTTATTCCCCGTAGCGGCGTGGTGCCGATGAACTTCCACTTCACCACCACCAAGGCCCATATCGAGTTGGCCGGCGGGCGGGTCGCCGAACTGTTCACCGACGAAGCCCTCAAGATCAAAAGCGACTTTCCTTTCAAGGGAAATCTCGATATCGCCAAGCTCAAGGCCCTGATCGCCAAGCGAGGCAAGGCAAACATCCCCTACGTCCGCATGGAGGCCGGCACCAACCTCATCGGCGGCCAGCCTTTCTCGGTCGCCAACATGCGCCAGGTCCGACAGGTTTGCGATGAGAACGGGCTGTTGCTCGTTCTCGACGTGAGCCTCATCGCCGAAAACGTCTACTTCATCAAGATCCGGGAAGAGGAGTTCAAGGACGCCGACGTCAAGACGATCATTCGCACCATGTGCGACCTGTCCGACATCGTCTACTTCTCCGCCCGCAAGGTAACCTGCAGCCGAGGCGGCGGCATCGCCACCAAGAGCAAGGACCTTTACCTGAAGATGCGCGACCTGGTCCCGCTGTTCGAGGGCTTCCTCACCTATGGCGGCATGTCGGTCCGCGAGATCGAGGCCATGGCCGTCGGCCTCCGCGAAACGCTCGACATGGACATGATCAGCCAGTCGCCCCAGTTCATCAAGTACCTGGTCGACCAACTCGACGCCGGTGGAGTGCCGGTCGTGACCCCGGCCGGCGGGCTCGGCTGCCATCTGGACGCCAAGGGCTTCCTGCCCCATGTGCCCCAGCTCCAGTACCCGGCCGGCGCGCTCGGAACGGCGCTGTTCATTATCTCCGGCATCCGCGGCATGGAACGCGGCACGATTTCCATGGACCGCGACTCCAACGGCAACGACGTCCCCTCCGAAGTCGAGCTCCTGCGGCTTGCCATGCCCCGGCGAGTGTTCACGCTCTCCCAGGTCAAGTACGTGGAAGACCGCGTCAAGTGGCTCTACGCCAACCGCGAACTGGTTGGCGGCCTGGAGTTCTACGACGAGCCCAAGGTCCTGCGATTCTTCGTCGGACGGCTCAAGCCCACCAGCGACTGGCCGCAGAAGCTGATCGCCAAGTTCCGGGAAGATTTCTCCAACGGGGTCTGAGCGGAGACGCCTCTGAGAGAGCAAAATCCGGCGGGCAAGGGCACTGTAAGCCGACCGTGCGCAGGGATCACGGTGTTTCCGGTGAACTCTCGAAATAAGTCGCACGCGAGTCGAGTAACCAGTCAATGGCGTGATCCCGCACGAAGTAGGCTCCAGCCATGGCGTTGCGCTGTTCACGACCAGCCTCGGCAAGGATTCTCTTGGCGGCTTCCCAATCGCTTTCGCCAAGTTCGAGTCCCGCTGCAGCAAGTCCCTGTGTCACACGTTTGCGTCCGAAAGCCTCGAGTTTGGCACAAGCAGCTTCGTCCAGCCCCTTCTCCTGGGCTCTTCTTTCACGAAGCAACACCAGCATTAGACGAACTTGTTTGCAGAACTCGGCTAGTTCTGCCCTGGCACGCAACTCTGGAGATTTGAGCAAGTCATTAGCTTCCGGGCGTCCGATGGACAGCACCTTGATGACCTGCGCCTGATCAGCCCAGGCGAAGATGGGCGGCTTTTCCAAGATTTCCAGAGTCCAGCATAACACGGCGGCAGCTTCGCCTGCTGCATTTGCGTCCATCCTCAGGCTTGGACCGAGTCGCCCGTGAGGCGTATTGAGCAGATCACGTTCGATTGGATCGATTGCCTCACCCGCGCCCGTGTTCTCAAGCCAGGGCAGCAGGCCGTCCGCGATCCTCGCGGCACGAGTTCCTTCTGTCACCTCGCATGATGCCCGGGCCGAGAGAGTGCCGAGAATCAAAGCACGTTGTGTAACCTGAATGGGGGTGCGTATCCGCAAGAGTCGTCTCCCAACGAAATCAGCACGATTAGCCTACCAGCTCCGCGCCCTCCAGCACTGCTCGGATATCGCGTATTCCCACGCCCGGGCCTTCGGGCACTCGGAGACTGCCGTTGCCGGCGGAGAGGCCCGGTTCGAACCAGTCGCGGTAACGCTCGATATTGAGCTTGTACTCCTGAAAAAGACCGATCTCAGGAGTGAACGACGCGAAGTGAAGCATGTAGGGCGCAACGAGCTTGTTGAAAACCGGATAGAGGTACTCCGCCCTTTCGTTCGTCAGGGCGATCCCTTCGGCCCCGTCCTTCGAGCGGATATGAACGTAGTGCTCGCCCCCTTTCCGGAGGAGGCGGATCGAATCGATGACCACGGGGGCGTCGAACAGTTCCCTCTTGAGGACCGGCTGGGCAGCGGTGCCGTCAAGATCGGCAATCGTAACTTCCTTTGCCTGGGCAGGCCGAGCGACACGGCCAATGAATGTGGCTGCCGAAACGCCGGCCGCGGTTTGGAGGAAATGGCGACGGTTGGTAGTCATGAGTGTTTTCCTTACTCCATACGGTTCATCCTGGGCCGGCGGTGCCCAACAGGTTGACCCACCACTCGATATAGGCGTCGATCGGAGTGTTGTGCCCCAAGGCGAATAGCGGGAAATACAGATACATCACGGCATAGAACCCGTCCCAGCCGGTTGCCTCGCGGAGCCAGAAGGCGATCGCCAGGACAGGACCGCTGCTGAGCACGTAGACGACCGGAATCATCAAAGCCAGTAGCGCCCACGCGGTGGCTCGCCCGGAGGGGCGGGAGATGTCTGAGTGGGTCGATGGTCCAGTCATTCAAATAACCCCCTCAGGTATTCCGCCTGCTCTCCCACCACTTCCTGGCCCGCTCGGCCGTCCACTTGCCGAAGGCTTCACACCCGGCCAGGGCGTCGGCCAGTTCCTGCGCCGACTGGTATCGGTCTTCGGGCTTCTTCTCCAGGCATCTCATGATCACCCGTTCCAGGTCCGCCGGCACGTCGCGAACCTTGGAGGGGGGCCTCACCGGGTCACGGCTGTGGGCAACGATGATCTCCCAGGCACTCTCACCGGCGAAGGGAGGAGTGCCGGTGACGAGCTGGTAGGCGACGGTTCCCACCGAGTAGATGTCGCTGCGTGCGTCGAGCTTATCGTAGGACTTGGCCTGTTCCGGGCACATGTAGAGGGGCGAACCGCTGAACGTACCGCTCTGGGTGAGATTGGCCTCGCCCAGGCTCGTCAAGGTTTCGCGAACGAGCCCGAAATCGAGGACCTTGACCACGTCGTAGACGCCCCCTCGCTCGGTGGCAAAGATATTGGCCGGTTTGATATCGCGGTGAATGAGGCCCTTCGAATGGGCTTCGTTCAATGCGGCACAGGTCTGGTGAAGGAAGTGGATGGCCCGATCGGCCGGCAGCACTCGGCATTGGCGGACGAGATGATCGAGGCTCATGCCCGGCAGCAACTCCATCACGTAGTAGAAGGTGCCGTCGTCGCTGCGGCCGTAGTCGTAGATGGCGATCACATTCCAGTGGGTCAGGGCGGCCGTGGCGCGAACCTCGCGTTCGAAACGGGCCAACACGGTCTTGTCGCCAGCCTTGTCGGGCCGGATCAGCTTGACGGCACAGGGACGCTTGAGTAGTTGGTGTTCGGCCTCGTAGACCTCGCCCATCCCACCGGATCCCAGCTTGTTCTTGAGCCGATACTGGCCGAGCTGCCGGGCCTCGAAGGCTTCACGGCGCACGGTGTAGATCACGTGGGCCCCGAACACGGCCGTGAGGGACGCCAGGAACGGTGCCCAGATCGGCAGGCCGTAGTGGTCGTCGATGAGCAGGGTGCGGATCGCCGGGTCGTACGACTCCAATAGGATGCCCACGACCAGCGGAATGAATGCCGCGGGGCCGAGAACCCAGGCGGCGCGGCGCCAATCGTTGGGAATGAACATCCCGTAGAGCATCGTCAGAAAGGCCCAGGCGGTGAACATATGGCCGGTGGCGTTGACAGCGGAGACCGCGTCGCTGGCTGCCGCGAATTCGTGAAGAAAGCCGGTGGTTACCAGCAGGATCTGGGCGCCGGCGATGCCGAAACTGGCCACTTCCAACCCGCGGAGTTGGGCGATGCTGAGAGCCACCTTCGAGCGGAGCAATACGACCGCAGCAATCAGGGCGAGGAACACGGCCAGTCGAACGCCGAACCCGAGCACATCGCCCTGGAAGAAGTCCACGACAACTCCCACGCACATCGCGCCAATCAGAATTACCAGCGCTGCCAGGAGTCGCGTCCGCAGCAGGCCGGTGGTTTCGTCGCTGAATCCCAGCCGGGTTCCGGTGACGAACTGGACGGGGTCGAATTGGGCCGTAGTTGCAGTGCGCACGAGGGGTTGGTCTCTCACGGTGGTGGTTGGACTTGTTCAACGGTTACCCGCATCGCCGGGTCGAGACATAGGCGGGGCAAGCTCGGAAAGCCAACGCGGTTATCTCTTCTGGCGGGCGCTGGGCAACGCTGCACGGTCATCCTCATCGCAGGTTGTCCCGTTGCCGCCATTATCCCACAAAGCCGGTATCGGCCAACTCCATCCGCATGAGATTGGCGAACAGGCGGAACTTTCGGGCATAGTCGCCACAGAAGATCAGGTTGTGATGGCCCGATACCATGCAGGCGTCGGTGCGGTCGGTGATCTCGATTTCCACGTTTGTCGTGCAGCCCGCCGCCGGCGGCATGGGATGCGACTTGACCACGCGGCCTGCGTAGACGTCGAGCTTGGCCGGCTCGGCGCTGTAGTACTTGGCCACGGTCACCGGCTCACCCTCGGGCCAGAAGACCTGGATCGCACAGCTTCCTTCGTTGGTGTGGGCGAACCGCCGGAGCAGATACTTTTCGTCCCGGCCTTCCGGCCCGTGCAGCTTGGTGGTGCAGGTGCAGTGGGACGCGTAGTAGTGGTTGCTCTCCGTATCGTAGCAGGGGTTCGCCTGGAAACCGGGGCGGCCCGTGAGGAGTTGGCCGATGAGCTGGGTGTAGACTGCTCCAAAATCGTTTTCGCAGGCGGCCGGAATCAACTGCCCGTTGAGGGTGGCGAAACTCATGCACGGCTTGAGCATTCCGCGCCGGAGGCAGTTCATCGTCAGCCCGTCGGCTCCTTCGTCGGCCAGCAGCTTTTTGAGGGCAAGGTGGGCTCGAGCGGCATTCTCGAACGCCTCGTCGGTGACGCCGCGGATCTCGCCGGCCCCGCTCTTGAATCCTCCGATCAGCTCGGCCGCTTCCGAGCCGAGCTTCACCTCGCCGAACAACCTGGCGTAGTGTTCGAAGGGAATCACACGGACCGTGATGCCGAAAAACGCTTCGGTCCCCTCGCGCGGCTCCGGGGCCTCCGTGATGCTGAGCAGCTTGCTCTGGCCGAGCAGCTTCCTGGTGTTGATCATGCGAACGCCGTACTCGAGGGCGTCGAAGTTGTCGAGCGACTGGATGAAGTAGATCCCCGGGCGGCGATATTGGCCGACCGCCCCGTGTTTGACGCCCAGGCCGATGAAGAACACCGTCGGGAGCCCCAGTTCCTCGGCGGTCTGAAGGATCAGGTCGGCGTCGTCCAGGCTGCGGTTATAGAACATCACCAGCAGCAGCCCATCGGGCCGTGAAGCCTGCAATTCCTCCCCAACCCGCTGAGCATCCTCCTTCGAGGCCACAGGTTTCGGGTCGACGACGATTTTCGCACCAAGCCGCTTCTCCATCTCCTGAAAGGCTGCCAGGTACTGTTTCTGCCGCCCCTCGGCGTCGAAGTCGTTGCCCGGCCAACTCCACCAACCGTCCGGATCGTCGGCGAAAGAGCTGGACGGGGGATAGAGGAAGACGCAGCGAATCGTCGCCCCTTCCTTTTTCGCCGCCGTTGGTGACTCACCCCCGCTTGCCCTGAGACTGGCCCAGGTGATGCTGCCCGCTGCGGCCCCCATGGCGCTGAGAAACACACGTCGATCGATTCCGCTGTCGCAACCACAACTGCAGGAGGAAAGATCAGGCCTTGGTTTCATGGCTCAGACTCCGGAAATGGAACGTCGATGTCGGCCGGCCAGTGCGCGTTTCATTGGGCCAGAGACAAGGGTAACCCGCGACATTGACGACCGCAACTGGCGGCTGACACTCACCGAGCGTCGCCATAGCCTCTTCAGCGAGGTGACTCCATGGGAAGTCGGCAGAATGCCGGGAACGTCAGCCCAGGGGAACCCGCAGCATCTCGCATACGG
>CAYSCH010000084.1:26774-27816 GCA_964429355.1 uncultured Planctomycetaceae bacterium | reverse complement strand
GGCATCTTGGGACGCAATCTTCACGTTCTCGGCAAACTCCTGATCGCCAGCGAGGTGCCCGACAGCGAAGCGGCGTACTCGAAGCGGAAGGCGGCGGCCTGAAACGCGCGTCTCGACCGTCACGGCATGATTCATGTGAACACACCTGCGATCGCGGCTGCGCTCATCTCGCTGTCACACCGCCTCTCGACGCGCCAAGCACGCCACTTTCACGCTTGTTGGCCACCGGCGCTCTCATCTTCGTTGCCGCCCAACCGCCTCCACGCCCTGAAATCCCCAGGAATAGCCCTTTTTCGGACGGACACTAACTAAGAAGGATTCAGAGCTAACCCGCACGCTGCGAAAGCCGCTTGTTTTGGACCCCGCCGCAACGCGGCGGGGTCTAAAAAACAAGTGACTCCACAGTTCGCCCTTAGCCGTCAATCGTGGCTTCCATTGGGCAAGCCCAATGGCGGCCTCTTTGCCCGAACACCAGTGCCAACAGTGCCACCCATTTTCCCCTGTCATCACCCCTTTCCCCTCTGATACCTCTGGACAAGCCCTACCGCGAAACGATCGTCTTCCAGCCAGCGGCACCGCGGAATTGCCGATTACGGTCAAACCGTATGCCAACGAAATCGTCGTCGTCAGCGGATGTGCTCCGGTCGTGCAGTGGACACCGCATTCCGGCGTTGTCTGGACGGCAATCGCTCAAATTACTCGTCGAAAGAACGGCCCAATGAAGTTATCATCATGAGACGTTGACTGGTTTTTCCATGACTCCGCGAAAACTGATCAAACCCTGGGAGAAAACGACATGCCACTGCCGATGAATCGTCGCTCGTTTTTGGGGACCACCGGCGGATTGCTGCTGCTCGGCGGAGTGGCCGCCCGACCCCTCAAGGCCGCCGAAGATGCCGGTTGGCCCGCCATGCCGCCCGTAAAGATCTACGTGGTCTACCTGGGAACCGGTGGGGCGTGGCCCAAGCCGGAGTTCGATGCTCCCAGGGAGATTCAGGAGAAGTTCGCTCCCTATCTGGTCCAGGTACAAGAGCGTCTGGGA
>CAYSCH010000084.1:0-26764 GCA_964429355.1 uncultured Planctomycetaceae bacterium | reverse complement strand
TTCGTGGGCGGCGATCTGATTCGCAACCAGACAAAGCTGGCGGAGGACCTATTGCCCAAGATCGACGCGTCGCAGGCCGATGGGATCCTGGTCATCCACCTGGCCTTCGGTACTTCTGAGCCGTTCTCCGTGTTCGCCGGCAGCGGCAGACCGGTTGCCATCTACTCCCAGCCTTTCAGCGGACATGACTGGATGTACGTGCCCCGGCTGCAGAAGCAGGGGCTGCGTCTGATCCTTGCCCCGTCCCGAGATCTGGCCGAGATCGACCGCATTGTGGCCCTTTTGCGAGTGCCCGTTCGGATGCGACAATCCAGAATCGTCCTCGTCGGCAATCCCGGATGTGCTGCCGGAACCCACGCCGCCAAGGACTTCGACCTCGTCCGCACAAAGCTGGGACCGGAAGTCGTTCAGATCACACCGGAGGAGTTCGTCAAAATCCACGAATCGATCGACTCCCAGGCCGCCGAAAAGGAGGCCCAGGACTACTGGATCTCCCAGGCGAAAGAAATCGTCGAGCCCACGGGAGAGGAAGTCGTCAAGTCGTGCAAGACGTACCTGGCAATGAAGAAGATCATGCTCGAGCATGGCGCGCAGGCGATCACGGTGAAGTGCCTGGGCGGCATTCCTATCGCCACGCTCGGCTATCCGTGCCTCGGTTTCAGCCGCCTTCTCGACGACGGCCTTGTCGGGGCCTGCGAAGCCGACATCGACTCGACGCTCACGATGCTGATGTTTCTCTACGCCTTCGGCCTGCCCGGCTTCATCACCGACCCGCTGATCGACACCGCCAAGAACGCCGTGATCCACGCCCACTGCGTGGCTCCGACGAAGATGCGCGGCCCAGCCACCGAACGGCTTCCCTTCAGCATTCGCAGCCACCGCGACGACAACCTCGGCGCCTCGCTCGAAGTGTTCATGAATCAGGACCTCGGCCAGAAGGTCACCTGGGCCAAGGTCGCCAATCTCGACACGATCCTGGTGACCACCGGCACCATCGTCGAGGTGTGCGACTTCGACGACCGAGGCTGCCGCACGCAGGTGGTCACCGAAGTCGACGATGCCCGAGCGTTGTTTGCCAACTGGGGCGGCGGCATCCTGCCGGATGATATGATGACGCTACTCCATCGCGTGCTGTTCTACGGCGATCACCTGAACAACGTCCGCGACCTGGCTCACCTGATGGGCCTCAAGGTGCTCATCGAAGGCAAGGAGATGAGTGAACAACCGGTTCCTCAGGAAACGGCCTGAGTGCCTCTGTCACCGTTCACGGCCTCCGGCCGTGAACGGTTCTTAATCTCACTCCTGCTCTTAACCGCAATCCTCTTTTTTCGAATCGTTGGCAACGAATGCAGCTCGCCTGCGGACCAACCTTCACATTTTCGACCTTGCCCTGTAGTGGGCTGGGCGAGGTGTAGTTGCCCACGGCCGAGCAGGTGTGCTCCCCGACACTCAGTTCTCGGGAGCGAAGAAAGGATAGACCTTCACGCGTTTCGCCCATGCGATCCATTCCTCGGCCAAGGCGCTGGTACGCTCCGGATACTTCTTGGACAGGTCCACGGTTTCGCAGCGATCGTTTTCCATGTCGTACAGTTCCCACTCGACTTCATGGGGCAGCCGCTTGGACCAGACGACCTTCCAACGGCCTTTGCGCAAGCCGCGGGCCCCCTGGTGTTCAAAAGCCAACGGCCGTTCTAGAAGCGGTTCTCCCCGCAGGGCAGGTAGCAGGCTGACTCCTTCGACGGGCTGAATCGTGCGGCCCTGCAGTTCGGAGGGATAGGGGGCACCCGTCGCTTCGCAGAGGGTGGGCATGATGTCCATGATATGCCCCGGCTCGCGGATCCAGTCTTCGCGGTGAGAGATCGCGGCGGGCCAATGAGCAATCATCGGCGAGCAGATCCCGCCTTCATGGGTGAAGTGTTTGTAGAGCTGAAACGGGGTGTTGCAGAGGTTAGCCCAGGCACTGCCATACGCGTGGTGCGTGCCGGGCCCTCCCATCGCCTTCAGTTCCTCGCCTTGATGCAGGTGCGTGATCCCCTTCCGCGAGTCGCCGTCGAATCCGAACGGGCCCCATTCGTAGCAGGCGCCGTTGTCGCTCAGCAGCAGGATCAGGGTGTTGTCCAACTCATCGCTGTTCTCCAGATCCTCTACGATTCGCCCCACCCCCTCGTCAACATGCTGAACCATGGCGGCGAAGATGGCCATCCGATGGGCGAGATCCTCGCGGCGATCGGCCGGGAGTTCGGCCCAGGCCGGATTAGGCCGGCCGCCGTAGCCGTTGGCGATCGCGTCATCATCGACCGGTACAAGCGATCGGGCGGTCAGCCGCCACGAATCCGTGGCCAGACCGATTTTCTGCATGCGTTGGAACCGCTCCTGGCGGAGTACATCCCAACCGCGGCGGTAGGTCTCGACGAACCGTTCCACACTCTCGGCCGGCGCCTGCAGGGGGAAGTGGGGGGACGAATGGGCCAGATAGAGGAACCACGGGGCCCCTTTCCGGCGGGCCTGCTTGAGGAACTCCAGGGCGTACTCCGTGAAAACGTCGGTCGCGTAGAACTTGCCGTCTGCGTGCTTCACCTCGAGCTGGCGCCCTGCGGGCAACCGCTGGTAACGATCGGGGGACCACTGATCCTGGGCGTATCCGCGGGTGTAGCCATAGAACTCGTCGAAGCCGCGCTGTGTCGGTCCGGGCAGTTCCATGTGCCATTTGCCGACCATGTAGGTCTGATAGCCGACCGACCGCAGCACTTCCGCCAGCGTTACGCAGCGATCGTTCAAGTGGCCCAGATAGGCCGGGCCTCGCTCGTGGTCAGGGCTTTCGGTAGCGAAAGAGCCGATGCCGGCCTGATGGGGATGAAGGCCGGTCATCAGCGACGCGCGGCTCGGGCAACATCGGGCCGAGTTGTAGAACTGGGCCATCCGCACTCCCCCTGCTGCCAGACGGTCGATGTGGGGCGTCGGAATCTCACCGCCATAGCAGCCGAGGTCGGAGAAGCCGAGATCGTCGAAAAGGATGAGGAGAACGTTTGGACGCTGAATGTCGGCTGCCGGCGAAGCTTCGCCTGAGATTCCCAGAAGCAAAGCAGGCACGAGATACCACGAACCTATGAGTTGCCTCATGGATTACATCCTGTTCAGACGCGATGAAGCCGATCCCACCCGACAGGTTGCAGACGTTGCCGACCCGTCCGGCAAATCTTCTACCGCTTGGGCAGTTCAGCAATCCGCAGATTCCGGAAGCTCAGATCGGTCGTGGGATCATGGCCCTGAATCTGCAGGGTGCCGGCTTCCAGTCGCAGGCCTTTACGGGGATTCGGGTCGGGCTGGCGGGTGTCGGTCCAGTCGCTCACCTGGTAGCCGTTAACCCAGGCCGCCATGTGCTTGTCGTCGGCGTGGAGCGTCATGTGGAACCAGGTGAAGTCGTCGGCTACGACCTTCCTGGCGTCCTGCCGGCGGAAGAACCCGCCTGTCCCGCAGTCTTCGGGTTGGGCGCGGTCGTTGTTTTTGAAGCCGTTCTGGATCTGCAACTCGTAGCCGTTCATCGTCTCCCCGGGAATACTGCGGAAGAACACGCCCCCGTTGAGCTTCTCGCCGTTCACAAAGCTCTCCAGTTGAAGCGTGAAGTCTTCGTACTGCTCCTCCGTCTCCAGCATGCCGCGGCCGTTCTTCACGTTGAGCCAGCCCTCGCTGGTCACGCTGAATACGCTGGGCAATTCGGGAAACGTCTTCCAGCCGCTGAGGTCCTTGCCGTTGAAAAGACTCTTGGTGCCGAGTGGCTTGAGTTTCACGTTGCGGAACTCGATCTTGCCCACCTTGAACTGCAGGCCGATGAAGCCCCGGCCGAGCGGCGTGGGGTCGGTGTAGTCGAGCACGGTTCGGCCATCGAGCTTCACCACGAAGTGGCCGCCGTCCGCTGTCACGTCGAAGGTCTGCCACTGGTCGCTGTCATTTTCTCCTTCGGCCAGTTTGCGCTGAACAAAACTGCCGGTCGGGAAGGGATTCGTTCCCGCATCGGCGATGTTGAGCTCGTAGCATCGAGTGGCCACATCCGTGGGAACTGGGGGCGTACGCAGGAACACCCCGCTGTTGGCTCCCTTGGCGCTACGGAAATCGACCTTGAGCTGGTAATTGCCGAACTGGCTGGTCGTGTGGAGCAACCCGTCTTCCCCCTCGGTGGCCACGAGGGCGCCGTCGACCACCTTCCAGTCGGCTTTTGCGCCTGGATGCCAGCCGTAGGTCGTCTCACCGTCGAAGAGGAGAATCCAACCTTCGGCCAGTTCCTCTGGGGTGAGCGTGTTGGGTTCAGCGGCCTGCAGCGACCCGGCCGTAGAGGCCGCTATCAGTGCGAAACCGGCAACAATGCAGAGCAACAAACCAGTTCGACCAGCGTGCATGGGCGATCTCCGCGAGTCTCAGGGAGGATTGAGTGTTCAACAAGGTCCCTCAGCTTACCCCAACGATCGGGCGAATTCAAAGGATTTCGAGGCGATGGCATGAGTCTCCTGGGACTTCCTGCCCGTCAGGGGGTGGTGGTGCTTGTCTTTTCCCACCGGTTGTTGATAATTCGGGCGACCAGAGACGAAACAAGCGACGGAGACCGGCTCTTCCGGGCATTTGCAGGGCGAAAACCAGCATGGAGTGGGCTAGTATAGCGACGATTGGCCTGTTTGTGGCCGATCTTCTGATCCGTATCGGACTCTCGCTGCGGGTGATCATGCGCCGCCGTCCGGTCGGAGTTTCCCTGGCCTGGCTGACGATTATCCTCATCTTTCCCTTCGGCGGCGCGGCGATCTACCTGACATTTGGCGAAACGCGATTGGGAAACCGTCGCGTCAAACAAGCCGCTCTCGTTCACGGCCCGTACATGGAGTGGCTGGCCGGTTTCGAACACCGAACGGCGGTGGATTGGTCCCGGTTGGGGCCGGAGTGCGAACCGCTCGCTCGCCTCACGGAGGCGACCGTCCGCATGCCGGCCATGGCGGGCAACCGTATCGAGTTGATCCCCGAGACAGACGAAGTCTTCCATCGAATCATCGGAGACATTGACCGGGCGCAGCGGACCTGTCATATGGTGTTCTACATCTGGGCGAGCGGCGGCCTGGCCAACGAGGTGGTCGAGGCGCTGATTCGTGCGGCCCGGCGCGGGGTGATCTGCCGCATTCTCCTCGACGCGGTCGGCAGCCGCCCCTTCCTCCGCAGCGAAACGGCACACCGGATGCGCCAGGAAGGGATCCACCTGAGGGCTTCCTTGCCGGTCGGACTGTTCCGTACGGCCTTCGTTCGTCTCGACCTTCGTATGCACCGCAAAATCGTGATCATCGACGGTGAAGTGGGCTACACGGGAAGCCTCAACATGGTCGATCCCCGCTACTTCAAGCAGGATTCCGGAGTCGGGCAATGGGTCGACGCCATGGTCCGCGTGCACGGACCGATCGTCGAGGGATTGGCCCTCACTTTTCTGGAAGACTGGGAGCTTGACACGGGCGAGGGATTGGATCAACTCCGCGAGACCGGCGATGTGCGGCCGTTGGACGGGGCCGGCGATGCAGTCGTTCAAGTGGCACCGTCCGGCCCGATCATCGAAAGCCATGCTGTCCAGCAGGTCTTGCTGATGGCCATCTATGCCGCTCGGCGGGAACTGGTCCTCACAAGCCCCTATTTCGTTCCAGACGAATTGCTCCTGACCGCGCTGGTATCGGCCGCCTGCCGCGGGGTCGAAGTGACCTTGATCGTGCCGGCGAGGGTCGACTCGCTCCTGGTCCGGTTCGCCAGCCAGGCCCACAAGATCGATCTGCTCGAGGCCGGCGTGAGAATCGCCATGTTTGAGGGGGGACTTCTCCACACCAAGTCGATCACGGTCGACGGGGAATTCAGCCTTTTCGGATCCCTCAATCTGGACCCGCGCAGTCTGTGGCTGAACTTCGAAATCACGCTGGCGGTCTACGATCAGCCGTTCACCAGCACGCTCCGCGGCCTGCAGGAGCGTTACATCGAAAACTCCCAATTCATGGACCTCGAAACCTGGCGGAAACGTCCTCGGATCGAACAGTTGGTGGTCAATGCGGCCCGGCTGCTGTCACCCCTGATCTGACGAGGGGGGCCGCAGGTCGAAGTCGATCACAAGGGGCAAGTGGTCGGATGCCTGCCTGGCGACTTCCGATCGAGCGGCGAACGTGTGGTGGTGGCTCACGTCGCCTCGGTAGAAAACGCGATCCAGTGGTCGGAGCGGCAGGGCTGCGGGGAAGGTCTTCTGGTTGTGCACCGCCGGCAGGAAGCCGAAAGGTTCCAGCACCCTCCGCCCCAGCAGGCCGTAGACATCGTTGAAATCGCCTCCGATCAGCACCGGGGTGTGATGATGGGTGTGGAGGAAGACATCGGTTGCCATGAGACGGCGAGCCTGGACGAACCGTTCGAGACCGGCCAGCCCAAGGTGCACGTTGACCAGGAGCATCCGGCGTGTGTGTCCGTCGTGTTGGAACCGGCAATGGGCGATCAGCGCGCGGCGGCGCTTTTTCAGGGGTACGGTCAGGTCGACATGGTTCACGTCGAAGAGGGGGAAGCGGCTGAGGATCGCGTTGCCGTAGGCTCCGGTCTTCAGCAGGACGTTCTTCTGGTACGCCCGGTACCGGTAATCCAAGGCGTCGCCGAGCAGGTCCACCTGGCGGTGGTGGCTGGAGCGGGGGACTCCGTCGTCGACTTCCTGGAGCATGACGATGTCCGGCTGGTAGTGGCGCACGAGCTCGATCACCCGCTCGGGATCGTACCTGCGATCCATTCCGCCGATACACTTGTGGATATTGTAGGTAAGGAGTCTGAAACGCATGGGATGGGCCGTAGATTCCGTCATTCCTGCCGTGACCAGGCGCCAGCGCCGCGTGCGGCGGTGCCAGACGTCTCCCCAGAAGTATACGCCAGGGCCGCGTGACCACAACGGGCACCGACTCGCGAGTGTACCGAACAGAAAATGGAACGTCGGCGAGGCCCGGTGGCAGCCCTCCCCGCTTGACTGAAAATCTGGCAAACAGCCGAAAGCAGGCCCGTTTTCGAAAGCAGGCAAACCGGCAATACCACCGCAACTCTGCGAGAATGCCCATTGTCTCGGCGGCTGACGCCTTTGACCCGATTTCGGCAAAAACTGCCCCATAATTCCCTTTTGTTTACTTTCCCGCGGAACTAGAATCAAGCTCTTGGAAACGGTTTCAGAACGGTAACCAGCGCGTCCCATGGCATAAGTTGTCGCCGACGCCGCCGGTTTTGAAATCGGCTCTGAGAATTTCTGGATCTCACGGGGTCCCGCGTACACAGAGCGTCGCGCCCCTGGGGTCTGGCACCTCGATCGGCCCGCTCGATCCATCGCTCTGTGGGAGAATGACCATGACGCACCGGAAGAGAATCGAAATCGCCCTGGCGGTGACACTTGTTTTGGGAGTCAGCATTATGTGCAGTTCGGCCTCCGGTTCCGAGAGCATCGTTCCCAGCCCTTTCGGGAAAACCGCTGACGGCAAGGCGGTCGAGCTCTACACCCTGACCAATGCCAACGGGATGCAGGTGGCGATCACCACCTACGGCGGAATCATCGTTTCGCTGACCGCGCCTGACCGGGAAGACAAATATGCCGACGTTGTTCTCGGCTTTGACAAGCTGGACGGCTACCTGGCCGGCCACCCGTACTTCGGCGCCCTCATCGGCCGCTATGGAAACCGCATCGCCAAAGGCAAGTTCTCGCTCGATGGCAAGGAGTACACCCTTGCCACGAACAACGACGAGAACCACCTGCACGGCGGACTGGTCGGCTTCGACAAGAAGGTGTGGCGAGCCGGGGAAGGGGCCGTGAACCGGACGGGCGTCAGCCTGACCCTGAACTGCACCAGCGCCGACGGCGAAGAAGGATATCCCGGCAAGCTGGACGTTCAGGTCGTCTACACCCTCACCAACGACGACGAGCTGAAGATCAGCTATTCGGCCGTGACCGACAAGGCCACGCCGGTCAACCTGACGAATCACTCCTATTTCAACCTGGCTGGGCAAGGTTCGGGCGACATTCTTGGCCACGAGCTGACGATCAACGCCGACCGCTTCACGCCGGTGGACGCGGGCCTGATTCCGACCGGCGAGCTCAAGCCGGTCGAGGAAACGCCTTTCGATTTCCGCAAGGGGACGGCCATCGGGGCCCGGATCGAGGCCGACGACGAACAGCTCAAGTTCGGCGGCGGGTACGACCACAACTTCGTGCTCAACAAGGCCGGCGATGGCCTGACGCTGGCCGCGAGTGTTTACGAGCCCAAAACCGGACGGGTGATGGAAGTCTACACGACCGAGCCGGGCGTGCAGTTCTACTGCGGCAATTTCCTCGACGGGTCGAACGTCGGAAAGGGCGGCAAGGTCTATAACTTCCGCAACGGTCTTTGCCTGGAAACCCAGCATTTCCCCGACTCGCCCAACCAGCCGAAGTTTCCCTCGACGATTCTCCGGCCGGGGGAGAAGTACAAGTCAACGACCGTGTACAAGTTTTTTGCGAAATAGGTCCGTCGGCCTGGCCTTCAGGAACATGCAGGACGTGTAAAGAGACGCAGTATGGGACTGTATCTTATCGACACAGCGGTTTTCGTTGTCTTCATCATCTCGGTTATTGCCATTGGCATGTGGATGAGCCGGGAGGAGAAGGACAGTGAATCCTACTTCCTGGCCGGGCGCGGGCTCAGTTGGTGGCTGATCGGCTTCTCGCTGATCGCAGCCAACATCTCGACGGAGCAATTCGTGGGCATGTCGGGCGACGCAGCCCGAGAAGTAGGTCTGGCCATCGCGGGCTACGAGTGGCTGGCGGCCGTGACGTTGGTTTTCGTCGCGTTCTTCTTCCTGCCCAAGTTCCTGCGGGCAGGGATCTACACGATCCCCGAGTTCCTCGAACAGCGCTACAACCAGTATGCTCGGCTGGTGATGTCCCTCTTCACGATGATGATGCTGATCGGAGTGAATACCTCCGCGGTGATCTACTCGGGAGCCAAGCTGGTCGACGTGCTCGTAGACCATCCGATTGTCAACCTCCAGACTGCGTCGATCGCCATCGGCTCGCTCGCCGCGATCTACGTCATGTTTGGCGGCTTGAAGGCGTGTGCCTGGGCCGACCTGCTCCAAGGCTCGGCGCTAATCATCGGCGGCGCCATGGTGCTCTTCTTCGCCCTCGCCGCTCTCGATGCGGCCGATCCGGCGAAGATCGCTCCTACGCCGGAAATCGCCGCCGAAATCCAAGACGCGGGCGCCTTCCAGAAGTTCCTCACGCTTCACGACGACAAGCTGTGCACGATCCGTCCTGCCAACGACCCCAAGGTCCCCTGGACCGCGCTGATCATCGGGCTCTGGATTCCGAACTTTTTCTATTGGGGTCTCAATCAGTACATCATGCAGCGGACCCTGGGGTCCCGCAGCCTGGCGGAAGGCCAGAAGGGAATCGTCTTTGCCGCCGGAATGAAGCTGCTGATCCCGTTCATAGTGGTGTTTCCCGGTATCATGGCCTTGACGTTGTTCAAGGAAGACATGCAGAAGGAAGCACGCGAGAAGACAAATGTCACATCGCTCGTGCTCTACGAGCATCTTTCCGGCGAGTCGACCGGTCTGTTCGAGGGCCTTGGTGAAGACGCTGCTCGGGAAATTGAAAAGGCCAAGAGCCGGTTGGCGGCAAACGCCGCCGAGGTGGAGGCCCGGCCAATGATTTTCAACCTGGAGAGCGAATTCGCCGATTTGTATCCGGAAGTCGCGGCTAAAATCGTGGCGTACAACAGGAAGGTGGCAGCCGACAACGGTCTTGCCTACAAGGTGGAGGCACCCGGTCCGCAGGGCGTTCTCTACTTCTTCGCGCTCATGGGCTTTGGCCCAGAAGACGCGGAACCGGGAGCCGATGTCGAAGCTCCGAGCGATCTGGAAGTGAACGGCGCGCTGGTTGCCGCCGCCGGAGCCAACGAGCGGTTTGCCGTATCCAAGCAGATGATCGGCGTGGATGAGGACGCGGCCTTCCCGCTGTTGATCAAGAAGCTGGTTCCGCCGGGCGGGCTCTACGGTTTCATGATCGCCGCCATCATGGGTGCCGTGCTCAGTTCGCTGGCCGCCATGCTCAATGCCGCGTCAACGATCTTCTCCATGGATCTCTACAAGCGATATTTCGTCCCGACCACCTCGGAGACAGGCCTGGTGTTTGTAGGCCGAGTCTGCGTGATTATCTTTGCGGTTCTGGGGATCGTCGTCGCTCCCTATTTGGAGCATCCGATGTTCGGCGGCATATTCAGCTTCATCCAGGAATTCCAAGGGTTTATCTCGCCGGGCATCCTCGCCGTGTTCCTCTTCGGCTTGTTTGTCCGCAAGGCCTCCACTTTGGCCGGCATTATCGGCCTGGTCGCCAACCCGATTATCTACGGTGCGCTGAAGTGGCTCGACAAGATTCCGGGATTGGGCAGCATGGAGTGGGCCAGGCAACTGACCAACTTCGCCTTCCTCGACCGGATGGCCGTCACGTTCTTCGCCATCCTGGCCATCATGTCGATCGCGACGATGGTCGCCCCACGCAAGGAACTGTACGAGTTCAAGGCCAACACGACCATGAACCTCGATTCCTCGAAGGGAGCCAAGATTTTCGGAACGTTGATCATCCTGGCCACGGCCGCCCTGTACTGGGTATTCCGCGGCAGTGCCGTGATCCCGTTCTGAGTAGTGACGAAGCCGAGTGGCGAGACAAGGTCATTTATCTGCCGTTTCCGTAGCCTGCCGCCCAGAAATGGCGTTGCACCGAACGTTCGCCGTCCTGCGACAACACACCATGACATGGTGGTCTGCTGCGCGCTCGACTTGACAACGCCTCTCCGCAGAGTCCACAATCAAATCACCCTGAAAGTTGAGTCAGGAGCAACTTCGGCATTTACATGACGATCCTCATGCCGACCATCATGTTTCCCCAAAGAATGGTTCGGAGTCACTCCTGCGTCATCCCGTAGGAACAAAACGTCTTTCCCATCTATTTCACTTCCACGCGAGGCAAACATGAGAAATCTCTTTACAGCAGCCCTGGCGTTTGCCCTAGTCGGCACCTTCGCTCTGACCGCCGTGGCGGCAGACACCGAGGAAGGATTCGTTTCCCTGTTCAACGGCAAGGATCTCACCGGCTGGGTCAAACGTGGCGGCTCGGCGGAGTACCACGTCGAGGACGGATCGATCGTCGGGAAGTGCGTTCCCGATACGCCGGGCAACACCTTCATGTGCTCGGAGAAGGAATTCGGCAACTTCATCCTGAAGCTGCAGTACAAGTTCCTCGAAGACGGAAACTCCGGCGTCCAGTTCCGCTCCGCCGCCCGAGCCGAAGGCGATCAGGAGCGAGTCTACGGCTACCAGTACGAAATGACCCCCGACGGCAACTCGGCGGCCCGCATCTACGACGAAGGCCGTCGCGGCCACCAGTTCGGTGTGATCTGGCTCGACGCCTACACGCCGCAGGAGCGCCTCGACGCCGCCCAGGCCAGCAACAAGGTGGGCGACTGGAACGACGTCGAAATCCAGTGCGTCGGGCCGTCGATCAAGACGTGGCTCAACGGCAACCTGGTTGTTGACATCTTCGACAGCTTCACGATGAAAGGTTTCTTCGGCCTGCAGATTCACGCGGGCAAATCCGGATCGGTGGCCTGGAGAAATATCCGCGTCAAGGATCTCGGCGAGAGCAAATGGGAGCCGTTCTTCGTCAAAGGCGATGACGGCAAGTACCAGCTCGTCGATGCCAAGTTCGTCCTGCCCGAAGAGTGGTCCTTCACCGAGGACGGCGTTCTGCACGGCGTTCACAAGAAGGACCAGAAGAGCGACGGACTGGTCATCTCCACCAGGGACTACGACAACTTCATCGCCCGCGTCACCTACCGCATGCACGGCGGTAATAGCGCGCTCTACTTCCGCGCCGAAGAAACGCCCGCCCCGTGGGTGCTGCGCGGATTCCAAAACGAGATCGCCAACGACGGCAAGGACTCCGCCCTCTGGCACACCGCCGGCATTGTCGACGGCAAGATGGTTCCCGGTCGCGGCTGGGTCGTCACCAACGACGAGTTCGTCGAAAAGGTCCGCAATAGAGACGACCAGTGGAACACCACCTGCACCGCCGCCTGCGGCGACCGCCTCGTCCAGACGCTCAACGGATTCTGCACGTCGGATATCGTCGACCCGGAATGCGAAAAGACGGGCAAACTCGGGCTGCAGATGCACGGCGGCACCGACTGCGAGATGTTCTTCAAGGACTTCGAGGTCATTCCGATTACCGAAGAGATGGCGAAGCTCATCGAGCGGAAGTAGTCAACCACACCCAAACCACGCCCCGGTCGTCGCGGCGACCGGGGCCGCGGGTTCGTTTAACGCCCGGCCGCAGTCGCCGGCTGTGTCGTTATCGTGCCTTGCCTATTCGATGAACGAAGTCTGACACCACGCCGCAGACCCTCTCCACCCCTCGTACCCCTTGCGTCGCGCCTTGGAAAGCAGCCCTGTCGCTTCCTCATCGTCGCCAATCGCCTCGAACCTGCCGTGCGGCGCCCGGTACCTACACAGTCCCGCCAAAGGAAAACTGCGCGATGCGATTACTGCCAGCCTTGCTGATATTGTCTGTGGTTTGTGGAAACTTGCCGGCTGCCGAAAAGGTCGCCTATCGCCTGGAAACCGATATCTCCTACGTACCCGAAGGCCAGACCGACCTGACCGACGATCAGCTCGAGCGCTGCAACCTGGACGTGTACCGGCCCGAGGGGCAGACGGGATTTGCCACGGTGGTGTGGTTTCACGGCGGCGGGCTGACAGGCGGCAACCGTGAGATCCCGGCCGGACTCAAGGAACAGGGGATGGCGGTCGTGGGCGTCAGCTATCGGCTCTATCCCCAGGTCAAGTGCCCCGTTTATCTGGAGGACGCGGCTGCGGCAGTGGCGTGGACGTTCCGGAACATTGAACGGTACGGCGGCGATTCCGGGAAGATCTTTGTCTCCGGCCACTCGGCGGGCGGATACCTGACGAGCATGCTGGGGCTCGACAAACGCTGGCTGGCCGAACAGGAGATCGATGCCAACCGGATTGCCGGACTGGTTCCGCTCAGCGGCCATGCGATCACCCACATGACGATCCGCAAGGAACGGGGCATATCGGACAAGCAGCCGGTGGTCGACGAGTTCGCCCCGCTCTACCATGTCCGGCCCGATGCGCCGCCGATCCTGTTGATCACGGGTGATCGGGAGATGGAGATGCTGGGACGCTACGAGGAGAACGCGTATTTGATGCGGATGCTCAAGATCGCCGGCCATGCGGACGTTACGCTCTACGAGCTGCAGGGCTACGGGCACGGGATGGCCGAACCGGCCATGACGCCGATGCTCAAGTGGATCCGGGAGCGTATTGAACGACAGCGGAAGGAGAAGACGGGGGGGTGATGGAATGCTGGAAGGGCCGGAGAGTTGTCCGTTGGTCGCCAGAGGGATGGGAAGATGAGAATTGCGAGAGTCTCGGTATGGTGCGTGCTGGGGTGGGTAACGGCCGGTCTCGGGGTCGTGGGCCCCGCGGGGGCAGGGGAGGCTCCTGGCAAGGCGATCGGCGCCGAGACAGCGCGACCGTTTCTCTCTCCCAACGCGTTCCAGGGGAGTGATGCCCAGCGGATCAACGAGGCGTTATGCGTGGGGGCGGAGAAGGGGCTGACGGTGGTGGTGCCCCGGCGGAATGAAGCGCGGGGGGAGGATCTCTGGCTGCTCGATTCGGCGATCCTGGTGCAGGACAACACGACCCTGGTGCTGGACAACTGCCATATCAGGCTCTCGGACCGGTGCCGCGACAACATGATCCGCAGCGCGAACTGCGGTCTGGGCATCACCGAGATCCGGCCGATGGAGCACGTGCACATCCGGGGCGTGGGCAACGTGCTGCTGGAAGGGGCCGACCATCCGCGGGCAACCGGCGACAGCGCCAAGACTCTCGGCGAGCGAACGTACGGAACCGACGCCGGCAAGCAGGGCGAGAGCCAGACGGGCGATTGGCGCAATATCGGGATCCTGCTGGCGTTCGTCGAGCATTTCAGCATCGAGGGCCTGCACATCAAGGACTCGCACTGCTGGGCCATTTCGCTGGAGCGGTGCGGCTTCGGACGGGTATGCGACATCCACTTCACCTCCGAGGGGCGCAAGACGATTGACGGGGTGCAGCAGACGGTGCTCAACCAGGACGGACTCGATCTCCGGCAAGGCTGCCACGACATCAGCATTGAGCGAATCACGGGACACACGGGAGACGACCTGGTGGCGCTCACCAACATCGGTCGGGGTACCGCCGTCGCCGGAAGCGATAGCTCCACCATGGTCAGTGCCGCCAACTGCCGCGAGGGGGGAGTCGACGATATCCGCAATATCTTTCTGAAGCAGATCAGCGGCCACTCCCGGGGCCGGCACCACGTGGTCCGTTTTCTGAATGCCTCCGGCCTGCGGATCTACAACGTGGTCCTCGATGGGCTCATCGACACCTCCCCTCCTGACGCCCCCTGCAAAGCGACCCTGAAGATCGGCGACGCCAATCCGGCCTGGGGCGGCGTCACGCCGGTGGGTGACACGAGCCGCCTGTTCCTGAACAACATCTCGAGTGCTTCTCAGCATACGATCCTGATCGCCGGCTCCCTGACCGATTCGTGCATATCGAACGTGGTTCGCTCGGCAGCGGACGGCGAGCCGATCACTTATGAATCGGGGCGGGAGTTTGTCAGGAACGTCGAGATCTCCGGCGTGGTACACACAAGCGACGTTATGCCAACCCGAAGCGTAAGCGAGACCCCCTATTGACCCTCAGAAGTAGCAGGGCGGCGTTTATCGCAAGGTTATTTGACTGTCTGGAGTCCAGGAGCGCAGACCATGAGATTCGCCGGTATCTTCTCCAAATCCGTCCTGGCCGGTCTTCTTAGAGCGGCCGGAAGAAGTGAACGGCATCTCCGGAAAAACTGGGCGTTCTCGTCATTTCTACCGGCCGCTCTCATGTTGCTGACGGGCTGTAGCCCTGAGGCTCAGCAATCCGCGCCGCGTCTGATCGTCAAAGGCATGGCCAAGCTGAGTGGAGCGAAGAAAGGGTTCTTCGTTACCGACGGGCAGCCGACTTACCACGACTGGAACGCCGGGGCGGGGAACATCGTCAAGCCACTGGCGGGTGCTGATGCCAGTTCCTTCTATGTATTCCAGCAGCCGAAAGAATCGAAAGCCCTATTTGCTCGCGACCGCAGCCATGTGTATATGGCGGACTTGTTCACTCCTCGCGAGATAAAGGGAGCAGACGCGAAGTCCTTCGACCTTATCACTCGCGACGGTCTGTATTCTCACGATGCCAAACGTGTTTACTACCTTGGCGTTCCAATCGTTGACGCCGATCCGTTGACCTTCGAAGTTCTCACGCATCCGTTTTCTCGAGATAGCGAGCTTGCCTTCATTGGCGCCGTCCCGATACCGGGCGCGGACCGGCAATCATGGCGCCCGCTGCACAAGGGACGTACCGGCGACTACTGGTATCGATCGGACAGGGATACACATCCAAAGAATCAGGAATCTGTCTTCGTGGCTGGCTGGTCGCGAGATGCAAACGCGTTCTACTATGGCCGAGAAGTTGTTACTGGCATTGATGCGGCTACTTTTAAGGTGCTCAGTGATTACTACGCCAAAGACCACGACCACGTGTACAGCCGCTATTTACATGGCAAACTTACCGTCATCAAGGACGCTGACCCAGCCACCTTCGTAGTTCATGCCGACGCCGATGACACCCTCAGAGACACCTTCAGAGGGGACCGAAGTGCGGACGCTCACGACGCGAAGTCGCAGTATCACTGTGGTAAAGTCTTCACTCCCAAATGATCTGGATTGCCCGTGGTGCGGGTGCGGCTGACTGTTCATCTACAGACCGTAGGTCAGGCTGTGCCTGACAACCAGGTCCAACCCAACCACGTTTGCACCCTCAATCGGCCAACTCCCGCTCGATCTCCTCGAGCGACTTGCCCTTCGTTTCCGGCAGGCGCAGGTAGATGACCACAAAACCGACCACGCAGATGGCTCCGTAGAGCCAGAACACGCCGTGAGTGCCCAGTGCTTTCTCGAGGATCGGGAACGTGAGTGTCAGCGCGGTGCATCCCAGCCACAAAGACAGAACCGCCACCGACATGGCCGCCCCGCGGATCCGGTTGGGGAAGACTTCGCTGATCACGACCCAGGTGACCGGGGCCAGCGACATGGAGTAACAGGCGATGGCCGACACGACCAGGATCAGCATGTGGATGCCCGTACTCTGCAGGAAATAGGCTGCTCCCAGGACCGCGTAGATGCCGGCCAGCCCCGCAGCCCCGATGAGCATCAAGGGGCGCCGCCCGAGGCGATCGACCGTGTAGATTGCCACGAACGTAAACACCAGGTTGACAACGCCCGTCACGACGATGTTGAACATCAGGTTCCCGACTTCATAGCCGGCAGCCTGAAAAACCTCCTGGGCATAGTTGAAGATCACGTTGATCCCGCACCATTGCTGAAACACGGCCAGGAAAACGCCCAAGGCAACGACCTTCAGAAGCCTGGGTTCCAGGAGATCCCCAAAATTTACACGGGCAGACTCCTGGCTGGCGATGGTTCCCTTGATATCGATCATCTCACGGGCGGCGTATTCCTCGCCCCCCACTCGCGATAGGATCCGGGTAGCCTCGGCGTCACGGCCGTTTCTGACCAGCCAGCGAGGGCTCTCCGGCACCAGATACATGAGGAGGAAGAACAGGAAGGCGGGAACGGTTTCGGCGCCGAACATCCAGCGCCACCCCAGAGTACCGTTCCAGGTGGGGCGGATGTAGACGGCCATGATGGCCGCATCTTCTTCGGCCTTCGCCTTCTTCTGCTGCTTGGTCGCATTCTCGCCGAGTCCAACGACCTTGAGGTCGGGAAACACCTCTCGGACCCCAGCCAGGGCCTGCTCGTCCACGGGCACCAAACCTTCAACGGCCTGGACCGGCAGATCTCCGCTGAGGTGCCTGCGGACATCCTCGGCCTTCGGCATGGGGGCGGCGATCATCCAGTTGACGATCTGGGCGGCCAGGATGCCGATCACGATGGTGAGTTGATTGATGGAGACGAATCGGCCTCGCGACTCGGCCGGTGCGACCTCGGCGATATACATCGGCGAGAGGTTTGAGGCCAAGCCGATCCCCAGGCCGCCGACGATCCTCGCCAGATTGAAGGAAAGGAAGTCCCCTGCCAGGGCGGTCCAAACGGCCGAGGCGGTGAACAGGAAGCCCGAGAGGATCAGCAGCCGCCTGCGGCCGAAACGGTCGCTCATGGCGCCCGACATCATCGCCCCGAAGATGCATCCAATGAGGGCCGAGCTCATGGCAAAACCCTGCCAGCCGGGCGAACGGGTGATCTCGAAATAGGGTTCGTAGAACGGTTTTGCCCCGCCGATCACAACCCAGTCGTAGCCGAACAGGAGCCCGCCCATGGCGGCCACGAGGCAGATGGTCCAGAGGAAACGGGCGTTGTAGCGGGGAGAGGATGTCATGCAGGTGAAACCCAGGGTTTGAACGTGATTGGGATTCCTTGAGCACGAAACACGAAATCCGAGAGAAATCCGCGGTTGGAGTCGCGAATGTGCGAGACCCGTCGGGACGAGAACGGGGCCGCGTGGGCTACTCGCTGCGTTTGCGTCTCCCTTTCCTTCGGCTTCAGCTTTGGAGGCCGGCCTCTCGGATCGCATTCTGCAAGTGAGTCAGCGCCTGCTTGTAGTTGTCCGGCCCCACATACTCCAGAATCAACGGCGCCTTCGGCGTCCGCTCCGCCGTGAGTTTGACGAACTGCACGTAATCCACGTCCCCTTGCCCTGCCGCAACTCCGCGGTCGACGTGCAATTTGCGGTCCTTGGCATGCAGGCAGTCGATGTAGGGGCCAAGCTGGTTGAACATTTCGTCCAGGTCGTTGAGCTCGAGGATGTTGGCCGGGTCGAGGAGGGCCCGGATTCTCGGGGAGCCGATCTCCTCGATAAACAGTCGAGTGCGTTTAGCGCTGGCGAGGAAACCGCGGAAGAACGGTTCCAGCAGCACGGTCGAACCGTGGTTTTCAGCCAGTTCGGCGAGTTGCTTGCCGGTGGCCACCATCGTGTTCCACACCGGCTCCTGGAAGTGGTAGGGCACCGGCGGTTCCGGTTCGTCTGTGTGATGATGGCCGGCCTCGGTAATGAACGTCTTGCAGCCCATGTCGTCGCCGATCTTCATCATCCCGTCGAAGTAGGCGAGGTTAGCCTTGCGTTCTTCCTCGTCCGGATGAATCAGGTTCGTGTAGACGCCGATGCTGTGGATCGAAATCCCTTTGGAGCGATAGGCGTCGGCAATGGCCGCACAGCGCGCGGGTGTGAGGTCCGAAACATCCGACCGGCCGTTGTACTTCCAGTAGCGGCTGTCGGTCTGGTTCAGGAAGAGCTGAATGACCTTCAGCCCGACCCCAGCCAATTCGTCAGCGAGTTGTTCATTGGTGTGCTCGCCGAATCCAAGCGTGGCGATGCCGATGGTCAGGTCGGCCTTCGGGCTGGCATCTGCCGTGGCGGCCGTGGATGTGCCCAGGAGCGGCAAGGCAGCCGCTGCGGCACCGACCTGCAATGCCTGGCGTCGTGTGATAAGGTTGTGCATGGTTGTCTCCTGTACGGTGCGTCTTGACGCACCAAGAACTGCCGATAGTTGGGCCCGCGGAACCGCCCGCTCCCTCCCCCAACTCGCTGCATTGGGGAGGGAACGGTCAATCGTACCCTCCAGTGGATGCGTCCGAACGCACCTTGCCGTACTCCTCTATCTTCACCCTTCCTCCAGGCTCCACCCTTCGCGGTACTCTCGATGGAGCAGTTTGTTGGCCTCTTCATCGTTGGTGATCTTGAAATTGGGACCGTCCCACTCGAGCGTCTTGCCGGTGCGGATGGCAATGTTGCCGAGCAGGCAGGCTTCCGTGAGCAGCCCGGAATGGGCAACAAAATCGGAGCCGGCGGGCTGGCCGCCGCGGCAGGCATCGACGAACTCCTTGTCGTGTCCCGGCGAACGGGCGAGAACCTCGGGCGGACGGCCGTATTCTCGCATGCGGGTCTCGGGAACCAGGCGGTGGCCCATGAGCACACCGTCTTCGCCGATCATGATGTCGCCCGACACCGTCCTCCCCTCTTCCAGCCCCTTCGGCCGAGGCGGTTCGGCCCCGCCGCTGAGCCAATGGAGTTTGACCGGCGGCATGTCGCCACGGGCGGGGAACTCGAAGTGCACGTTGAACACGCGGGGATAGATCTCCACGTTGACGTCGTCGCACTCAGCCTCGATCCTGGTCGGGCTGCCGAGCTTGAGGGCCTTGAAGATCGTCGAGAGCTTGTGGCATCCCAGATCGCCGATCTGGCCGGTGCCAAAATCCCACCAGTCGCGCCACCGCCACGGATGATAGCATGGATGGTAGGGACGGGCCGGCGCTGGACCCAGCCAGAGGTCCCAATCCAGCCCTTCGGGGACCGGCGGGGTGTCCTGCGGGCGCCCTGGACCTGCCGGCGGGTCCCAGAAGCCGCGACCCCACGGCACATAGACTTCGTGCACTGGGCCGATCGCGTCGTCGAGGATGTACTCCTGAATGAGCCTCGCCAGATCCTCGGCCTGGCCCTGATTGCCAAGTTGGGTCGCAACTTTCGCCTTTCGTGCGGCCTCGGTTACCTGTCGCGCTTCGTAAACCGAATAGGTGAGTGGCTTCTCGCAATAGACATGCTTGCCGCGCCGAATGGCGGCCAGGGTGATCATGGCGTGGGAGTGGTCGGGAGTGGCGACCATCACCGCGTCGGCGTCTTCCTTGTCAAGAAGTTCGCGGTAGTCGGCGTAGGTCTTGCATCCTTGATAACTGCCTCTCTCCTTCTGCTGGGCGTACCTCTCTTCGACGGCCCGCCGAGCCGGTTCGCGGCCGGCAAGCCGAGTGTCCTTGCCCTGGCTCCAGTTCCACGACATGTAACGGTCGCTCTCTCGGTCCACATCGCAGACGGCCGTGATCTGGATCTCCGGGAACTCCGCGAAGCGGATCATGTCCTGGATGCCCTGGCCGCCAACGCCGATTCCGGCCAGGGTGGTCTTCTCGCTGGGGGTAATGTGTCCCTCGCCCCCCAGCACGTGGCGGGGAACGATAGAAAATGCCGCGGCAGTGGCAAGGCCGCCGAGAAATCGGCGCCGCGATATGCCCCGTGAGTTTGCCGTACGTCGATGAGAATTCTTCATTGGTTCTTCCCTCTTGATTAGCCTGGGCAACGCCCTTCGTCTGTCTCTAATTCCCACTATCTTCCAAGATGAGATCGGCCAGGTAGATCGCCGTGATCGTCTTGCCCGATTCATCTTCCTCATGGCTGGAATACCAGGAAATGAGGGCACGACCGGGCCCCATCTCGACGAAGCCGGGATAGGAATTATCACCTCCGCTGGGCAGTTCCGCAAATTCCTGCAACTGGTCGCCCACGAGCCAGCAGAGCGAGGTCTTGGGACCGCGGTCCGGGGTCGAGTGGCGTCCGCCGACCACATACCGGTCGCCCCATTTCACAATCAGCGGCCCACCAACGTAGCGGTCGAGGTCCTTGCGGTCCCACTCCGTATAGGGAGGCCTGGAACGCAGCAACTGGGCGTTGGCCCCCCCTCGTCGCCCGATGGCGACAACGGCACCGTCCGGCTCCAGCAGGAAGGCCGTCTCGTCCCCGGCGGTCTCCTGGAAGACGGCCCGCTTGCGCCAGATGAGGCCGTCATCGCTTTCGAGCATCAGCGACTCGACCTCGACCCCTTCCCCCTTGGGACCCTCGGCGAATCCGATCTTGCGACGGCCGCACAGGTAGGCCTTCCCGTCGTGCGCAGCCGCCCGCCAGATGTAGTGGCCGAACGTTCCGTCGAGCATCACTGGGCTGTGCCAAGACTTGCCGTCATCCGACCAGGCGGCGAATCCGAGGTGCTTGTTCAAGTCGTACTCGGCCACCGGGATCGCGGTCTTGCCGCTGTACCAGGTGCCGGTGTAGACGAATAATTTGTCGTTGAAAACGAGAAAATGCGGATCGCGGGTGTCGCGATCTTCCACGGCGAAGCGGTGGACCTGTTCCCACTGGCGGCCGTCCTGGCTGGTCATGATGATGACCGAGGCCGTCGGGTTGACCATGTGCCCGTCGGGACAGCTTCGAAAGGTCAGGTAGAGTTTGCCCTGGAAACGGACCAGGTCGGTAAAAGCATTGTGCTCGCCATTATGGAAAGCACGGCGGATGGACTCGACTTTCACCTTCGGCAAGGCGTCGTCGGCCGGGGAGCAAATGCCGGTTGTCAACAGAATAGCCAGTGCCGGCAAAAAACCTTTCGTCCTCATAGGTTCCCTCGTGTGCGATCGGTCAAAAATCAGTATCGCCGCGATTTCACGTCTGTCACTGTTGTAACGAGCGGGAGGCGGCAATTGAAGTCTCCGCACACCGTTTTTCGGAAAAGTGCGGTCCGATTCGGTCCGCCCGAAGTCCGGCGACGCTCAGGGTTTGCGTTGGCTGCTCCGCCGGCGTATGATCGAAGACGTTGGAGCACTATCTGGCGGGAATTCAGTGGGCAGTGGGGGATCCGAAGGATCTTGAAGATGCCTGGAAGCGAAAGGGGTCGTTGTGGGGACGCGTGACAGCCTGGCTGGTGGGGAAACGACGGCGGTCGAACCGGAGGTCATCCTGCGGATCGACGACCTGAGGGTCTCGTACGGCAGGCTGCGGGCCGTCGACCGTTTGAACCTCACGGTCCGTGCCGGGGAGATCTACGGTTTTCTGGGCCGGAACGGCACCGGCAAGACGACAACCATTCGCGCCATGATGGGAATCATCAAGCCCAACTGTGGCCGAATCGAATTGTTGGACTATCGGGGTCGGCGGATCGGCGTCAAGCAGAAACAGCGAATCGGCTATGTATCCCAGGAACAGCATTTCTATCCCTGGATGAGCTGCCGGACGTTGGGCCGATTCGTTTCCGGGTTCTATCCGACCTGGGACCACGAGGAATACGACCGCCTGCTCCGGCTGCTCGAGTTGCCGCCGCCGAGGCGGGTCTCGCACCTGTCGGGCGGGATGCGGGTCAAGCTGGCACTGGCGCTCGCGCTGGCGCACCGGCCTCCGATCTTGATCCTGGACGAACCGACGTCGGGCCTCGACCCGGTCACGCGGCGAGAGTTCCTCGAAATCATCAGCCGGCAGGCGCGCTCGCACAACCGCACCACCTTCTTCTCGTCGCACCTGATCGACGAGGTGGAACGAGTCGCCGACCGGGTCGGGATCATTCACAGCGGCCGTTTGTGCTACGAAGGCTCAGTTGCCACGCTGCAGGAGTCGGTGCGCGAGGTGAGCCATCTCCCGACCCGCGGCTCGTCCACTGCGCCAATCGCAGCGGCAGAGCCATGCGCGACAGTCCCCCCGGAGCGGGTCGAGGTCGGGGCGGCTGAGCCGGCGGCCGTGTTGGCTGAGATCATCGAGGAGACCGCCGTCCCTTCACCGCCTCCACCCAGTCTTGGACCGTACGAGACGGCACGGCAGGACTTCCGGAAGACGGCGGAGGCATGCGGGTTCGTGGTCATGCGCGACGGTTTCGGCGAGGGGCCGTCGTCGGTCGTCTTTGGAACTCCGCAGGCGTGGCAAGACCATCCCTTCGAGGATCGCCAGGTGCGCCGATTGTCGCTGGAAGACATCTTCATCTCCATGACCGCCGAGGCGACGCCGAACCTATGACCGCCGCTCTGATCGTCAAAGAGCTCCGCGAGCACTGGCTGCCGCTGTTGCTGATCGCAGGTATTATGGGACTGGGATTCCTGTTGATCCTGGCCGGCGTGATGCTCGACGATTCCGGGAGTCGGCTGGAGGCTGTGCGGCGATTCCTCGTCGCCCTGTTGCCCTTGGGGGTGCTGGTGCTGTGCAATCGGCTCGTGGTCCGTGAGTACCAATCGAAAACCCAGCTATTCCTGGAGGCCCTGCCGGTCTCTCGCGGCCGCATGATCGCGGTCAAATACCTGCTCGGGCTGGCCCTGGTGTTCTCAGCCGTGACTCTGGTCTTCGCGTCGTCGATTCTGGTCAGTCTCCGCAACGAAACGTTGACCGGGAGATTCCTCGCAATCGTATCCGCCCGTGCGTACGCTTTCAGTTGGTGCCTCTATTCGTTCTTCTTTCTGATGGGGCTCATGGGCCGTTATCGGGTCGCCCTTTACGTGTTCGGCATCTTCGGCCTGTATGCTCTCGATGCGCTGACCGACCTTGAATTGGCCCGGTTCGGCCCCTTCGTCCTCGTCGACGGTCAGTTTGCCTTCGAGCGGGTCGTTTTTCCACGCGAACAGCTCCTGGTCACGCTGGCAATCGGTCTCGCGCTGATGATCCTGACGCTGGTCCTGTCGCTGGTCCGCGAGGGAACCATCGCCACCCTGCTGGCCGAGAAGATGAGCCACCGCGAGAAGGTCACGGTCGTGGCCGTGCTGTTTGCGTTTCTGTGTTCCATCAGCCTCTACGACAAGCGTGTCGAGAAGGAGCCCTTCGACCTTGAAAATGCGGTCGCCGCCGAGTGTGGGGAGACGACCGTCAAGGTCTCGTCAGACGAGGAGGACGCGTTCGATGAGGTGAACGAGGACGACGACAGCGAGGGTGACGACGAAGAGGATCCTTCACTCCGGCTGGCCGGCCTCGTTGCCGATGAAGTCGCCGCAATGCAGCAGTTCCTTGGACTGACCGATCCGCCGCCGATCTTCGTTAACCAGTGGGGTGAACTCGATGCAGATCAATTCGAGCGCGCGGAACTCGAAAACGCGGAGGGGCTGTTGGTGCGGGCGAACTTCCGCAGCGGCGATTGGGACGACGGGCGATTCATGGCCTGGCTCCTGCGCGAACTGCTTATTCTCTGGTCCGAAGAGCGACTGGAGTGGGAACCGAACCTCTGGGTACTGGACGGCTTCTCCGTCTATTGGGCCTGCCGCGAAGGGGCTGCCACATCCTGCAACCGGCAGCAACTTGAGTTGCGGGCGGCCTACGGGGCGCGGCAGGGATTCTCGGCCGGCGACACGACCCAGTGGTTGCGATATCGTGAACGGGTGGGAGGCGAGATAGCGGCGGCCGTGGCCTGGCGAGGCCTCATGACGCTCAAGAACCGGCAAGGCGATCCGGCGTTCCGCAACTTCTTACGGGAAGCCCTGGATTGCAGTATTCCACCGGATGTGCGCGGGATGGTGCACGGCTGGCTTCACCCCGTGTCGAGCCTCGTGGAGCGGCACGGCCGGCTTGCCTACTCCGACTTCATCGGCCAATGGACCGAAGACCTCGCTGCACTGGAGCGGACCCATCGGGACGAGCTGAACGAGATTCCTCAGATCTCGGGCAACGTCGAAATCCAGTCGATTTCCGAGTATTCGCGGGTCGTTCGGTTCCGCTTCACCAGCCAGCCGCCCCCAGAGTCCGGACGATTTGCCCTCCTTTATGCGGAACTGCCGGCCTTTGCCGCAAGCGTCCATCCGTGCGACATCCGGCGAGAGGATGGGCTCTACCCCGACCAGCGCGAAGGCGAATTGCCGGAAACTTTTGACCGGCGAGTGCGACTCTACAGCACCTTTGCCACCTGGATCGACGCGCTGGGGTGCAACATCGTCAGCGGCTGGACTCGGCGGGAGATGGATTGATGTCCGGACTGTGGCGCAAAGAACTCCGCTCGATGCTGCCTTTCCTTTCGCTGGCGGTGGTGATACCCGGGCTGGGTATGGCCTACGAGTTGTTCGCCGGCTTTCCGAACATGAAGCCGTGGGCGCAGACCTACCAGGACTACGTGGTCTCCCCTGAAGCAGGCAGCATGGTCATTTCGCTGTTTGTACTGGCCCTGGCCTCCGGACTGCTGGTCCGCGAACACGACGAAGGCACCATGGAGTTTCTGGATTCGTTGCCGGTTTCGCGAACCCGTGTTTTCGCCGTCAAGATCACCATGGCGATGCTCGTGATACTTCTGCTGACGGTCCTCGACGCGTCGACGACCCTGGTTCTCCAGGCGCTCTCGCGAACGTCGGTTGATGGATCGTTTCACCTGAAATTCTGGCTGACCGCCGTCGCAATGCGGTTGAGCCAGGCCTTCGTCCTGCTAAGCCTTGGCGCAGCCTGCTCCTTCCTGCGACGTTTCGGCTGGCTGCTCATGGGGGTCCTGGTCTGGGCCTACCTGTTCGTCCACGAAGTGGTGCCCGGCGTTGCCGTCTTGAACGTGTTTGCCCTGGCCGATCCGCAACTGGAGGGCGAAGAGTGGATCATCCCCCGCCGGCTCCTCCTGGTTCAACTCAGCCTGGGAGCGGTCTTGATGTCGATGGCCTACATTCTGTTTCTGGGCTGGGGCGACGTCCTCATGCGCGCCTTTCGCAAGTTGGCCCGGAGCCGCGTCGGCAACGGATTCCTCCTGTCCGGCAGCCTGGCGGTCGGCATCATCGGCATTTCCTTGTTCTACCAGGTCATGAAAGATCAGGCCGATTCCGACGAGGGCGGTGATCCGGGCGAGGTCACGATCGAATACCCGAGCTGGAGTACCTCACGGGCGCGGAGCCGGCATTATGAGTTCATCTACCCCACGAACATGACGGGCCGTGCCTTGACACTCCTTGCCGAAGCCGATCCGGTGTTTGGGAAGGTGCAGCAGTTCTTCGAAGCCGAGGAGGGGGAACCCGTTGTCGTCGACGCCACGAGCACGCTGCCGCGGCATGCGGGACTGGCCTACTGGGAGAAGATTCGCCTGAATCTGGCAGCGAGCGAGGAGCGGTCGATGCTCCAGTCCGTTCTCGGGCACGAGACGGCTCACGTCTTCCTGGAACGGCTTTCCGACTCGCGGTTGTCGGAACAGTTCAACTCGACGCGACTGTTTCACGAAGGGGTCGCCACCTACGCCGAATACGCCCTGTTTCCCGCGGGACGCGACGTGGCCGAGTCGCGGCGTGTGGCGGCGGTCATGCGCGATCGCGACGAGGTTCATATCGAGGAACTGGTCGACAATTCGCTCCTGGTCGCCCGTCGCGACAGCAACCTCGTATACCCGCTCGGTGAGTTGTTTGTGGCCGAGTTGGCCAACCGGCACGGCCAGGCGGCCATCGGCAAGATCGCACGCGCCCTGGCCCGCGAAGATGCCCCCGAAGGACTGGCCGGACTGGAGCTCTGGCGCGACGTGTTTCAGGCCTGCGGCTACAACTTCGAACGCGTGCTCGACGGGTTCTACCAGCGCCTCGATCAAGAGGTGGAACGCCACCGCCAGTTCATCGACCACGTACCCCGACCCCGGGCCGCCGTCGAAAGCGATGAGGACTTTGTCCGGGTGCGTGTCATCTGGAAAGCCGCCGAGGGGTGGCAGACCGTCTGCCGATTCCGCCGCCAGGAAGACGACCCCGAGCGGTTCTATTTTGGGGGGGTGCCGGAAGAAAAGGACACGTTCCTTGCCTGGCGCGGCGATTTTCCCGACGCCGAGGTCTGGTACCAGGTCGGCGTTTCCCATGCCGACGGCACGACCATCTGCGAGCCGTGGGCGCGGATCCAGGTGATGGAGTGAGGAACTGGTGCGACTGCTTTATCGGCTTGCACCGGCCGGCCAGAGTCCAGGGCAAGGACCGAAGTGAGGAATTCCGGAACCGCGGGCATCGCAAGGAAACGCCACGTCGCCTGCCAGGCCAGTGGTGAAGCATAGGCCTGAGTATCGTGCGGCCGATTCCAGTTCCCCAAAGTGGAT
>CAYSCH010000083.1:25003-27936 GCA_964429355.1 uncultured Planctomycetaceae bacterium | reverse complement strand
AACCACGGCCATACCGCGTCCGTAGGTTGCCACGGTGCCGCTGAAGAGCATGTTATGCCGGTCGCCGAGCGAAGCCTCTTCGGCAATGGCAGCGGTGCTTTTCGGTACCGGCAGGCTCTCGCCCGTCAGCGCGGCTTCGGCTGCCTGGAGGGCCGTCGAGTGAATCAGCCTCGCGTCGGCGGGAATCGTGTCGCCTTCCGCGATGAGAACCAGATCGCCGGGTACAAGCTCGGCCGAGGCGATCTGCCGCTGCACGCCGCCGCGGATCACTGCGGCATCATCGGCCGCCATTGCCCGCAAGGCTGCCACGGCCGCTTCCGCTCGCGATTCCTGCACATGGCCGAGTATGGCATTGACCAATACCACCGCCAGGATCGCGATGGCCTCGTAGGGGAGCGGCGACTGGCGTTCGTACAACCAGAGAGCCGCCGAGATCGCCGTGGCAACCAGCAGCAAAATCACGAGGGTGTCGGAAAACTGCCCGACAAATCTGCGCCAGGCCGGTATGGGCCTCTCTGCCGCCAGTTCGTTGCGGCCGTATTGCTCCAGTCTCGTTCGCGCCTCCGCCTCGTCCAGTCCACGATGGCGATCCGTTTGCAGCACAGCGAGCAGTTCGTCGACAGATTGTCGATAGGCCGTCGCCGGGGGCGGCGGGAGTGGTTCGGGACTCATGTTCAGGCTTCCTTTGCTGTTGCCTACCCCGGGGCCGAAAACACGCGTCGTTGGGGTGGTCATCCCGCCGACACGCCCGTGTGATTATAGACACCAGCCGATGGAGCGACCACCACGCCGAGCAAGAACGCGAGCGGCTGGCGGAAAGCCTGAGGCAGAAAGTGGCGGAGCTCGAAGATGCGCAGCAGGAGCTCTTGAGGGCCAAGACCGCCGCCGAAGCGGCCAGCGAAGCCAAGAGCCGGTTTCTGGCCAACATCAGCCACGAACTGGGCGCGCCGATGAACGCCATTCTGGGAATGGTCGATCTGGCGTTGCCGATACAAGTGGACTGACCAAACGACGGTGACGAAATGATTACCCTTCTGGAGAGCCTTGCCACCGGGAAAGGAGAGATTTCCGCCAGCCCCTCTTGATGGGCCGCCGGCACCGCCACCGAGATCCGCAAACGGTCGCATCGATTGATATTCGAACGCCGGATCGCTACCCTGAGAGTTCATGGCATTCGATTCCGGCTGATTTCCCTTTTGACCGTCGCAAGGAGATACCCATGACAAGCTCTGCCAACCGAGATAATCCTGATCCTCGCCACGCTCACAAGATCCCCTGCCACTGCTGCCCGGACCACGGTTGCGTGGAGGAGCACGGCGTGTCCCGGAGGAGTTTTCTGGCCACGGCGGCCATCGGAGGAACGGTCTTGAGCGGGCTGAGCTGGGCATCCCTGGCCGTTGCCGGCGAGCCGGAGCTGCCCATGCCCAAACCGCGAGTCCCCTTGAAGGTGCTGCCGATTCTTGTCTGGGATCATCCAGTGCGGGCTGAGCAGCGATCCTGGCGGAACTGGGGCGGGATCCATACGCCCGAGGCAGCGGCCGAGGAAGTTGCACGGATCAAGAAGGAACTCGCCGAGATCGCCACGACCGGCGAGTTCCCCGTGGAGTTTGCCGAGGTGGCCTCGGTTAACCAGATCGCGGAAATGGCCAAGTCGCCCCAGGTGGAGGCGGCCGACGTGATCATCGTCTACGGGGCGGGCATCCATATCGACGGCTGCCAGAATTTCGGCAAGGATGTGATCCTCTTCCAGCGCCATCGCTCGGGACCGGTCTACCTGCAGTACGAGGTGGTAAGCCCCCGGTTCATCCGCCAGCACACCGACCAGCCCGCAATCGCTCACATCCGCGATGAAGACGTGGTCACCGATCGGCCCGACGAGATCGCCTGGCGACTCCGCGCGCTCTGCGGCCTGAAGAACACCCGCGGTACCAAGGTCCTCTGCATCGGTGGACCGGGCGCCTGGGCACAGCCGCAAGACGTGGTTCCGAATCTGGTCAGAAAGATCTGGGGACTCGACCTGGTGACCATCAACTACGACGATCTCGGCCGAATGATCGGCGAGGCTCGTGCCGACCAGGCGGCAGTCGCCCTGGCCCGGAGCCGGGCCGAAAAGTACCTGGGTGACAAGGGGGTGCAACTGGAAACCAAACGTGAGTTTGTCGACAACTGCTTCCTCCTGGACCAGGTGTTTCGCCGGCTGATGATCGAGGCCGACACGAAGGCCATCACCATCTCCGGCTGCATGAGCACCATCATGCCCAAGGCGGAAACCGCGGCCTGCCTGAGCCTCAGCACCCTGAATGACGACGGCTACCTGGCCTTCTGCGAATCCGACTTCGTGGTCATCCCGTCAGGGCTGTTGCTGGCCAACATCTCGGGCAAACCGGTGTTTCTCAACGACCCGACCTACCCGCACGACGGCCTGATCACGCTGGCCCACTGCACGGGCCCGCGCAAGATGAACGGCAAGTCGCTCGACAACGTGCGGATCGTCACCCACTTCGAGTCCGATTACGGCGCCGCACCCAAGGTCGAAATGCCCAAGGGGCAGGTGGTCACGAACATCGCCCCGGACTTCAAGTCGGAACGCTGGATGGGGCTGGTGGGCAAGATCGCCGACGCCCCGTTCCTGCCCATCTGCCGCTGCCAGATCGACGTTGCCTACGACGCCCCCGACCGGTTGGTTGCCGAACGGATGCCCGGGTTCCACTGGATGACCGGATACGGCGACTATATGAAAGAGCTGGGCTACGCGTTGCGGCGCGTAGGGATCAAGTGGGACAACCTGAACGAGGCGCACTCGCGACCGCCGATGGTTTGAAGTGGAGAAACACCATGAAGCCGAGTGGACTGGTCTTCTGCCTCGTGTGTTGTGGACCACATTAATTCCCAGGAAGAACTCGCCATGAACTCACGCCAGCGCGTCCTCAGCG
>CAYSCH010000083.1:0-24993 GCA_964429355.1 uncultured Planctomycetaceae bacterium | reverse complement strand
GTTCGAACGTCGCGGCTACGACCGCATTCCGGTCAAGCACGAAGGTACGCCCGAAGTGAACCAGATGCTCATGAATCACTTCGGACTCTCCAACATGGAGCAACTGCTCCGTGTGGTCGGCGACGACTTCCGCTACGTCGAGCCGGTCTACTGCGGCCCGGAACTGAAGACGTTTCCCGACGGCAGCGTCGAGGGTTACTTTGGCGAGCGTTACCGCTACGCCCAGTTCGAGGCGGGCAAGTATCTCGAAGCCTGCTATCTCCCGTTCGCCGGCATCGACCGGCTGGAGGATCTCGACCGTTCCCATTTCCCCACGGCCGACTGGTTCGACTACTCGACCGTCCGCCGGCAGGCCGAATCGCTCCACGATTCGGGCGTGGCCGTCTGCATCGGCACCGCCGGCGACATGGACTTCATCAACAGCATCGCTCGCGCCCGGGGCATGGAGCAGGTGCTGATGGACCTGATCGACGACAGCCCCGTGTACCTGGAGATCATGCAGGCCCGGTTCGAGTTCTTTTACGAGATGCAGCGGCGGACCCTGGAGGCGGCCGGCGGCCTGATCGATTTCGCCCATGCCGGCGACGATTTCGGCAACCAGCGCGGGCCCATGATCTCGCCGGCCATTTTTGACCGGCACTTCGCACCCAAGTACGGCAAGTACTTCGCCATGGTCCACTCCTACGGCGCGCGGACCATGATGCATATGTGCGGCTGCTGCGAGGCGTTCCTTCCCCGGCTGATTGAACTGGGACTCGACGTCTACGACGTGGTACAACCCACCACGCCGTCGATGGACATCGCCGTGCTCCAAGAGAAGTTCGGCGAACGGCTCTGCTTCTGCGGCTCGGTCTGCGTGCAGACCACGCTGGCCTGGGGCACGCCCGAGGACGTCGATCGCGAGGTCCGCCGCCGCCTGGAATTGTTTCCCAAAGGCGGGCTCTTCCTCGGACCGACTCACGCCATCCAGGTAGGCTCGCCCCTGGAAAACATCCTCGCCCTCTACCGCACCGCCGGCAGCCTCACCGAAACCATCGACGATTCGATCCTCGCCCTCGGAACCGGCGGCGACACGACCGGCAAGATCAACCTGGCCAAGCTCTTCTGACAGGAGTGCTGCGTATGTGCCGAACGACAAGGCAGCGATTCGCATCCGCTCTGATTCTGGCCGGGTTGCTGGCGGTTGGTGCAGCACGGGCGGCGGACGATGTGTCTTCCAAGACGACTTCCGGTTCCCCGGCAGCCGCCTCGCAGGTTGTGCCGGCTTCGGAAATCGTGGAGTATCCCGACCATCGGCCGAGTGCCCGGTACCGGCTGGATGCCACGGATCATGGGGTGATCTATCGGCACGCAACCGGGCCCGGACAGTGCGATGACCTCGGCGCACGCGATGTCTGGGTCTACGAGAGCGGGGGCTCTTACTGCCTGGAGCCGCAAATGCATCGGCCTGCCGTCGGTCGTGAAGGTAGACCATCGACTGGCGATTTTCTACGACGCCCCCGGCGGTGACAGCAAGAGCCACATGAAACGCGATGTCGGCCTGGCCTGGCTGAACTTGCCCCTGCAGCCGCCGGCACGGTAGTCAAGGCCAAACGGCTCCACCCGGCGGCGAGTGGTTCCTTGGAGCCGGCGGTGGTCGGCCGAGAGCTTAGATAAAGAACCGGGATCAGGCAGGAAGGTTGTTTGGCCCTCTGATTGCCAGGGCGCCATACTCCCGCACCGCCTCGACCATCGCCCGAAAATTCGCGGGTCGGACTCCCCGGTGGATCGTGTTGCTCGAAGAAACGATCAACCCGCCCCCAGCGGCGCCCGCGGCGATACATTGCCGTACTTCCTCCGCAACCTCTTCGGGCGTGCCGCTGCAAAGCGCGCCCGTGCAATCCACGTTCCCCTTGAGGCAGACCTTGTCTCCGATCCGCGCCTTCATGCCGCCGATCGTGTAGCCGCCGGCCGGGTCGATGGGGTCCAGGCAGTCGATGCCGGCCTCGATCCAGAAATCCAGCACCGCGTCCACGTTGCCGTCGCAATGCTTGATCGTCAGGTAGCCCAGCTCCTTGTATCCACCGATGGCGGCCTTGAAGCCGGGGGCGAGCCGTTCGAAATAGGTGGCAGGCCGCATCAAGAGGCCGGACGCGTTGGCCACATCGTCGGTCGTGGCCACGATCTCGGTGCCGAAACGCTCCCTTGCCACGGCGGCCAGCTTCAAGTTGTACTCCACGCATCGCTCGAGCAGTTCGTCAAAATGCTCCGGTTCGAGCAGCATGCCCATCAGGGCGCCTTCATACCCCAGCAGATCCCGCATGTCGGAAAAACCGTCCCGCAGGTTGAGCACGATCGCCCGCTCGTCGCCAAAACGGCCGATCGCCCGCTCCAGTGTTTCGAAGCGGTGAGGGGCCTCTGGATCGGGGAACTGGAACTCCCGATGCCGGCGGATGTCTTCAATCGGGCTGGCGATCACGGCCGGCAGCACGTCGCCCGTCAACTGCCGTTTCATACCCCACTCGTCGACGAGCGTCTTCTCGTCGATCTTTTCCGAGCGGTAGTTGGCCCGCACGTTGATGGCGTCCAGGTCCAGTCGCTCCACGACGTCGATCGTGTCGCCACTCCCCACGAGGGCCTGGCCCACGCTGGCGTCGACGAACCATTCGAACACCGGCACGACGTCCGGCACCTGGCGCCGCAGGGCGGCCAGAATTCTCTGCTTTCCGTTCACGCGACAAACTCTCCAAACAGTTGATGGCTCACCGGCGCCAGGGCCGGGTAGAGATCCTGGTAAATCTTGAACCAGCGCTGGTAGTCTTTCGCCCGGGCGGCGTCGGGCTGGAAGGTGGCCCCCTGCCGATAGATCCGTCGATAGGCCTGATCGACGTTGTCATACAGGCCCACTCCGACCCCAACGAGCATGGCGGCCCCCAGGGGCGATGCCTCCTCGATCGCCGGCACCTCGATCGTTCGGCCGGCGATGTCGGCCTTGTTCTGCATCCAGAACTCGTTGCGGGTGGCGCCTCCCACGGCAATGAATCGCTCCAGTCCGCCCCCCATGGCCCGCTCCATGGATGTGACAATGTGGAAGAACTGGTAGTCGAGTCCCTCGATGATCGCCCGCAGCAGGTCGCCGCGGGTCGCTCGTGATGTGAGTCCCACAAAGGCGCCCATGCTCTGGGGATCGACCATCGGACAGGACGCCGCCGACATGTGGGGCAAAAACATCACTCCCCGCGAGCCCGGCGGAGCGGCCTCGGCCTCGCCCATCAGCTCGACCCACTCTGCGCTCTTGCCCACCTCCGAAAAGCCGGCCAACTGGTTGCGGTACCACTCGACCATCTCGCCGGCCACGTTGCTGCCCCAGATCGTGTGCATGCCCGGCGCCACGTGGGCCTGCACGGTCATGCCCGCCTGGCGGAGCTCGTCCTTCAGAATCGGCTGGCCGGTCGTGATGCTCACGATCTCCCAGGTTCCCGTGACGTCCAGAACGGTCCCGGGTTGGAAGACGCCAACCGGCAGGGTGCCGCAGATATGATCGTGGCCCCCGAGCACGACAGCCGTGCCCTCCCGCAGCCCTGTGGCGGCAGCCGCTTCTCGATGGACTTCGCCCAGCACCGTGCCGCCAGGCAGAACCTCCGGGAGCAACCGGCGGTCGATGCCGGAGGCCCGGACCATTTCGTCGGACCAGGTCAGCCGGCGCTGGTCGAACAGCATCGTGCAGGAGGCCATGCTGTAATCGGTCACTCGCCGGCCGCAGAGCATGAAATTCAGAAAGTCCTCAATCAGCAGCCACTTGTCGGTCCGGGCAAGAATCTCCGGCTCGTGCTCGGCCATCCACAGGATCCGCAGGGCCGAGTTGATCGGCCATACCGGGTTGCCGCCGATCGAGAATGTCTTCTCAGCACCGATTTCTTTCAGCCACCAGGCGTGCTGCGGACCGGTTCGCGAATCGTGCCAGCTTATGAAGGGATAGAGCCAACGCCCCTCGGCGTCGATCGGCACCCCGTCCATCCCCATGCCGGTGACCGCCACGCCGCGGATCTGCGCCGGATCGCTGAGCTGCGCCACCGCCTCGCGAATTGCCGCGGCCGTACCCCCCCAGATCTGCTCGGGCTGCCAGACGGTCCACTCCGGATGTTCCGGACTGGGATGATCCTTCTCCGTGGGCCGACTACCCCGCGCGACGACATTGCCGTCGAGGTCATAGACGATCGCCTTCAGACTCGTCGACCCGAGGTCGATTCCCATGAGCAGGTCCATCGGCACCCTCCGTATTTCCGCTCCCGTTGCGCCCCACGAACGAGCCCGCATTGTAGCGGGGCAACTTGCCGGGCATCAACCGGCAGGACGGTTGTTGGAGTCCAGCCTTGCACTTGCGGATGGTGCCCAGGCTTCAGCCTTTGTCGCCAGACACTTCGGCGGCTCCGCGCCACGGGATCCACCGCGACACGGCTCGCCTACGCCTGCTTCTTCGGCGCCTTCAATCCCATTTCGGCCATCAGGATCTGGATGTCTTCCCAGACCTGCTTCTTCGCCGGCGGGTTCCGCAGCACGTAGGCCGGGTGATAGGTACAGAGGACCTTGATGCCCTTGTGATCGAGGAACCGGCCGCGAAGCTTGCCGATCGGCGTGGTATCATTCAGCAGATTCTGGGCTGCCACGGCCCCCAGGCAGCAGATGAATTCCGGCCGAACGATCTCCAGTTGGGCGTCGAGATACTCGCGGCAGTTGGCCGCTTCGATCGGCAGCGGCGTGCGATTCCCCGGCGGCCGGCAGCGGAGGATGTTGCAGATGTAGACGTCCGATCGCTTCAGTCCCATGCCTTTCTCAATGATGTCCGTGAGCAACTGGCCCGCCCGTCCCACGAACGGCTCCCCCTGCCGGTCTTCGTCGGCCCCGGGGGCTTCGCCCAGGAATACGAGCCGAGCTTGCGGATTGCCCACGCCGAACACGGTCTGGGTCCGCGTTGCGACCAGTTCGGCGCACCGGGTGCAGGCCGCCACCCGCTTCTGAACCGCGGCCAGGGCGGCCTGGCGGCTGTCGGGAGTCGGACTCTTGGAGGGTGCAGGCGATTTCTTCGGCATCGTTTCCGGCGGGGCGGCTGGAGTGGCAGTTGGGGAGGCCGGGGCTGGCGGAGCAGCCGCCCGAGCTTTCGGCAAATGGGTCACACCCGCAGCCCGCAGGCTCTCCAGCTTCTGCGCGGCAGCACGAATGCGGGGATCGCAGGTTTGGCTTTCAGACACAGTGTAGTTCCTTGCGCAAGGACGCGACTTGCCACAGTATATCGAAACTCCACGCCACTGCCCACGCCCCGCAGGGGCGGCAGCGGTGGGAACTCTCCGCAGCCGCGGCATCCAGCCGCCACTGGATTCCGCTCTTGACCGAGATTTCAGAACGCTTCAATCCATGCCTGGCGGGACGCTTTTTCGTGCGGTGATCGGGCAAGAATCTGGCCGGAGGGGTCGATCCGAACGACTGCCTCTTCCGAATTCATCCAGATCTCGCCGGACCCGGGGCTGATCGCAAAGTTCTGACCTTCCACGGCCAAGGTGGCGATCAGCTTGCCTTCCGCCGAATAGCGCCGAGCGCCGCTGCGGTAGATTCCGACCCACGCATCGCCGCTCCCGGGATCGCACTCGACGGAGAACACGCCGAGATCCGCCAGGTCGATCTTGTGGCGGACGTTGCCGTCCGCATTCCGCAGCCAGAGCCGGTTCCCGCTCTTGGGAACGTCCGGATGGCCTCGCTCGAGGATCCACAGACTGCCGTCGTTCGGGTTGACGGAGACCGACACGCAACACCAGCCCTCCACCTTCTCCTGAAACCGGATCTCACCCTCTCGGCTGAGGTTGATCACCTGGTAGCCGACCAGCCAGAAGGAATCGCTGTGCGGGTCGTAGGCCGTATCGATCGCCCGGTGAAGAAAGGGCGACTTCTCGTTGCCTTCCCCATCGAAGACCACGGTCTGGCCCGCATCCAACTGCCTGCCGCCGCTGCACCAGAGATCACCCGTCTTCTCGTCGACGGCCAGCGTGTCGGCGTCGACGTCGTCGATCTGCCAGACCTTGCGGCCGTCGGAGGTGAATGCGTGAATCCTGTTGGCAACACTCTCGCACACGTAGATCCGCCCACGCTGCCGGTCGACTGCCACCAGGTGGTTTCCGCCGACGGTCTCGCACACGTTGAATCCCGAGTTCTTCCACAATTCCTCGCCGGAAGAAGTCAACGCGCGCAGGTTGTCGTGATGAGGTTCGTTCTTGTCGAACTTCGGGTCCGTATCGTCCAGCACAACGACGGCCGGCTTGACAGTCGCCGCGGCCTGGTTCTCAGCCGCGTCAAAACGAGTTACGGGGAACCGGGGCGGTCGGGCGTTCGGGTCGACGTCGAACAACTTGCCGTTTGCCAGTGCGGCTGCCACGGCCTGTTTCAGCTCTTCCCCGCGTACGTTCGTGGCGAGAACTCGCCCGTCAGGAGCGATGAGGAAAGTCGTCGGCAAAGTGCGAACCATGTAACTCTGGGCTACCGTGTCCCCAATGCCGACGACGTGCGCCTGCAGCCATCCCATGCCGTGCTTAGGAACATAGTCTCTTGGGGCGGCCGTCTCGCCGTCGCAGGAGATGCTCACCATGGCGAAACGCGAGTCGCCGCCAAACGTCTTGTGGATTTCCCTGAGATTCGGAATCTCGGCCAGGCAAGAATTGTTCCGGGTCGCCCAGAAATCCAGCAGAATCAACTTGCCGCGGTATTCCTTCAGCAACAGCGGCCTTCCATCCAACTGCCGCACAACGAACTCGGGCGCGACCTCGCCTGCGTCGAGCGTGTCGAAGAGCTTCGCATCGACCGTGCCCAGATCGAGCGGTTCGTTGCTTCGGCCGCCGGCCATTTCGGGAATGCTGAATTCCAGTTCCGCGCGGCCGATCTGGCTGCCGGCACCGCCGGAATCGAGCGTGGGCCGGTTGTTGATCGGCACCATGAGTTTGTAGTCGCCCGCCGGAACGTCCGGAACTTCAAACCGTCCCGACTGCTCGATGTTGACGCCATAGCGTACGGACTTTTCCGACCGCCCGGCGTGCTCCTTGTCCCAAACCTCGATCGTGCCCGGTTCGTTCGTCGTCCAGTCGATCGGCACCTCGGGTTTTCGGTCCAGCTCGAGTCGCCCCCGAACCGCCCGGCCCGTGCCGCCGATCGTCACCTCCGTCGTTCCTCCCTCGGCGATCTCAACCGGGATTTGCCAACCGGCGGAGTGCCGGGAACCCGTACCGAATTTCGTGACCACCACACGGTAGGCGTTTCCCGGACCGGCGATTACGCGATCCAGCGCGAACCGTCCCTGATCGTCGGCCTTGGTCGTATAACCGTAGCTCCACACGAGCATATCCGCGGAACGAGATCGCGTGGGAGCGAAGTAGACCTCGCTCCCGGCGTCCGGCCGATCGCCGATCAGCACCTTTCCCTCCAGCCGTCCCCAGGGGCGCAACCGGATCTGATCGGATTGAGCGAGCTCTTCGCTGGTTGCCTCGGCAAATCCTGCATCGTCCAAGGCAATCACGAGGAAGGTCTCGGCTCCTGGAACGGGAAACGAGAAACGTCCCTCGGCATTGGCCTCGGTGATCTCCGCACGGTTCTCGCTCTTGTCGAATCGGCCGATCGTCAGGCTCGCCGGCCGGTCCCGAGTCGCCAACGCGACCTTGGCCCCTTTCGCCGGCCTTCCATCGGGCAACAGCACCGTCCCTGAAGGGCCCTGGCCTGGTTGCAGCTTGAAGTCATAGGTCTGCTGCCCCTCCGTCGATTCGAAGACCCGGCTTGTGGCGGGCAGGTAGCCGGGCGCCACCACCTGGAGCAGCCAACCTTTCATCGGATCCTCGAAGGTGTAGCGGTATTGGCCGCCGGAATAGGAAGTCCCCGCGTCGTCGTTCCACAGCGTTTCGTCTCTGTCCCACTGAATCTGGCCGCGCCGGATACGGAACTCCGGCACCGGCTTGCCCGTGACGGCATCGGTTACCTGTCCGCGGATGTCCAGCTCCGGATACAGGGTGATAAGCTGCTCTTCTTTCGACGCCTTCAAGGGCAAGTCGCGATGAGACATGTAACCGTCTTTGAAGATGGAAAACTCGACTTCGTCGGTGGGTGCGCCGTTCCACTCGAACCGCCCGTCGGAGTCGGTCTTGAGCCGCTTCCGGAAGATACTGTAGCCTCGCCACGACTCGGGGCAGACGCTGACTTTCTCGATCCCCTTGCCCTCTGTATCGACGAGCCGACCGCGAAGCACCTGTCCGGGCAACAGGCGAAGCTCCAAGTCAGCCGTCTCTTTGCCGGCCATGACCTCCTCCACTGCCGGCGAGTAGCCGTCCATTTCAACCGCTACCATCGACGCCCCGGGTTTTCCTCCCTTGAGTGCGAAGCGCCCGTCGGTATCGGTGGTTGCCTGAGGATCGCTGCGATCTGTGTAACTCGAACTCAGACGGACGACGACGCCTTTCATGGGGCCGCCTTGAGCGTCGACAACTCGTCCGACAACGATAGATCTGGATTTCACGACGATCACGTTTTCCATGCTCGCCGCGACCCTGCTTATCTCTTCGAAGTACTCGGGGTGTTTTACATGGACCCCAACTTCCCCAACTGCGCCCGGCGCTCCATCCCACTCCCAGCGGCCTGATGCGTCGGTTTTCAGCTTGGCTGCCGTAAAGACGGCATCCCTGCTGGAAGATATCGACAGTTCCACGTCAGTCTTCTCGACAGGATCACCCGCCTCGTTTCGCACAACGCCGCCAATGGTCTTGCCCCTGGCCAATTTCAAGTCGAGAGTCGTCGGCAAAGCGATCTTGCGAGGCTCTGTTTCCCAGTTGAAGATGGCCGGCGTGTATGCCGGCTTGCCCGCCTTGATCCAGAAAGACTGCATGTCTCCGCTTGACGGATACTCCACCACCGCCACACCCTCACGGTTGGTGTGGAGCGTCTTCGCAAAGGGTTTCCCGTCGATAAGAGCGGCACAGCGCACCTCGACTCCCTCCAGGGGAACCTCCGCTCCGTCTGCCAGACAACGGACCGTGAGAACGGCCTCTTCCTGTTGACCGGCCGGCCCCGATTTCTTCTCGGCCGAGTCTCCGGTGGCCTCGGCGGCCGAAACATCCTCAGCAACCGCCGGCGCCGCGCTGGACCTCGTCAATGCCAGTCCCCCCAGGAGCAGAAACCCCACCATCGCCAGCGCAAGGACCGTCCGTCTCCGCCAGCGGGGAATGCCGGCACGAAACACGAATCGCTCCACCGCTTCAACTCGCCGCCGAACGCTCGACTTGCGTGCCATCGCCAGGCCCACGGACGCACGTGCCGACGCCACCCGTAACGCCAGCCGCGCCAGCGTCCGAGCGTAAACGCCGGCGTCGCCCATGTAGTCCGCCGCAACCGCATCACACACCGCATCGCACGCATCCCCATGGGCCAGGGGCATCCGCCAGGCGAGAGGATGAAACCAGAGCAGAATCGAAAGCCCGTGAAGCAGGCGGCTCCAGAGGATGTCGCCCCCCTTCAGATGAGCCAACTCGTGGGCCAGGATCGCCGGAAGCTCCTCGCGATACGCCTCCTCACATTGCTCGTCAGGAAGAAAAACAATCGGCCGCAGAATACCCGCCAGGCATGGAATCGGCAGGATGCCGCTCCCGCGGACTCCGAAGCGGCGCCGAAGGGCCAGTCGCCCGGCCACTGCCGCGGCTTCCGACTGAACCCACGGAGGTACCGGCTGGGAGGCTTGGATGACACGCCGCAAGTGCCAGAACCCTGCTCCGCGGTAGACCAGACAGACGACGACTCCGGCACACCAGATCGCGGCCATCCACTGCCCCGAGGTCCACGCCGCAAGGGCGCCGTCGGACGAGGCTGCTGAGATCGGATCACGCTCAGTGCCTGACACTTGAACGGGCATCGGCTCGATCGCAAGTGCTCCATTCGCATCCACCGCCGCAGCGGACTGGCGGACCGAACCGCCCGGTATCGATGACGGCTCGGTCGCATCCGATCGCTCCATCCGAATATCCGTGCGACGAGGGACTGCAGGCGAGTCGGTCACCGACCGGCCGAGCTGGCCGGAACGGGCATCTGCCGCAGCGCGATCTTCCCCGGCCCCCGTCTCTTGGGCCGTCTCCGCCGGAAGCACGGCCCAACTCCAGAGCGGCGGACACAGAGTCAGGGCAAACAGAACCACAACCCCCATGCTGACCGTCCGCCAGATAAGAACCCGCCAACGCGGATTCTTGCCACCCAGTGCGAAATGGACCAGCCACCCCACCGCCAGAAGCGCGGTCGCCTTGGCCACCAGCAGCACCAGCACGGCCGTCAGGCCTGCCTGCGCATCGAAAAGCGAGGAACTCAGCCCGTTCATGGTTTCTTCCTTCGTCGTTTGACCTGCGAGCATGGAGTGGAGTCGGCGATCCGCTTGAGTTCGAGGAGTTCCTCTTCGCTCACTTCTTCCGAACGGATAAGATTCAACAGCAGAGCCTGGGCCGAACCGCCGCAAAACGTGTCGAGCAATTCCCGCAGCCTGGCCGAGAAGACCGACTGTTGCCGGGTGACGGCTTGGTAGAAATAGGCCTTGCCCTCCTTGCGCCGGCGGATGTGCCCCTTCTCGACCAGGATCGTCAGGTAGGAGCGTAAGGCAGAGTTCTTGATCGGCTCGGGGTAGATATCCTGGATCTGGGCCGGCTTCATTTCGCCATGCTCCCAGAGCAGCCGCATGACGTTCAATTCCCCTGGAGTGAATCGCGCCATAGCAACACCTCCATAGTTTGTGCGATGTGCAGAATCTACTGCAGTTTCACCGGGCTGTCAACCTTCTGCAGAGTATTCTGCACATTCCGCAAGAAAAACACTCCGGTGAGGGAGCCGGAGGACCCATGTACCCTGCACTGGGCAGTTTTCAAGGGGTGGTTTGCCGCCTGGGCCGCCTGCCGGACCCGTCCTTTCGGGTTGCCCTCAAAATCTGCCGCCCTGCGCTTCCCATGGAGTCCCGGTGGCCAGGCGAAGGCGTTGATTCAGGGCGGTACGCTCCGCGTCAGCGCCCAGGCCGAGACCCGGCGGGGGAGGAAGCTGAGGACCGGCCACGTGGTCGACCACGAAGGCGAATGGCTCAAGGTGCCGGGAAAAATGCCTCACCGCACGCCGTGATCCTCCGGCTCACTCGATTCACAGCCCTCTTTCGCATCTTCCACTTGCGACGAAACCAGTCCCTTTCTTGCGAGAAACCGCTCGATATGCTCCCGCTCCCAACGGGGCACGATGATCTGGATGAGTTGATGGTCGAGGCTTGATAGCACCAGATTGTCGCAAAAGTAGCGATTCCAGCGGACAGTTCGAAAATGGGCATAGGGTGTCAGATATATCCCGCGCACGATCAGACCGTTTTCCGCCAACTCGACGACACCAAACCCCGTACCCCACCAGCAATTGGTCACAAGGCAACCTGTAATCCACGCGAGATACATCAGCCTCCCCCCAAGATACACCAGACTGATCCACGGTCGTTCCGCGCTGAACGGCGCCGCAACAGGTGTTGACGGGGTTTCGCTGGCTGCGACCAGGAACAAACCAAGGATGAAGAGAATCAATAGACACCCGTAGAAGAACCGGGCGAACCGATTTCCTTGGGTCGCAGCCCGCAGCACGACTTCCCCGGCCAACCGTTCAACCCGTCGGCGCACCAGGCAGCGGTAGACCGTCCACATCCCCACCAATCCTGCCAACACGATGGCATTGATCACAAAATGCGATTGGGCCGCAGTGCTCCAGGTGCGAATCACCGGCATCGCCGCCGCCAGCCCGACCGCCGTCAATACCATCGCGACAAGTAGGCTGCGGATACTGAATTGGACCGAAGTGGCCATGTTCGCGTCCTTCACATGCAATGCGGATGCATGCCGTTTGGTTTCGCAGGGCAAATCGTGCGTGAAACACCGTGTTCCGCAAGTATTCGTTCCCAATCGGCACGATCTTTGACGGCCACACGAAATCGGACCGGACGCACGCCGCACCGCGTCGACACGTTCACCAGAAACAGCGTTGCCCGCTCATACGACACCAGGTCCGACCAGGGCAGCAGCACGAGTCCCCGCACAACCAGCCCGTTCTCGAAGGCTTCCGCTGCCAGAAAGCCGGTTCCCCACCACCAGTGAAGAAAGAGCCCGGCTGCTGTGCACGCAAGCATGAACGAGATCAGGCCAACTATGCCCACGAACTCCAGGCCGTACGGAACCAGATCGATCGGTGCCAGCGCGATCACAACGTAGGCAGCCGATATGGCCAGGGGAATGGTCGCCGCCAGGCTTGTCCAGCGCAGCGCCGCTCCGCCCAGACTCGTGTGGGAGAGCAGCCTCCCGGCCAGTTTCTCAATCCGGCGCCGTCTCGCGCACATTCCGGCCGTCACTGCTCCAGTCACAACACCGACGAGCGAAAGGTAGAGGGCCGCCCGCAGTTGCCCCTGCGGTTCCAGATGCTGGATCCCTGGCCCAACCGCTGCCGAAATGATGGCGACTACTACGGCAATCACCATCAGGCCGCGAATCGAGAACTGGGTGCTCGAAGCCATGGCTGCATCCCTGTTGCTTCATGAAGAGCGTTCGGCAGACGAAGTTCCCCTCGTTCGTGCTGACGGGATCGCCGGAAGGACGCCATTCTCTTGCAGCGTCCGCTCCATTTTGGTGCGATCCGTGCAGGCCATATGAATCCGCCGAGGCTGGATCCGCGAACCCGTTGACTCGTTGACGAGGAGAACCGCCGGTCCTTCACCGCTTGGCTGATAGGATCTCAAGACGGACCATTTCAGGAAGACCACGCCTCGCAGCACAAGACCGTTTTCACGAACCTCGGTGATGAGCGGCCCGGTCTGCCACCACCGAAACAGGTAGAACTCGGCGGCCAGCAGACTGGCGGCGAGAATGCAGGAGCTGAGCATCAGTCCGCCGAACGACCAGACCGATTCACCGGCGTTGAAAATCACGATCATGCCCTTGGCTGCCGCGGTGGCCAGCACGACTGCCAGTATGAGAATGAACCAGCGTGTGTTTTTCTCGCCGGCGTCCGTTTGCCACAGCAACGGTCCCGCCTTCCGCTCCACTCCGCATCGCTGCAAGAGCCGAAGGACCGCGAACAACCCCGTGACAACGGCAACCGCGGCGAAGAACAGACCCAATCGCAACTGGTGTTCCGGTTCCATCTGCCGGACGGGCGGGCCGAGAATTGCAGAAACGACGGCGGCCGCCGCCGTGACGATCATCACGCTCCGGATCGAGTACTGGGTGCTCGAGGCCATGGGATGACTCAGGGATGGCTATCGGATAGGGGGCATGATGGTGCTATCTGCCCAACGAGGCGAGGACATCCTGGGGATCGACCTCGCCGACAAGTTCGACATGCCCCAGGCGCGAAGGGAGCACAAATCGCAGGCGGCCGTGTTCCACCTTCTTGTCGTGCATCATTGTCTTGAGAACCCTGTCTGGATCCACATCCGGAACCTCGGTGGGCAACCCAACGGCCCTGAGCAGTCTCTCCTGACGCTCGGTCACCTCGGCATCGATCCGTCCCAGTCGCTCCGCCAGGCGGCTGGCGCAGAGCATGCCGATCGCCACCCCCTCGCCATGGAGCAATTCCCCATAGCCCGCCAGGGCCTCGAAAGCGTGGCCGAAGGTGTGGCCATAGTTGAGCACCGCCCGCAGCCCGGTCGTCTCCCGCTCGTCCTGGCGGACCACGTCGGCCTTCAGCTGGCAACACTGAGCGATCACCTCGCGGAGCAACTCGTGGTCGCCCGCGTTGACTCGCCCGATCTCGTTTTCGAGCTGTTCAAACAGGTTCGCGTCGAGAATCACGCCGTACTTGATGACCTCCGCCAGGCCGGCCCGGTACTCGCGGCTGTCGAGCGTATCGAGCGTCCGCGTGTCGATCAGCACGCCGATCGGCTGCAGAAAGGCCCCGACCATGTTTTTTGCCTTGGGCAGATTGATCCCCACTTTGCCTCCCACCGAACTGTCGACCTGTGCCAGCAGGCTTGTGGGGACCTGGAAGAAACGCAGCCCTCGCGCAAACGTGGCGGCCACGAACCCGGCCAGATCGCCCACCACGCCCCCGCCGACAGCCACCATCACGCTCCGCCGGTCGGCGCCCATTTCCAGGATCGCATCCCACAGGCTGGCGGCCGCCTCGACCGACTTGGTCGGCTCCCCCGGTTCGATTACGATCATGTCGACGTTGACTTCCTGAGCGGCGAGGCTTTCGGCCACCGCGCGGGCGTGGGGCGTGTCCACGTGCGAATCGGTGAGGATCACCGTGTGCGTCACCCGCCCCTGCCCGAGTAGAAAGGTCCCCGCCTCCGACAGATTATCCTCGCCGATCCGAATGTCGTAGCTCCGTTCGGCCAGTTCCACGCGCACCGTTTCCGTCGCATTACCCACAGATTCGCTCCTCGTAGCCGAAGTCGCCCAACTCGTACCCGAATTCGCACACCTTGTAGCCGAATTCGCCAGAATTTGGACCTCGCCCTCTACTACCACAACTCCTCGATCAACCACCTGCCAGCCGATCCACGTCCGCCTGCGTGACGGTGATCGTGCGGCAGAAGCCCGCATGCAACCGTACATACTCCAGTTCCGCAGCCGTCGATGCCTTGGCATGGAGCTCCTTCTCGATCCGCGACTTCTTTTCCCCCGGAAGTCCTGCCAGTTCGTCCGGCCAAATCGTCTTCTGCTCGACCACCAAGGCGTCACGGTAGGGATCGAACGACTCGCCCATGGATAGCTCCTCTGACGACAACAAAGCGGGAAGAATGAAACACTGCCCCGTCTGCAGAAGGCCCCATTATACGGTCCCCCAAACCAGAGCGTGAGGGCTGCCCGGTGACGACGTGCCTGAACGGACCGAAATAGATATACTGCGAAGAAGAGTACGCGTGCTCCACACGAGCAGCCGCGTGATTCCATCGCCGACGCACCTGACCGGAGCAATCCAGTGAGCCCCCCCGGTTGACGGAGCGAGCAAGCGCCCTTAGGACGAACTCCGTTTCACGTCCCTCTATGCGCGATCGAAGGGGAATGGAATCACCTCATCCAGCCGTTTGGCTCCTGCCACGAGCATCACCAGCCGGTCGAACCCCAAGGCAGCCCCCGTGGACTGGGGCAATCCGGCTTCCATCGCGGCGAGCAGTCGACTCTCCGATGGCAATGCGGTCTTTCCGTCGGCCAGCCGTGCCCCATTGTTCGCGGCAATCCGCTGGCGAAGCACTTCCGCATCCGTAAGTTCATGGTACCCGTTGGCCAACTCGATTCCGGCCACGTACAATTCGAACCGTTCGGCAACAGGCGGATCTTCCTCTCGGACCCTGGCGAGGGCCGCCTGTGAGGCCGGGAAATCGTAAAGAATTGCCGGGCGATCTTGCCCCAGGCGAGGCTGTACCTGCTCGACCAGGATCCAGTCCAGCCAGCCGTCTCGGTCGTCCTGGCGGAGGCTCGCGGGAGGAACTCCCGTTCTCGAGGCCGCTTCGTGCAGGACGGAGAGCGGTGCTGCGAGGGGATCGATCCCCGCGTGTTCCAGGAACGCCTCCCGATAGGTCAGTCGGCGGGCGGCCCCCCGGCCAAGCGTTGCCTGGGCAAGCTCGTCGAGAAGGTCCATTCCCTCCGTCAGCCCGTCGCCCGTCCGGTACCACTCCACCATCGTGAATTCCGGGTTGTGGAGCGGACCGAGTTCTTCCTGGCGGAAGACCTTGGTGATCTGATAGATCGCTTCGGCCCCTGCCGCCAGCAGCCGCTTCATGGCAAACTCGGGCGACGTCTGCAGCCAATAGGTCCTCCCACCGGCCGCATCCACCTCGACCAGAAATGGGTCCAGGTGGCGATCGACCACCGTGTCGGCGGAGAGGAGCGGCGTTTCGACTTCGAGAAAGCCTCGCCCGTCAAAGAACGCTCGCACCCGGCGCAGCAAGTCTGCTCGCAGCCGCAGAGCGGCCCAATCGGCGGTCGGACCGAAATCCTCGCGGTTCACTACTCTTTCACACGCTCGATGTACTCGCCCGTCCGCGTGTCGATCCTGATCATTTCGCCCGACTCCACGAAGTTCGGCACGATCAACTCGGCACCCGTCTCCACCTTGGCCGGCTTCGTCACGTTGGTGGCGGTATTGCCGCGAACGGCCGGTTCGCAGTATTCGATTCGCAGGATGACGTGGTTCGGAGGAGTGATTCCGATCGGGTTGTTGTTGAACAGCAGCACGTTGCAGACCATGCCCTCTTTCAGATACTTCCACGCATCGTCGACAACGTCCAGGTTGATCTCGTATTGCTCGTAGCTTTCGTTGTCCATGAAGAAGAACGTGTCCCCCTGCCGGTAGAGGAACTGGGCCTGGATTTCGCTGACGTCGGCCGCGTCCAACGAATCGCCGCTCTTGTAAGTGCGGTCGAGAACCGTGTTGCGAATCAAGTGCCGAAGCTTGCACTTGTAGAGCGCCTGCCCTTTGCCCGGCTTGACGAAATTGCACTCGATCATCAAATAGGGATCGCCCTCGATTTGAACCTTCAAACCCTTGCGAAACTCACTCGTGTTGTAAGAAGCCACGTTCTTCGTCCTCGACTGGAAAAAGCCGCATGATTTGGGGGTCCCGCGCGCCGCAGATGAGCCAAGTCGCTTCTTGCGGCCGTGGGGGTGTGATACGATTGTTGACTTGAGCGGACGTCACACCATGGATTCGTCGTCCACCGATTTGTTTCTTCTTCAGGCTGCCAACCAACGGGATGACTACTTCGTTTCCTCAGTCAGATTCATGCCCTGTGACGGCCCCGCCCCAGTGGCAGACCGTGTTGGCCGAGGCGGTGACCGATCCGGATGAACTCTGCCGCCTCCTCGATCTGCCCGCCGAACTCGCTCAGGCGGCCCGACCGGCTGCCCGAGGTTTTCCAGTGCTCGTCCCCCGGCCCTACCTCGACCGCATCCGCCCCGGCGATTCAAACGACCCCCTCCTCCGCCAGGTCCTGCCGATCGGGGCAGAGTTGCAGGTCGTTGAGGGGTTCAGCCGGGACCCGCTTTGTGAGGCTGCTGCCTCGCCCACTCCCGGTTTGCTCGCCAAATACCGAAGCCGATCCCTCATCGTAACAACTGGTCGATGCGGCGTCCATTGCCGTTTTTGCTTCCGGCGCCACCACCCCACCCCCTCTGCCGCGGGAAAAATCCACCGCCTTGAAGAGGCGTTCCACCACCTGTCTCAGGACCCCTCCGTTCGCGAAGTAATCCTGAGCGGCGGCGACCCCCTCACACTCGACGACGAGGTGCTCGGTCAACTCGCCAATCGCTTCGCCGAGCTCGATCACATCCACCGCTTGCGCCTCCACACCCGCATGCCGATCGTCATTCCCCAGCGAGTGACCCGGGATCTGCTTGCCTGGTGCCACACGACCCGGCTGACCGTCATCATGGTCATCCACGTCAATCACCCGGCCGAAATCGATGCCACCGTTACCGCAGCGCTGGGGCGATTGGTCGATGCGGGCATCCCCCTGCTCAGTCAGAGCGTTCTGCTTCGAGGGGTGAATGACCGGTGCGACGTGCTGGCCGAGCTTTTCGAGCGATTGGTCGACCTGCGCGTCCTGCCCTACTACCTCCACCAGCTCGACCGGGTGGCGGGCGCCGCCCACTTCGAAGTCGCCGAATCAGTCGGTATCGGCCTCGTTGAGGAACTCCGAACTCGGCTCCCCGGCTACGCCGTGCCTCGTTACGTTCGCGACGTTCCCGGCAATCGGAGCAAACAGGTTCTCGCCTGAGCCTCATCGGCGCCATCTTGAATCGAAGTGCGGACTTTCGGCCACGATCGCCGACCCCTCGCCGTCAGGGATGTCCCAATATTCATTTCTTGCCATTTCGGCGCACCTGCCCCCCTCTGTCAAATTCTAACGGTCGCCTCTGCGCGTTCCGATGTAAAGAAAGACTGCTCGGGAAAGAGGCGGTATTTGCACAAACCAGCGAATATGACTGCTTGGCGGTGAAGTTGGCTGAATATAGGGCCGCACCTCCTCGCCCCTGCCTTGAGAGTGTGTCGGAACCGCGACTGGCTCCCGTGTCTTGTGTGGCGAGCACATTGCCTGCACGCGATTTGCGGGTGCCTGTCCACGTTTCAAACCGCCTGTCAGTGGACCGAGTCAGCCACGGAGGGGTAGCTCAGATTACATTTTTCGCAACGGGATCTTTCGTGGGCAAACCATCGACGAACCATCTGCGTATCTTCCGTGAAGAAGCTGGTCAAAAGGATCGGAGCGAGTCGTACCTTGTTGGCAGCATGCCGGAGGTCCAACGCGCCTTCCAGAATCTGACCGGCTGGTCGCTCCGCTACGAGTCTTCTTCGACACAGACCAAAGAGCCGACCGGCCTGACGTGGTCCACTCCGGTTACCCCGGGACGCGGAATGCCTCCGGGACGCCTCAGGCTCACCAAGGTCGGTTCTTTGCCGAGACTCCCGGACGACGAAACGACCCCGCCCGCCGAGGTCCGCCAATTAGGGTCCGCCCTGGCGGGAATGCTCGCGGAACTCCTGGGAACACATCATGCCCTCTGGCTCCGCGAAGCCGAGCTGGCGGTGGCGGTTCCGGTGGTGGCCAATCTTCAGGAAACCGAGCACCTTGCGGTGCGTCTGCAGTCGGTCCTGAAGTGCGGGGCCGAGTCCGTGGGCTGTCCGGCCGCCGGACTGTACCTCCTCGACGAAGCCACAACGTGCCTGAAATTGCGATCCAGTTTCGGCATGCCCCGCGAGCGGCTCTCGGAACCGGCGCGCCCGCTTCAGGGTGCACTGGCCGATCTCGAAGCCATGCTCGGCCACGCCGTAGTTCTTACCGACCTGGATCACCAGACCCACTGGAATCCTCCCGAAGACTTTCCGGGTGCGGTCTGTGTGCCCGTCTGCACACCGACAACCATTCTTGGCACCCTCTGGGTCTTCTCCAACGAACCGCGCGATTTCACCGATCGCGACACGAACCTGATCGAAATGATTGCGGGCCGCATCGCTTCCGATCTCGAGCGCGAGAACCTGATTCGCGAAGGCACCGATTCCACCCAGTGGAAACGGGACCTCTCGGTCCTTCAGCGAATGCAGCGGAATCAGCTCCCGTCGGTCGCGCCGCTCCTCGACGGCTGGGATGTGGCCGGCTGGAACGATCAGGCCGGGTCGGTCGGTGGCGACTTCTTCGACTGGTTCGCTTTGCCCCAAGGCTTGTTGGCCGTGGCCGTGGGCGATGTGACGGCCAAGGGAATGGAGGCCGCCTTCGCCGCCGGCACCATCAAGGCCGCCACTCGTGCACACGGACAGTACCATCGCCACGCCGACTCCCTTCTCAAGGCCGTCAACCTCACCCTCTGGACCGGCGCCTCGGGAGATCAGTTTGCCCAGATGTTCTACGGGTTGGTGGAGACATCCACCGGCATGATCCGCTATTCCCGGGCGGGAAACCCCTCGATCCTTCGTTTGGCGGCCGGTACCTGGCAGTCTTTCACCGAGTCGACCGTGCAGCTTGGGGAGAGCCCCGAAAGCGACTATTCGGAAGAGACCTGCCTGCTCACTCCCGGCAATTCTCTGGTCGTGTTCAGCGAGGGAATCCGCAAGGCCAGAGATACCCACGGCCTGACACTGGGTGAAACCGGACTGGCGGAGGTCCTTGCCCGCCACCAGGATGCCCCGGCCGCAACCATGGTCCAGATCGCAACGGAGTTCCTCGGCCAGCCCCCATCGGGTGGGCACCGCGATGACCGCACCATCCTGGTAATCAAGCGCACAACCGGTTGACGGCAGCCAGAAAACGACTAAATTGGAGGTTCCTCCTGCGTGTTTCGTGGGTCCCCTCCACAGAGGGCAGACCATCCGAGGCCTTCAAACGCCCACGGCACACGCGATACAGCGTTCTGCGGGAATGGCGGAATTGGCAGACGCGCTAGGTTGAGGGCCTAGTGGGGTGTAACCCCATGCAGGTTCAAGTCCTGTTTCCCGCACTATTACAACATAAGGACTTACGTCAATTGGGCGTGAGTCCTTTTTTCGTTGGTCCGGGAAACTTGATGAGCAAGCAAGAAACACAGATTCGCAAAGAACAAAAGGCCGCTCAAGAGCATACCGATCATCAAACGAACGAATTGCCACCTTCGGCCTGTCTGCTGCAATAATTGCACACCAGAAACGATCAGTTGTGACACAATGACACACAGTTCGGCACAGAATCAGCCCGTTTAGGACCATTGCTGATATAGGCAGCAATTTGTGTGCCAAGAGAAGCGAATTGACAACCCCGTAGCGGTTCAGCGGCTGGCAACATCTGTCCATCCCCCGAGAAGTATCGGCGGCAGAGGAATTGAATGAAGTTGTATGCCTACGGTGCCAACGGTCACTTGAATTGTCTCGATGCGGCAAGCGGCAAAGGTGTTTGGTTGCACGATGTCGCGAACGAACTGAAGGCAAGCGATGCGGAGAAGGACGTTCCCCAATGGGGCTTCGCCAGTTCGCCGCTGGTGGTCCAGGGATTAGTTGTCGTGTTTGCCGGAGCCCGCGACGGGAAGACGGTGATTGCCTACCAGGAGGACAGCGGCAAGCTGGCATGGACGGCCAGCGTGGGACCGAAGCCCGAGAAAGTAGCGCTGAGCTAGCTGTGCCGGTTTAAGGCTTTGGAAGGCAAGACTTGGAACCACCCAGTCATTGCACACGGAAAGCTCTTTGTTCGCAATGGGGAAGACATCGCATGCTTCAAGTTGGATTACTGTAATCCGCACGACGCAAAGGAACCGCGATGCGTCTGCCCCAGGACGAACGCCTGTGGCCCAATCGGGAACACCTGGCTTGGCATCGCCAACGCCGGTTCCTGGGCAGCACAGGGTAAGAGTGCCGTCACTACCAGGATCGAAGGTGCTCTTTCGAACATGCCCTCGGTCCAATCGCGCTTCACCCATACTATCGAAATTGGCGAGAATGAACCCGAGGGCGAGCCGACTCGGAAACGGCAGCGGGCTCGCATCGAGAGGCTCATGAAGGCGTGCCGTTAATCGCCTGTCGCAAATCCACGTGCTCAAACGCCGATGCCATGCGGTCGATTTCACTCTCGCGTATGCCGAGGCGTGCGGCCTCGTTTCGCCACGAAGCAACGGCTTGTCCTTCATCTTTGGCGATTTGGCGAGCCATTTTCTCAGCGATTCCGAAATATGCGGCGACCTGGAGGGCAAGTTCGAGCGATGCTGTTTGATCCTGATCATCCACCGCTAGGCTCAAGACTCGTGGCCGAATATCGGTAGGCGTCGGATTGAGGTCATAGGCTGGTGCCAGCCGCCAGCCGGCTGGGCCTTCCCATAAGAGACCGTGATTGCGTAAATGATCGTCGACATTAGAAATCAAGATCGAAAATACGATTCTGCGCCATAGCTCGACCAAATCCTCCTTCGGTGCCGCGCTGCATTGGCGGAGCGAGTCGGCGATTTCCAAGTAACTGTGTGACTCGTTGTCGCTTGCTCCAAGCAAGCTCATCGTGGATAAGAAGGGAATACGGCGAGTGCCCACCCGATCGAAACGGTTCAGTAATAGCACTGACCGGTCCGCAATGGTCTCCAATCGCCCTACCGACGCATTCATGCCGGCGGATGATGCCAAGCGGAGTGCTAGTGCCTCCCAAGCAGGTTGATTGGTCTCATCGCCTGGGTGTGGAAACTTGGCAATCAGTAAGCGACTATCATGATCGCACACTGACGCCTTTGGACGCGATCCGCCCAACGATGAGCCAGGGGCAAGCAGCAGTCGCAAGTCATCTTCATTATCTTCACGGGCGGCGATGCGAATGGAAGCAGCAAGCAAGGCCGGCAGTTCAACGAGCGGCGGCACACGCGGGCCCTCGCCGGCGACCGCCAGGAATGGCCCGCCGGGTTGTTCGGCAAATCGCAAAGCGCCTTGGCGCGTTTCGTCGTTGACACCGAGCAGGCAATCGATTTCATTCAACGGGCGCGGAGGGCGTTTCTCCGCTTTCGCACGTTGCCGCTCGGCGCGGCGCATCAACATACGGCCCCAACGATCCGGCGCGGAGTCGCCGAATGCGCCGAACATCGCTTGGCCGGTATGGGTATGGTGGGATAGGTCGTGCAAGACCAGAGCGGGCTCTAAGGCGAATCGCGATGGATGGTTGAGCCAGGATGCATCGTAGGTGAACGTGGCGCTTTCGCGGTTCTTGCGAAAGCGCGTATAGAGCGTTCCGACCAGCACAGGCTGGGCATCGAGATCAACGTAGACATAAACTGCGCGATCGCTCATGGCTTCGTTTCTCGTTTACGTCGCGGTAGGTAGATTTTCTGCGGCAGGCGGTCTTCTTCCAGAGCCAAGCCAATGTCATCGGCGCGTACGTCGGCAAGGTCGGCCAGGCGTTTGTCAAGTCCCAAGATGAACAGTACAGTCGCGTAGATACCGAGCGACACCTGAGGAGCGCCTTTCTCGACGCGGGCCAGCGTTGCCCGGCTAATCATGGCGCGCTTCGCCATTAGTGTGGTTGGAATGCGGCGACGCCGGCGCGCGTCAGCGATATCCTCGCCCAGTTTTTCTAAGGCTCGTTTGACTGGAAGCGGCAGAGATGGAAAGGCGTTCGATCGCATACAGTGTCTCATGCATGAGTCAGTATCAACGTCTACTGTATTATACATTGCACATTACTGCACGCAAGACCGCATCCGCACAGTACTGTCGCGTTCTCCGACCACGTCGGAAAGGCTGTTTGTAGACCCCCACGGTAGTTGTAGCGTCATGCACGCATATGGGGGGTTGAGATCGACCCCATGGACCCGAGCGATATCCTTGCCTACGCTTACCTGGAAGACAGCGCGGACTTCACCGTACCCTTCTTCGACGGTAGCGAAGCGCTATGCTTCCGTGATTCCTCGGGAAAGACTGTGGAAGTCACGTCGTTCGGCATCGAAGAGAAGTATGAGTCTTCAGCTTCTCTCGAAACCCTGAAGAGCCGACCCGTGGTGAGGCGAGGCCCCGGGACCGGACGGCAGATCGCTCCAAGTTCATTCTGCCGCCGACGAACAAACCGGGGGCGGTTGTTGCTTGTCGCGAGTCGGCAATTGGCTGCGTTCCCGTTCCTATCGCACATTCCCATCACGCAAGATCCTTCGCTTCGCAAGCGGCTGTGTACTTGTCCAGGACAGATCTTACGGCGCCCTCTTCGGATTCCGATACGCCCGGCGGTTGCTGTACTTGCGACATTCCACAGCCAAAGGCGATCAGCATGCCGACCAGCAGCATGGCACCATTCCCACCGATTCGTCTGGCATTCATTGTGTGATACCTACTCGCCTTCCTTTCGAACTTCGCAGCCTGGCCCATCACTTGGGGTCTTTATCCGAGCTGTTGGGTGTGTCTTGACGCACCACGCACGAACTACGCCTGCGATGCCAACAACACGACGAACACGATAGCCAGCACAACCGCGACCAACGGGATGACAACCACCGCACCTGCCAGCATGATGTTGCCAAGTCCACGCCACGCCGAGCGGAACCCTTGCACTTCCGCGATGGTGTTGCAGAGCAATACGAATCCCCAGACTGCCAGAATGAGCTCGGCCAGCACAATACCAAGAAACGGAATCAACAACGCCGGCTGCGAGTTGAGCCTTGGAGTCTCCTCCGTGAACATGTCGGAACCAAACAGCAGGATCTGCGGAATCCACAGCAACAGTGCAAAAACAGAAGGCACCGACGCCCATGCGATCGCAGTCTTGATGTGTTCCCGAGACGCTATTCCTCCGATCCAGGTACCGGACAATCGGATCAAATGGGATCCAATCCAGAGGCCCACTAAGCCTACCAACGGACCGAAGACACACGCGATTCCGACGATCGCAGCCATCGGCAGAACATCGCCAACGTTGCGCATCGACGCTCGATCGAGCGCTCTTCCGATCCCCGCAAGGCACACCAGAAGCAGCACGTGGAGTTCGGGGTTCACCGCGATGATCTGTCGAACGGTCTGCCGAGGGCGCGTCCAGATCGTCCGGAAGGGTTTGAATTCACCTTCGTCAATGATGGATGGCAACGCCTCATCCGACGTGGAAAACGGGCTAGCGTAAGGATTGCGCCCCTCGTCGAATCGGTCGTCGTGCTGCATGTGCGTGTCCTTCTACTACACGGGCTCGCATTTGTCCAGTTGTCACTTCGTGCCGATCATAGTAAATTCAGGGACAAAATACCAGTATTGGCAAAGTAGGCAACGCTTGGTGAAGACCGCTCCCTTGCTGGCAATCATCGCCGACTGGCGGGCGCTGCTCGACAGCGATGTGCGTGAAGAGCACGTGCGAGACCTTCGTGAACACTCACGCACGCGCCGTCCGCTGGGCAACAGTTCCTTTCTGGACCGATTGGAGGAAATGGTCAGCCGCACCCTCCGCCTGCAAAACGGCGTCCGCCCATCAAAACTGCGCAGAATACCATAACCTGTACTGTGTCCCGGATTTTCTCCAGCTTCACATCTTCCCGCCGGCCAACGATGCGGGGCGGGTGGTTTACACAACGACCACCTACGACAACCTCGATCGGGCGATCCGCCCGGGTGGCACTGACGAAAGAGGTTCAGAGATGTGTGCCACGGACTCTGCCGGCTCTGCCAGTGCTGTGGGATGGTGCATGTCTCCCACGGGCGATGTGGCCTGAACGCCGTGAGAGGCAGCATCAACGCCATCGCTACCTGGAGATCGTCCCCGGCACCGCCCCCTCCTCGTCCACAGCGACACCTCTTGCTGAAACCATGCCCTGGCCCCTGAACGATCCGCCGAGCCCTCGCCACCGCAAAATCTCAACCCTCCTCCGGCCCCAGGGGAGACGACTATTCCTTCAGAAAACTGTACAAATGTCCCGTTTCCCTCTTGAAATGTCACATATAACTCTGTATAGTAATACAACCGTCTCTGTCTTTTGCGTCCGTTCCACCAGCCTCGACCGAATTGTGGCACATACCTCCATCGTAGTGTGTCGTTTT
>CAYSCH010000082.1:20504-28025 GCA_964429355.1 uncultured Planctomycetaceae bacterium | reverse complement strand
GTTGTAGTGCGACTTATCCTCATCGCCGCGCGGGTGCCCATCCAGATGATGCCGTTCCAAGACGACCGGTGGGTCACGAACTAGCCAGTCTACTTGCGTAAACTGCACGTGCAAGTGGGTCTGGCCATTCTAGGAGGCATGTTGACCCCAGGAATCCCTGGATGACTATTAGGGCTCCTCACCAAAAAGAAGAGATAGACACCCGCCTTTCGGAGTACTCCCTCGGCGGGGATAACGACTGTTCTCACAAGGATTTCTGGTAAAATGTCGATCTTGAGTTCTTTCCCGCATTTCGCAGATCACCAGAGCGTCCGTTTACATTACCCATTTATCCACGGTCCTTGCCTCGGTCCTGGTCGGACCTGCTCCGTGGCTCGGCTTCGGTTTCGCCGAAAAAAACTCCGAAAAAACTTCCTCCATCAGCGTTCTGGTGAGCTCCTGGGCATCCGATATAATCACGGGTCTGTTAATTTGCGGCTTTCGCTTTCCACTCGTTTGACGCCCCCTCGATCACCACCGCAACTCGCCGCTCCAGGAGATTCTTTTCTCGGTGAAACTACGTCTTGGACTGATTGGCTTGGGCAACGGGTGGGAAAGTCGCCACCAGCCGGCACTGCGCACCCTGGCCGACCGTTTTGAGGTCAAGGCCGTTTTTGATCAGATCACCCACCGGGCTCAACTGGTGGCGATGCGTTTCGGCGCCGTCACGATGGATGGGTTCCGTAGCCTTACCCAACGGGAAGACGTGGATGCCGTTCTGCTCCTGGGAGAAGGATGGTACGGTGTTTTGCCCGTACTGGCTGCCTGCGATTCCGGCAAGTCGATCTATTCGGCCAGCGCGACGAGCATTACCCTGGCGGAGAGTGAATTGCTTCGCCGGCGAGTCCGCGATTCGGGCATCGCATATCAGGGTGAATTGGTGCGGCGGCACGCGCCGGCCACTCTTCGTCTCAAGGAACTGATGGCGACACGCCTTGGCTCACCCAACCTGATTTTCTGCCATTTCCGCAGTCCCGAGGGTATTCGAGCGAACCATGGTGTGCCGGGCTCGGCCCAGGACGATTGTCGTCACGACCTGGTCGAGTTGCTCGATTGGTGCCGATTCGTTGCAGGTGCGGAGCCAACCTGGGTCACCTCGACGGCCCACATAACATTGCCTTCCTCCCGAGGCGATCTCGCGCAGCCGAATTACCAGTTGATTTCTCTGGATTTTTCGGATGGTGTGCACCCCGGTACGGGAACAATGGCGCAGATCAGTTGCAGTCGGTATATTCCGGCGTGTTGGTCGGAGGCGTTGGGATACCGGCCTCGGGCCGCCATGCAGGTAGCCTGCGAGCGAGGGGTTGCGTTCATCGACCTGCCGTCTACATTGGTCTGGTTCGATGAAGCAGGACGGCATCACGAATCGCTGGATAGCGAACGACCTCTGGGCGAACGACTCCTGACTCGTTTCTTTCGTGCGGTGACGAGTCTGGTTGTCAACACAGGCGACCTGGACGACACCTGCCGAGCGGTCGAGATCCTGGAAAAGGCCAATCAGAGCCACCAAGAAGGAAGGCGGATTGAACTCCTATGACTTACCCTCAACTCGACACCAAGAAGCTCGCCGTGTATCCGCTGGCAGAGCGGAAGAGCCTGACACGAATCGAAGACCTGGTCACGGAGACCGAGATCTCCCCCGCCGAATTCCCGGAGGTTCTGGCGGAGCGGATCCGAAAGGTTCGAGACAGGATTGCGATCGCCCGAAAGTCGGGGCGTGGGGTCATGTTGACCTACGGCGCACACCTCATCAAGAATGGCGGCGGCCCGCTGCTGAACCGATTGATCGAGAATGGCCAGCTCACCCATCTGGCCACACAAGGTGCAGGCGTGATTCACGATTGGGAGTTCGCGTATCAGGGGCTTTCCACGGAGTCGGTTCGGGAAAACGCGCCGATCGGACGGTTTGGCAGTTGGGACGAAACCGGTCGCTGGATCAATCTGGCCGTGGCCGTCGGGGCCGCCGAGGGACTCGGAATGGGAGAATCGCTGGGACGACTGATTGAAACGGAAACGGTCGTCGTGCCCAACGCGCAGGCCTTGCAGCAGTCTATCGCAGCGGCTCCCACTGATCCTCTTTGCGCGGCAAGGGCCGACCTCCTGGCACTCATCCACGATCACGCGATTGCCTCCGGCACTGCGCGGGTTCCACATCCTTTCAAACGATACTCGGTGCTCGCCTGCGCCTACCGGAACGGCATTCCCCTGACGGTCCATCCGGGGATCGGCTACGACATCATCGTCAATCACCCCATGTATCACGGGGCGGCGATCGGGAGAGCGGCGGCGACTGACACTCGAATCTTCGCCCAGTCCGTCGATCACCTGGAACATGGTGTCTATCTGTCCGTCGGTTCGGCAATCATGAGTCCACAGGTTTTCGAGAAGGCATTCAGCGCTGCGAACAATCTTCGCCAGCAAGAGGGGCGTCCTTACATCCGCGGTCATCTGATTGCCGTGGTCGACCTTCAAGACGCCGGTTCCTGGGACTGGACCAGCGGTGAACCTCCAAGAGACAACCCGGCCTACTACCTACGGTTCTGCAAGACGTTTGCCAGAATGGCTGGTGAACTTGCCTATTTGCAGATAGACAACATGGCGTTTCTGAGGTCGATACTTGAAGCCAGCGAGAGTCGGTAGCTGTCCCTTTGACGCCGCGTGGCTGGCGGAAGCCCGAAACCGTTATGCTGACAGGACTTGTGGCACAACCCACGCCGTCGCCCTCGGATTTTTCGCTTCCGTGTGAGCGTTCGCCTTGGCGAAGCGGCCCGGCGCGCGTAGGATTGATAAGTAACCTTCAATATCCTCTCTACGGAGCAAGCGAATCTGATGGCAGTAACCCTCACCGAATCAGCCGCATCTGAAGTGAGACGATTGATCGATGGCGAGAAGCTCGGCGATGCCACATGTCTGCGAATGGCCATCGGCGGAGGCGGCTGCAGCGGACTTCAATATGGATTGGGATTCGACACTGAATTCGATCCGTCCGTTGATGCAAAATATGAGCATCATGGAGTCTCGCTGGTCACCAAGAAGAAATTCGCGTTGCACCTCGATGGTACAACGATCGATTTTCAGGACGGCCCGATGGGCCGCGGCTTCACGATCGACAACCCCAGCCAACCCCGAGGCGGCGGCTGCCCCGGTTGCGGCGGCCATTGATCCGGCGATCGATTCGATACGCAGAGCAGCCCGATATCCAAGATGTCGGGCTGCTTTCTTTTTGCCTCGATCTTCAAGTGATCGACCTCCAGGGCAGGGCCTGCACGGCCCGGCCGTCAATATCCTCCCGGAAAGATCATCGCATCCGCAAACGTCCACTGGAATCCCGGATCGGTCGACAGGTCGATGTGCTCGGTCCGAGCAGCCAATTCTTCAGCCTCGTTCCGCTTCCGACCGGAAAGAAGGGTCAGCCGGGCTCCGGCAAGTGACGTGTTGCCACTGTAGCGGATCCGCTGGCAGGGAATCGAAGCGGGAATCAGCCCGATTCGCTGAGCTTTCGCACGGCGAATGTAGTTTCCGAACCCGCCGGCGATCAGCAGTTCCTGCACATCGCCCGGTTCGATGCCGGCCCGCCGAGTCAGCAGTTCGATTCCTGCCCGTATTGCGCCGGATGCAAGCTGCAGTTGTCGAATGTCGGCCTGGTTGACGACGATCGGGCGGCCTGTTCCCGATTCTCGCGCTGAGGCCAACTCGAAGGCTCTGTTGTCGCGATCTTCGTATGTCCGACGATGAATATCGTCTGGAACCCCTTCGGGCAATTGCGAGCGTGTTCGAAACCGGCCTTCAGGGCTGATAACCCCGTAGTCAAGGAGAACTGCCGCGAGGTCGATGAGTGCCGATCCGCACAAACCAAGGGGCGGTGCGTGGCCGATGGTCGCGATTTCCAGATGACCTTCGAACGTGACTCGCTCAATCGCACCCGTACAGGCTCGCATCCCGTGAGTAATTCGGGCGCCCTCGAAAGCGGGGCCTGCTGCCGTGGCTGCTGCAAATACTTGATTCCCAGAGACGAGCACGATTTCACCATTGGTTCCCACGTCGACCAGGAGCGCGGCACCAGGACGCCGAACCAGATCGGTGGCGAGCATGCCGGCCACCGTGTCACCACCGACGAATCCACCGATTACCGGCAACACGTAGGCTCGTCCACTGGGGTGGATTCGCAACCCCAATTCCCTCGCCGGGAACCACATCGAGGCCTGCACGGACGGCACGAACGGCACCTCGCCCAGATACCGCGTGTCGAGTCCGGCGAGGAGATGCTGCATCGTCGTATTGCCGGCAAAGGCCACTTCATAGACCCGTTCCAAGGGAATTGCCGCAGCCGACACCACCTTTTCGACCAGGGCCTGAACCGCATCCACAACCGCTCGCTGCAGACGGGCGAGCCCCCCCTCCGCGCCAGCCATTTGGATGCGGGAAAGGACGTCATCCCCATATCGAGTCTGGGGATTCAAATCGGAAGCGACTGCAAGCTCTCGACCCGTTGCCAGGTCAAGCAGAACGGCGGCCAAGGTGGTCGTCCCCACGTCGACCGCCACAGCGTAGTTGGTCGACTCGGTGTTCGCCGGCTCGAAATCCAACAAGTGGGGGCCGGCTAATACCGCCGTACCGCGAAAGCGATCTGCGCGAAGCTGGGCGGGGAGCCGCCGAACCACATCCAGTTCCGCCTCATAATCACCGATGGCACGTTTAAGCCGGATCTGGTCGCTGGCCTCGTCACCGCGCCCCGGAATCGGCAGCTCGACGTACTGCTTGCGAACCACCGCATCGGGTTCGACCATCACGTCGATCGTCGCCGCCAGAATCTGATGGAAGGCAGACAACCGAGACGTCTCCGGCACTTCCACCTTCATCGCGTCTACGACCCGCGTCTGACAAGCCAGACGCATCCCGGCTTGAAGGTCTGGCTCCGAGATGAAGCCCTTTTCGGCTGCCGCGGGCAGCCCGGCACCCTCGTGGACCAGCACGCGGCACTTCCCGCAAAGGCCTTCCCCTCCGCAGGGGGCGTCAAGAACAACGCCTGCTTCCGCCAGTGCCTCCAGAAGTGGGACTCCTGGCACCGTCGGAATCGTCTTTCCCGAAGGATGGAGTTTGATCGAAACCGATGGCCTACTCATCAACCGTCTCCATCCCGCCCTGTTCCTCCTGGAGCAATTCCACGAACTTCGTGGACGTTGGCGTGAAAACCTTGCGTTGGCGATAAATGATCCCTATGGGGCGTTCCAGTTGAGGGGCAATGAGACGCACAGCCGCCAGATCGCCCCGGGCGGTCTCCTCGCGAACGGTCGGCTCGGGGAGGATACTTACCCCGGCCTCGATGCCGATTGCCTGCTTGATCGTTTCGATGTTGTCAAACTCCATGTTGATTCGCACCGAAACGTTCCGCTGCCGGAGATACCGATCGATTTCCTTGCGTATGATCAAGTCGCGGTCGAAGGCGACGAAGCCTTCATTTTTCAAGTGCTCGGCCGTGATGGCCTTCCGTCCGGCAAGAGGATGAGTGGGATGGCAAACGAGCACCATTCGTTCGGAACGCAACGGAATGACGCTGATTTCCGTGGAAGGCATAGGGTAGGAAACGACTCCCAGGTCGACTTCCGAGTTGAGGACAGCCTCGTAAACCTTATTGGGGCGGAGAAACTCCAGCCGCACCTTTGCCTTGGGATAGCGAATCATGAACTGTTTCATGCAGCGGGCCATGTCATGGAGTCCGACCGAATAGATCGCGGCGACGCGAACCATGCCGGTGATCTCCTTGCGGAGCGACCGAACTCGAGTCTCCACCGCATCATAGACCTCCAGAACCTCGCGGAACCCCTCGTAGCAGGCTTGCCCCTCCGGAGTGAGGACAAACGGGCGCTTGCTCCGGTCCACCAGTTGGATTCCAAAATGACGCTCCATCCGGTGGACGGATTGCGTGGCCGCCGACTGGCTCACCTGATTGGCCGCAGCCCCTCGCGAGAAGCTCTGGTGCTGGACAACATCACAGAAAACACGTAAGGTCTCGATGTTCATGCCGGCATCTTATCATAAGCATTGCTTATGTCAACGCCCGTCTGCAACGGGCAGGACGAGGTCGGCTGGGAACAAGACGCGTCTTGACCGCGAATCGAATCTACCGCAAATTGGTGGTTCGTAGACAGCAGAGTCTCGCATGAGCGGAAGGAGCGTTGCGATGAAGGGTCTCGTCCTTGTGGGTGCCAGCCGATTTGAGGTTCGCGACGTACCGAAACCGGAAATCGGTCCGGATGAGGTGCTGGTCGAGGTGAAGGCGTGCGGGATCTGCGGGAGCGATGTTCACGGAATGGATGGGTCGACGGGTCGACGGAAGCCACCGATCATTATGGGGCATGAGGCGTCCGGTGTGGTCGCTGAGGTGGGCAAAGGAGTCCGTACTTGGCGAGTGGGTGATCGGGTCACTTTCGACTCGACCGTCTATTGCGGTGGTTGCCATTTCTGCCGCCGCGGCGACGTGAATCTGTGCGATAACCGGCAGGTGCTGGGCGTTTCCTGCGACGAATTCAGACGCGACGGAGCTTTTGCCCAATACGTGGCCGTTCCGGAACGGATCGTCGTGGGCCTGCCAGAGACCGTCTCTTTCCAGCAGGCGGCCATGGTGGAACCTGTGTCGATTGCGGTCCATGCGGTAGCCCGCATGCCGGTCCGCCTCAACGACACGGCGGTGGTGGTGGGAGCAGGCATGATCGGCCTGTTGATTATCCAAGCCTTCAAGGCACACGGATGTGGGCTCGTCATGGCAGTTGACACCAGGCGGGACCGCCTCGACCTGGCTCGTCAACTGGGAGCCGACGAGTGCATCGCGCCGCAGGAGAGTGACGCTGTTGAAGAAGTGATGAAACACACAGCGGGTCGCGGTGCCGACCTCGCCCTGGAAGCCGTAGGGTTTGCCGCAACCATCAAGACGGCGGTAAGGGCCGTGCGAAAGGGCGGATCGGTCGGATTGGTGGGGAACCTGTCGCCAACCGTCGAACTTCCTCTGCAGACGGTCGTTACCCGTGAATTGTCGCTCTTGGGATCGTGTGCGTCCCGCGGCGAATACCCAGCCTGCCTCGATCTGATTGCCTGCGGAATGATCCGGGTTGATCCTCTGGTGAGCGCCATTGCAGCTTTGGACGAAGCACCGGAGTGGTTTGCACGCCTGCAATCTGGGAAAGAGAGCTTGATGAAGGTGTTGATTTGTCCATGAATTGCGCACAACGCCGACCACCGGGGGGGTAGGTGCGGCTTTTGGGGGCTGACGGACGCAGGTGGGCGAATTAGAATCGACGGTAGGGAACCAGGACCTCCCACCGCTATCTGATAACCACGAACGAGGCTTAGACGCTGACACAATGGGGCGGAACTGCTGATTGTTCGCAGCCAGCGCGAACTTCGATTTCTGAACGGGAGAAGTATGAACTTGTCTGCGTCTGGAGGCCATGGGGATCGGCCGTTGGCGATCGGCATCGACCTAGG
>CAYSCH010000082.1:19478-20494 GCA_964429355.1 uncultured Planctomycetaceae bacterium | reverse complement strand
GCATGAGGTGGAGGCAATGGCCATGGCAAAGGATATCGGTATCGACCTCGGTACTACCTACTCCCTGCTCTCCTATCTTGACGCAGCCGGACGCCCAATCTCGCTCCCCAGTTCCTCGGGTGACCTGTTGACACCCAGTGCCGTGATTGTGGACGAAGATGAGATTGTCGTGGGGCGGGAGGCTGTCAAGGCTTCATCCTATAGCCCCGACTGTTACGCGGAATGCTTCAAACGCGACATGGGGCGAATCGCCGTGCAGCACCCGGTAAACGGCCATCACGTTCCCCCTGAGATCCTCAGCGCGTTTGTTCTGGAAAGGCTCAAACGCGATGCGGAGAAACGTCTCGGCCCCGTCAATCAGGCCGTGATCACGGTGCCGGCCTACTTTGACGAGATGCGTCGTAAAGCGACCCAGGATGCCGGCAGACTGGCAGGCTGGGAAGTACTCGACATCATCAACGAACCAACTGCAGCAGCCATGGCATGTGGCTGGGAGCGGGGCCTCTTTGGCATGCGAGGAACGGCATGCGACTCGGCCGAGACGGTCCTTGTCTACGATCTTGGCGGTGGCACCTTCGACGTGAGCCTGCTGGAAATCAGCTCCGAGCGGTTTCGGACCCTGGCCACAGACGGCGACGTCCGCCTGGGAGGCAAGGATTTTGACCAGGTTCTTGTCGACCATATCTGCGAGCGTTTCGTGAGCGAGTATGGCCTGGACCCGCGCAGCGATGCGCAGGATCTGGCACAACTCTGGCGTGACGCCCAGGACCTGAAACACGCGTTGAGCGAACACTCCCGAGCATCGACGGTCTGTTTCCATGCGGGCATCCGTATGAAACAGGAAATCACCCGGCAGGAGTTCTGCCGGTTGACTGCGCACCTGATGCAGCGAACGATGGAAACCTCAGCACTTGTGGTCGGGCAGGCCGGCCTCACGTGGGGCCAGATCGATCGCGTGATGGTTGTGGGCGGCGCAACTCGCATGCCGATAGTAACCGACATGCTTCGCCACTTGA
>CAYSCH010000082.1:3334-19468 GCA_964429355.1 uncultured Planctomycetaceae bacterium | reverse complement strand
GTGGTAAGGAGCCGGATCGATCGATGCCGGCCGACGAAGCCGTTTCCCACGGAGCGGCAATCTATGCGGGAATGCTGTTGGGACACGACTTGAACGACCAGCGGCGTTGTGAACTCATCAATGTCAACTCCCACAGCCTCGGGGTCGTGGGTTATGCGGCTAGCACAGGACGGCGGGTGAACGCCATTCTCATTCCGAGAAACACGCCGATTCCGACCGAGAGAAAGAAAACGTTCATCACGCTGGAACCGAATCAGAGAACCGTGGCCGTTCCCGTCGTCGAAGGGGAAAGTGAGAGGCCGGAATTCTGCGCCTCACTGGGAAAATGCGTGGTCCGCAATCTTCCTCCCGGCCTTCCCAAAGGCACTCCGGTGGAGGTGACGTATCGATATGCGCTCAACGGCCGTGTCTCGGTCACCGCCAGTGTGCCGACAACCGGACAGGTTGCCGAGGTGGAGATTGAACGTGAACGGGGACACATCAGCGGCGACCTGGCCACGTGGCGTCAACGCCTCCTACACCCCCCGATTCCCTCGCCGGCCAATTCAACTCCCGCGGAATCGCCGCCAGAGGAAGAGCCCGCCGTTCGAGCGGAGATTATCCAACAACTCGACAACCTCTACTGCGAAATAGGACGCCTGGGCGTGTCCGCCGCGTTGCCAAATCGCTATGAAACGTCTCAGAAGACGGCAATTGAAGCGGCAAAGGAGGTCCTGCGGACCCGACAATTGCGGGAGACTGCCGAGCAACGTCGAGCCGAGGCTCAGAACTCGGCAGAAACCGCAAGGCTCAGTGGTGAGGTCTCCAAGACACGCTTGCTCGAACGCCAAGCAGAGACCAACAGTCGCTTCGCTTACCTGGTGCTCGGTCGCGATATTGCCACCGCTGGATTGTGTCCGTCAGGTGCGGACAAGCTGCTTCAGGACGCCGAATCCCTCAGACGCCGGTTGACACAGTCCTGAACATACGAGATGTGGATTCTCGGTGCTTCCCCGATATTGAATCAGCCGGTGACCTTGCAGGGTTCGACACCCATCAAGGTCACCGGCTTGATTTGCTTTCTATGTTCAAACCACTGCCAATCAAGGGCTGGCAGGTGAGGAACTGGTATTGGAGGTCGCAACGGCAACGCCCGCGATGATTCCGCCGGCAGCCAGAGCGGGCAGAAGCCATCCGCCCATTCCGCCCATCTGACCTCGGACAACCGGACCGTTGCTCAGAAGCAGGGCCGAACGATTGGCGGCAGGTGGGGCTGTATTGGCAGCCCAGAGGCGATAGACGCCCTGTCCGCCAGCCGTGACAACCTGAGCCGTCCCGCCGGTGACGCCAATGGCCTGGAATTTGCCCGTGTTGTCGGCAACCGTTTGAACCGGTTTTCGTCCCTGTTGCAGAACAACGACCTGGGCTCCAGCAATGCCGAGCCCCTGCTGGTCGACAACTTGCCCGACCAGTATCCCGCCGTTGCCCAATGCCACGTCCGTGATCTTCACCTGCGGCACAGGGGCAGCTCCCAATGCAGTGTGCGGCAGCATAAGGCCTATACACACCAACGCAACAACTTGCATTCGAAACAGTTTGGTACCTCTCACTTTCGTCTCCCTCCTTCTTTCTGGAGAACGCTTAACCGAGTAGTTCCACATATTTCTTGCCAGCAGTGGTAGTACTTGCACGTTGAGCACCAGCCAGTCTGACGTTGATCCCCATTGGCACGCTCGTTTGGGACTGGGGCAGCCCCGCGAGCGGACTCTGTGTCGAAGAAGCTTCTTTGGCCAGATCGCGTCCCGATTCGGCTTTCCGCCGCAAGCTGTATCTTGAGACATTGTCGCGAACTCGCGTCAACGACAACCGCTCCCTCACCATGGCCCACTCGGGATGCCCAAACAATTCAAGCTGCACACAGAACAAAGGGAGGACGGCCAATGCGACATAAGCCACTAGTTCCTGGCCCAACAATACGGCACAGCAACAAGCGGCCCCCGCCACCGCACTAAGCGTTGCCAACACACCTAGCGAACCCCAGACTCCGAATCCGCGGTCCAGCAACCGATGGTGAATGTGCCCACGATCGGCGGTCATGATACCTTTACCACTGAGCCCGCGACGCACGACCGCCAGCACAGTGTCGTACAAGGGAACGAAGAGCAGGGCACACATCGCCGTGAGGTTGGGTACGCCCGGCGCAGGAGCGACACGAATCGCTAAAGTTGCCAGCAACAAGCCCACCACCATGCTCCCGCAGTCTCCAAGATAGATCTTGGCAGGCGGAAGATTGTGTGCAAGAAATCCGCCCAACGCTCCGGCGAGCACGATGGCAATCACCACGACATCCGTGTTTCCGCTGACTCCGGCGACAACGGCCACCGCGATCGCGATCGTAATGCCGAGAGAGGATGCCAGCCCGTCCATGCCATCGATCAGGTTCAACGCATTGATTCCCAGCACGATCCATGCGGCCGTCCAGGGTATTCCGAGCCAGCCCAGTTCAATCGTGAAACCGAGTACGCTGAATCGCTCAACAACGGCCCCCGCCGCGATCAGTGGAACGACCGCCAGCAACTGCCCCGCCAGTTTCAGCTTCGCCTGCATGTCGAAGAGATCATCGTAGCAGCCGATCGCGGTGAGTATGACGACGGAGAGTGTCAAGGCGAACAGAAACGACAGGTTGGACGCCTGATCGGGGAGGAGGAGGAGGGATATCCAACTCCCCACCAGAACGCTTGTATTGACGGCGAGTCCTCCCCACGCTGGAGTCGCACGACTATGCGTTCTACGAACCCCATCAGGTCGGCTGACAGCGTCGTACTTCCACGCCAAGCGGATAGCGACAGGCGTCAGATAGAAGCTGCTCAGGATGGCAATAGCTAGCAGAAGCCCCATTCGGAGTCCTTCCGAGATGTGGATTGACCGCCCGAGGTGGCTCATCCACCGCGGCACCCTAAGGTATCGTCGTCACAGACCCACCCAGAAGTATGAACTTTCTTCCGAAGATTCCACTTTTGCGGGCAAATCCAAATCTACCGGGGGGAATGATGCCTAAACCATCTGGTGGTCTTTTTCGATACAGTACACTTTCGGGGGCCAGACTTATCGCGGCCCAACCAATACTTCGCTCGTCAAAGCGGCCCTTTGTCCGGGAGTTTTCTTTCGAAGTAGCCGTGGTTTTCGGTTCTTCTCGTCCCGATAGTTGAGGGAAAATCGCAAGAGGAGTGCGATTGGCAGAAGAAATCGGCACAACCCACCTTTCCTTCGGTCAATCGCCGCTCATTCATAGCCCCATCTTGCCTTTTTTACCCATTCGACCGCGACGTCGCCAAGATGCATGCCGAACGGCTGCTTGCGCGCACGAACGACTCAAGGTCTCGTCCCAATAAACATGCCAAGGAGATGGCTTTGCGGAAGGCATTGTGGCACGATCTCCTTCGTCAGGGTGGAGGAGGGTATCAGACCGGGCGTAGGCGATCAACCTCATTTTGGGGGATAGCCCTTTTGGATACCAACACGGACACTCCAACCGGTTTCACCCCAGAAATTGCGCTGTCAACGCATGCCTCGCTCTACTTGTCTTGAAACGGATGTTCTGAGAGTTTTTCGACTTGCAGCAACTGTCGCCATTCTGTAAAAGACTCCGGCTCCTATGGACTGGGAGCCGCGGCGCCTGTCCTCGATCGCAACGGATTAACGTGGAAGGTATGAGAGGCATGGTTCCGAATCCGACGGCTCATCGAGTTATCCTAACCGAGGCGACAGCACTTTGATCTTGGTCATGGAAGACAAGTCTCCCAATTTTCGGTCAGAATCTACTCGGGCAGCCACCTGGACTGTGCTGGCGTTATGGTGCGCAGTTCTGACCGGATGCGCCAGCCCCAATATCTATCGGCCTGAACAACTCCCGCCGACGCTGGCTGCTCTTCCGGTACCGAACGTGAAGCGACTCGATTTGAGCGGCCTTGCTGGACCTTCGACAGGGTCGGAGTTCATCCAACCGGGGGATGTGCTGGACTTGTCCATTGCGGGCGGGCTTGGAGCGGATTCTGTGATTGAATTTCCTGTCCGGGTCGGTGACGACGGTAACGCAATCTTACCGGATGTAGGCGTGTTGCGGTTGGCAGGCATGGAACTGTCGGACGCAGAAGCTGCGATCTCGGCGGCCTGTATCCAACGGGGCCTCTACCTGCAGCCCCACGTTGCAGTCACCATGAAGCATCAACGGCTCAATCGCATAACGGTCGTCGGTGCAGTTGAGGAACCGGGAATCGTCGAATTGCCCCGAGGCCAGAGTTATCTACTCGATGCGGTGGTTGCGGCCGGCGGCCTGGCGGACGACGCGGGCGCCAACGTGGACATCCGCATGCCCGCGGAGATCAACGGGCTGGTTGCCGCCAATCCGGCCGCCATGGGCCCAGATGGCGTGATCACCGCCAGTGCCCAAGGTTTGGCCGCAGCACAAGCCAGAGCACAGCGGGTCAACATCGTCGATGCCGTCACGTCCGGCGCCACGGGGCAGTATCTGAGCGACAACACCGTGATTGTTGTGGAAAAACAAGAACTCGCCCCTGTGCAGGTCATTGGCCTTGTCAAATCGCCAGGCGAATTCGAGTATCCCGTGAAGCGTCCCCTCACTGTGTTGGGCGCCCTTGCCCTGGCAGGGGGCTCCACCAATCCATTTGCCGACAAGATTTACGTGATTCGCCAGCGCCCGGGCATGAACGACCCGGCGGTGATCGACATCAGTCTCAAGGCGGCAAAGAGATCGGGAAAGGAAAACGTTCAATTGGAGCCCGGTGACGTCGTGAGCGTGGAGAGGACCGTGAACACGGCCATGTGGGACGCCATCAACATCGTCCGGTTCTCACTTGGCTCTTCCGTTCCCCTGTTCTGATCCCACAGCCATTCGGTCACAAGACATAACAGGCCAACAAGGATTCTCATGACTCAAAACGTTGACAAGCTGGAGGTTGTTCCGGACGGCCACGTCGAGGCAACATCCTTGAGCCACCCGATCCAGACGTTGGCCCAATTCTTGCGAATCGTGCTCTCCCGTCGCGAGATTCTGCTTGCCGCTGTCATCGTGTCGTTGCTGCTCGGCGGGCTTTATTACTTGACCGCCACCCGCATCTACGAAGCGAATGCGTCGCTGCTCGTAATGCAAATGGACCAACAAGATACGGCAGCCTCCATGGCAGGTGAACGTTTCGCCAAGGACTTGATGCCTACCTACACGAGTATTGCGACAAGCGAAGCTGTTCTGATCGAGGCATTGAAGGCTGTGCCTGTCCAGCATCGCATGGATTTTGCCGGTCTTCCCCAGTCAAGTTGGCCCAGTGTGCTGCGAAACAACCTGACCGTGAGCGCCGTGCGAGGTACGAATATCCTCACGATCACCTACCGGTCGAAGGACCCACAGGCGGCTGCAGTCGTGGTTGACGCGGTCTTGTCGGCCTACCTGAGTTTTATGAACGAGCTCTATCGCAGTACCGCAGGTGAAGTGGCCGATCTGCTCGGTCGGAAACTCAACGAGCTGGATGACGAGTTCAACAAGAGGAGCCTCGAAAAGCACCGTATCCGCTCGGAAGCACAGGAGTTGGCAATCAGGGACGGTGAGAAGGGCGTCAACGTTGTTGTGGCCCGCGCCATTGAACTGAATACCGCCTGCATGGAGGCCCAGAAGATACGTCTCAAGGCTCAGTCTCAACTCGTGGGACTGCAGCACGCGATCCAGCGAGGCGAGGATCTCCAACAATACGCACTGGCGATGCTCGAAAGCGTGGGTACCGAGTTTATCAAGAGCGCCTTCGGATTCAGCACCCAGGATGCGTACATTGCGGCACAAGCCACGCAACAACTGCTCAAGGAAAAAGCGGCTCTCGAATCAGCGAGGCAAGTCTATGGTCCTCAGCACCGATCCGTGCGGGAGATTGAGGAACGTATCCGCGTGGCGGAACAGTACCTGAACAACCGCCAGGCAGTTCAGATGGCGATCATGGAAAAAACAAGCGATCAGCAACTCGCCCCCATGCTGCTCCGCATCGCCGAACAGGAACTCGAGCAGGCGACTGTCCACGAGCAGAATCTCCTCGCCAGCTACCAGGCCGAGAGTACGCGTGCCCTCGAACTCGACAAGAGCGCCACGCGTCTGGAGACGGTGGAAAATGACCTCGCCCATTTGCTGGCTCTCAAACAGGCCCTGGTTGAACGACTCAAGGATGTCGATCTCGATCAGGGAAACGGGATGCTCAAGACGAGGATAATCAAGGACCCGGAAGTTCCCAGATCGCCAGCCAATCCAAAGTTGCTCAAGACCTTTGCCCTCTCCCTCTTCTTGGGAATTGCAATGGGTCTGGCGATCATTTATGTGCTCGATCTCCTCGACGATCGTTTCCGCTCCCCCGAGGAAATGCAGACGCAACTGGGCGTGCCCGTTCTGGCCATGATCCGCAAGCTCGAACCGCTCAACCAGGTCGGCCCCGGCGGCATCCACGTCCATGTCGAACCGACCGGCGTCGAGGCCGAATCGTTCCGAACCTTGCGAACAGCGTTGGCGTTTGCCGCGGGCGGCGCCAGCCGTCTCGTGGTCACCAGCACCGAGCCAGGCGACGGGAAAACGACCGTCAGCGTAAACTTGGGGACAACAATTGCCCAGTCAGGCAAACGAACCCTGCTGATCGATGCCGATATGCGGCGCCCCGGTTTGACACCTCTGGTGAATCTCCGCGGCCAGCGGGGCCTCTCGACGCTGCTGCGAGATTCTGCGCCGCTCGTCGATTCAATTCGCCAGAATCTCGTCGCCGGGTTTCTTCCGAATCTCGACATCATCCCGTCCGGCCCACGGCCGCTGAATCCGATGGAGCTTCTGGCAAGCGATCGCTTTTCCGAGCTTCTGGCTTGGGCTGAATCGGTGTACGATCAGATTGTCGTCGATAGTCCCCCGGTCCTGGCTGTCAGTGACTCGGCCATTATTGGACGTCTGGTCGATGGTGTTGTATTGACCGTTCGACCTGAAAAGAATCGACGCCGCCCGGTCGTTCGCGCTGTCGAAAGCTTTCCGCCACTCGGCGTAAGCATTCTGGGAATTGTGATCAACAATGTTGACGCCGAAAAGAGTCAGGGCTACTACGGTTACGGTTACGGTTACGGCTATGCGTACGACTACGGGCACGACGGCGGGGGCGACTCCGCCCACGAGGAACGCCAGCGGCAACATCCCCGTCGGGTGACGGATGCGGCTGCCTGACCGGCCCCGGCAGCGAGAATCCAAGGGATCCTATGGCCTCATTTGATTCGAACAACGATTCCGGCGCGACCGCGCAACGTCACCGGGCCGGGCGCCATCGCGAGGAATCAGGGACAGGTCCGTGGACTCTCGCGCTGGTTGACGCCGGACTTGCCGGTTCTATGACGGTTGTCCCGTTCGTCATGGGTGGCCGGACACCTGTCGGGCAACTTGTCTTCGTTGGCATCGCTTTCTGGACGAGCCTGTGGTGGGCCCTTCATCACATGTTTGCCAACGGAGATCGCACTTGCCGCAGCACCTTTGCCTTCTTTCCCATGGTCGTGGCCTTGGGCCTGGTGTTCCTTCAACTTGTCCCACTTTCACCAGGCCTGATCGACAAAGTTTCTCCTCACGTCTACGAGGTCCTGCCTCTCTGGAAGTCTGGCACGCCAGGCCAAACGACCCTCGGGACTTGGGAAACGCTCACCTTAACGCCGGGCACGACCCGGCAAAGCCTGATTCTGCTTATTTCGGGTATCTTGCTGTTTACGGTCACCGTTCAACGCATTCAATGCATCGGTGACGTCGAACGAATCATTCGCTGGTTGGCGATATCCGTTTCCCTAATGGCAGCCTTTGGAATTGTGCAGTTCCTCACGAGCAACGGGAAATTCTTCTGGATCATCGAGCACCCTTACAGCCGTACCGACGATTGCGTCAAGGGGGCCTTCACCAACCGAAACCATTTTGCCCAATTCGTCTCGTTAGGTTTCGGAGCTCTGCTCTGGTGGACGTTTGCCGGCCGACCCGAACGGCGAGTGCCGGCGTCCTCCCGCAACCGCTTCCGCAGCCATGGCCAGAACCTCTCACTGAATACTGCGCTCAAGGCGATCCTCGTACCGCTCTGCGCTCTGGCCGTGCTGATGTCGTTTTCACGGGGCGGAGTGCTGGCCCTGTTGGTAAGCAGTACGACAGCCCTGTATCTCCTGCTGAACGCCGGAAAACTGAGCCGCCGAACGTTTGCCACGCTGACCGGATTGGGACTGATCGTTTGCCTTGGGTTGAGTATCTATGGCTATGATGCACTGGCAAAACGGTTCGAAAGTGCCACCTCACGCACTTCGCTGGGCAATCGCAGCCGGCTTTGGTCTGCCGCCTGCGAAGGCTTCGGCGATCACTTGCTTTGTGGAACTGGATTGTCAAGCCATGGCTCCGTCTACCCCGTGTACCTGGAACCGGTAGCTGACATCGATGCCGGTTTGTACTACACCCACGCCGAAAACAGTTACGTTCAGATCGCACTCGAAACCGGCGTGGCCGGACTAATTCTTGTAGCAACCACAATCGTGATTCACTTCTTCTGGTGCGCGAAGGCTCTGGCAAACGGGAGTGATCCACGCACGGTTCTGTGCTTTGTGGCGGTTCTTCCGGCGTTGCTGGCCAATGTGGTTCATTCGACCATGGACTATATTTGGTATGTGCCCGGATGCATGGGAGCCATCGCGATCCTGGGAGCCTGTGCCTGTCGGCTCTACCAACTCCAACGCGACCAGGTTGCGATCCCGTCGCCGGTCCGGCGACTGCCTCGCCTCGCCTGGGCTGGAATAACCGTCGTGCTGGCGGCACTCATCGCATCCTCACTTCCCGGATTCTGGCGAGCATGCCAGGCGGATGTTCCCTGGAACCGGTATTTGCTTCTGAAACGCTCTCTCGTGCAACTGAATCAGAAGACCGCCTACGACGATGTTTCGGCCGAATCGGGATCCCGACAACAAATCCTGACAGCCATGCTCCAGGAGCTGGCGTGCGCGGTCGACTTGCGTCCTGACTGGAGCCTCGCCCATACCAGCAAGGCGCAGGTGCACCGCGATTTGTTCCTCGAAATACAATCGACGGCTGAGAACGAGTTCGACCTGCGGATGATTCGAGAGACTGTTCTCGATAACTTCGAATCCGTTGAGGCGGCAAGAGAGTGGCTCCCCAGAGGTGTGGGGAAACACTGTGTTCATCTTGATGCGGCACTTCGCCACGCTCATCGGGCAGCGCAACTTGGACCGCTTGAGGGCGCGACCTATCTCCTCCTTGCGGAACTGTCGTTTCTCGAAGAATCGTCGGTCCCAACCAAGTCGGCTTATCTCGATCAGGCATTTCGAGTGCGACCCCACGACGGCACGATCTTATTCGAAATCGGAAGCGAGTTGGCACTATCTGGGCGGAATGATCAGGCGATGGTGTACTTGAAACGTTCATTCCATTCTGGCCGCGAACATCAGCAGCGGCTCATCCGAGCCCTTGCCGGCCTCCGAGCCCTTGCCGGTCGTGTTTCCGTGACGGAGTTTCTTCTTAAGGAGTTTCAGCCTGACGCTGACGCACTGCAATTGATGGTGCGTCATTACAGTCGGCCGGAGCTGGCTGCGGAATTGGAGTGTGTTCTTGCCGCCCATGCGGCAGCATGCGAGTCCAAGGCCCAGTCGCTTCCCGACATTGAGGCGGCCAGTTATTGGGCAGGCGCCGCGTCTTCGCACGCGAAGCTCCGCAATCCGACAAGACAGCGAGATTGCCTGCAGAAAGCTGTCGCGGCAGACTCGTTCAATTTCGACACGCACCTGGCCCTCGGAAAATCCTGTCTGGCGCTCGAGGATTTCGGTGAGGCTGCAAAACAGTTCCGGTGGTGCACTCAGCGCAAACCCGGACATCCAGGAGCCGAAAAACTTCTTGAACAAGCCGTCAGACAGGGAATCGCATCCGCCCATCCGTTCCAGGCCGTCGAGGAAGCCGTGCGCCCCTCAGACCGCGCAAGGCGGTGAAGGTGACGCCTCCTTCGTAGTCTTCGGATGGTCACCGGCAGCCATCTGGCAGGGATGGTGTGGAAGATAGGGACCAGATGGACGCATTACAGGGCGGCCCGTCCTTTGCCGACTCGTACGGTCAACAAGCAGACCGCGCCACATCCCTCCTCTGACTCCTGACAGTTCACGTCGAGCCGCTCTGCCCCCCGACTCCCACCCTCTGCTCCGTGTCTCACAGCCGTTCGGGCAAGACCGCAATCGTTGCCGCCCACGACAGCCCCACGCCAAATCCAACCAGCATCACCCGAGAACTCGGTTTCAGTATGCCGGATGCCTGGGCGTCGACGAGGGCAATGGGAATCGTGCTCGATACGGTATTCCCCCGATCCAACATGTCGATCATAAAGCGATCGGGAGCGATGTCGCACTGCTTACGCAGCCGTTCGAGCATGAACTTGTTGGCTTGATGGAACACGAACAGATCGATGTCGTCGCGACTCAAGCCCGCCTTATCGAGCAATGCCTGGACCAGCGGCGGAACGCGATCCACGCTGAAGGAAAAAACGCCCGGGCCATGCATGTAAAGCTGGTTCTTCGACCGCGTTCCGCCTTTGCTGTCGGTGTGCTCGATGGCAGTTTCGGGAGTGGCTGGCATTCGCATCCCCCCGGCGGGCACGATCAATAGATCCCCACCTCCCCCGTCTGTTCCGAAAACGAATGGCCCAATAAGGGGTCCGTTGCCCGCCTGATTGTCAACCGCCTCAACCAGCGTTGCTGCCGATCCGTCTCCGAACAGTGGGCGTGAGACACGGTCTTTTCGGTTGATGAACTTGCTGTACGTATTGGCCGTCAGAAGCAGGATCTTCCGCGCCTGGCCAGTCTCGATCAGGCCGCGAGAGAGGGAGAGACCATAAATGAACCCCGAACATCCCAGATTGAAGTCAAAGGCACCGCAGGTCTCCGTCAAACGGAGACGGTGCTGCAACAGGCAGGCCGTCGTGGGCAAGAAGTGATCGGGTTCCTGAGTGCAGAAGATAACAAAATCGATCGACTCCCTCAAAGATGGTTCGCGCCCGAACAGCTTTTCGGCCGCCTGAAAGGCCAGGTCGGAGGCCGTTTCGTCAGGGCGCGCCACGCGACGGGTCCTCACGCCGAGCTTCTGCTCGATCGCATCCGGTGTCCAACCGCTGTAGATGTCGGCGAGTTCGTCGTTGGCGAGCACTTGCTCCGGAAGGTGAAATTCAATCGCCGAGATTTGAGCGTACGCCACTTCGCGGACTCCATCATCGCACAGTTCCAGTTTCAAACCACACAAGATACCGCAGACTCCATCCCCATGGCAACCCCGCTCTCTCCCCAAGGCTTCCCAGCCTCCCCGGGGCTTCCCTGACGGGAAAAGGGCCCAAGGGGAGATGCCAGGTTGCCCGAGTGGCGGAAGCCACAATTCTGGGGACATCAGGCTCCCCTTCGGCAGGCTTCCCGTTGGCGGACAAAAGTCCGCCGTGATAGAATCGGGTCGATGCAACATCCCAATGGGTCGAAATCCGCCAAATAGGCAAGGGCGGCAAGACCGTTCTCTGTTGGAGACAAAAGCTTGTGAGCCGATATCTTGTGACCGGGTGCGCCGGATTCATCGCGTCGAAAGTGACCGAACTGCTGCTGGAACAGGGGCATGAGGTGGTCGGTATCGACAATCTCAACGATGCCTACGACCCGAGGCTCAAGAAGTGGCGTTTGTCGAGGTTGGAGGGCCGGCCGAGCTTCAGTTATCATGCTGCCGACATCACCGACATGCCCTGTATGGAAAGACGTTTCGCCGCCGACGCAGCCACAAGTCGTGACGGACAATTACCCTACACAGCGGTCATCAATCTCGCGGCCCGGGCCGGTGTGCGTCCCAGCGTCAAGGATCCATGGGTGTATGAGCAGACGAATGCAACGGGCACGCTCAACCTCCTGGATTTGTGCCGCCGCCATGGTGTCAGGAAGTTTGTACTGGCTTCCACGTCCAGTCTTTACGGCGCCCACAACCCGGTTCCCTTTTCCGAGGACGCCGACACGAACCGCCCCCTCTCGCCCTATGCGGCCTCCAAGAAGGCGGCAGAGGCCATGGCCTACACCTACCACCATCTCCATGGGCTGGATGTCACCGTCTTTCGATATTTCACCGTTTACGGCCCGGCGGGCCGCCCGGACATGAGCGTCTTTCGCTTCGTCCGCTGGATCTCAGAGGGCGAGACGATCACCGTCTTCGGCGACGGGCGCCAACAGCGCGACTTCACCTACGTGGATGACATTGCCCGCGGCACGATCGCCGGCCTCAAGCCACTCGGCTACGAGGTGATCAATCTTGGCGGGGACCGGCCGGTTGCGCTCCACGAGATCATCCGCCAGATCGGTCGATTGACCGGTCGTGAACCGATCCTCGAATATCGCGACGCCCACCCTGCCGACGTGCCCGCCACCTGGGCGAATGTGGAGAAGGCCCGGGATCTGCTCGGATGGAAGTCAGAGGTGCGTGTGGAAGAGGGGCTGCGCCGGTGCGTGGAGTGGTATCAAGAGAATCTCAAGATCGCGAGCGAAGTTGATCTTGGTGAACGGTGAAGGAGGTCCCAACGATTCAACCGGGCTGTTTGCGCATTTCGACAAATATCACGCACCGGAAGTTCTCCAGGAGTGGGCAGCAATTGACGAGCCGCTCGTAGGCAACTCCCGGCAGATAAGTCAAGAAGTTGGACCGCAGGTACTCAGGTCTTCCTTCCACGATCCGAAATTGCGTGAGTTGCAGTGTGCTCTTACGGGCGTAGCGAAGGAACTGGCGCCGTGTATTGCAGCGGTAGACAGTGGGGAACGTGTCTTCATGGTCTCGTCCGCGCCAAATGTTGACCACTTCGTGAAACCAGTGCGGGGTAAACCTTGCTATCGTCGTCACGTAATGATGCTTGTTTGGCGTCTTGGCCAGAAACACTCCGCCGCGTTTCAGCACGCGTGATACTTCGGCGAAAAAAACAGCCGGTTCCGCAACGTGCTCCAGTACGCTGTCGCTGAAGACGATATCGAACGTCTCATCTGCGTATGGGATACTGAAGTCTGGTGCGAGTAATTGCTTGGCTTCGTCCAAATGCGGGTTCGAAATGACACTCGGATCGGGGTCCACTCCAGCGACAAATGCGCATCTGCCTCGAAAGTCCAGCTCTGCAACGCGTCCCCTTCCTGCGCCCAAATCGAGCATCTTGTGCCCAGGTTCAAGGCGAGAAAGTATCATTTCTCGAAAGAGAATCTCATCCCATCGATCTCCTTGTGCTGGGTAGAAGGCACAGTCCATCCATCGGGCAATGCTTCGCATTCGCAGGATTCCTGATAACAAGACAATGGTGCCGAAGCTTACAGGTCAGGCCACACCGCCTACTCACGGATCAGACCAAGAGGCTTCCGAACGCCTCGCGCAGGCAGATCGTCCTCTGTTCCACCGCCGAAGTCATGGCGGCAAAGCTCGCCAGGGTGCTGTTGACGAGCTGATCGAGTGGGATCAGTGCGTCGCCGCCTGTGGCAACGCGACGGACGAACTCGCTGAACTCCGCCTGATGCCCCTTGTCCAGCCTCGTCTTCATGCTCCGAAACCTTGCGAATCCCCAACCCTCAAGCTTTCGGAAGTTGTTCAGGCATAACACGCGTCCCTCTGAGTAGACTTCGAACCTCTCCTTGGGGTAGCCCTTATGCCCGTTCCCGTAGTAATTCACCGTTCCCACGGAGCCATCCTGAAATGCGACGGTGATGCTCATCTTGTCTTCTCGAACGGCCACCCCACGGCCCATTTGGAAAGACGCCACAGAGACAATCGGGCTGCCGGTGACGCACACCATCAGGTCAAAGAAATGGCACGCCTCGCCGATGATCCGGCCGCCCCCGACTTCAGGATCATGAACCCAAACGTCCGGTGGAATGATGCCCGCATTGCAGGCGAAGTGCATGGCCAGCGGTTCAATGCGGCCAGCGAGCAGTTCTCTCATCTTCTGGATGTGCGGACTGAACCGCCGATTGAATCCGACCATCAGTTGCAGATGGGGATGGGACCTGGCCGCTTCGGCAACCCTGCCCACCTCGTCCGCACTGATGGCGAGCGGTTTTTCGACAAACACGTGTTTACCCGACTCCAATGCCTTGCAGACGAGCGCCGCGTGGCTGTTGTGGCCCGTGGCAATAAAGACCGTATTCAGTTCCGGATCGTTCCACAGCGAATCGATGTCGGTCGTGGCTTCTTCGAACCGGTACTTCTCGGCGATGTGCCTGGCAGCCGCGGCGTTGCTCCTCCCCACGACGTACTTCAGGCGAGCCTCTGTCTTCGCCAGTGCGGGCCCCATCGTCATCTTGGCAAAGTTGCCCGTGCCAATCATGGCCACCACAACGCTGTTGGCCACCTTGGAAACACTTGTGGCAACCTTGACAGACCTGCTCCGGTCCGGTGTGTCGGGATACTCCAGAATTACTCCCAGAGTTGACGGATTACTCAGGATCTTCCCATAGGCATCCGCCGCGTCCGAAAGCGGAATCCGGTCGGTGACGAGCGAATCGACTACGAGTTGGCCCGCTTCCATCGCCCCCAGGACCGCCTCGAAGTTGCGTTGCTCCGTCCAACGGACGTAGCCGATTGGGTAGTCGTGCCCCTTTTGCTCGTACTGGTCGTCGTAGCGTCCCGGCCCGTAGCTGCACGACACTTGAAACGTCAGTTCTTTTTCGTAGAAATCCGCCCGCCGCAGGTTGAGCCCTACCACTCCGACCAGGACAATCCGCCCTCGTTTCCTGCACATTTCGGCCGCCTGATGGACGATCTCGTCCGACTTGGCACTTGCGGTGATCAGTACGCCATCCACGCCGACCCCGCCGGTCCACGCTCTTGCCGCGGCACTGGGATCCGTTGTCGCCGCGCAGCATATTCTTGCCCCGAGCTGTTCGGCCAGCTTAAGGCGTGCCTCGTTGACATCGACGGCCAGGACCTCGCAACCGCTCGCACGCAGCAATTGCACCGTCAGGAGCCCAATAAGTCCGGCCCCATACACGACGAACTTCTCCCCGAGCGTCGGACCGGCCAGACGTATACCCTGCAGACCGATCGCGCCCAGAACCGTGAAAGCAGCGGCTTCATCGGTTACATTCTCGGGAATCCTTGCGCACAGATTTTTGGGCACACATACGAACTCTGAGTGCGGTCCATTCGACGCCACTCGGTCTCCAATCTGGAACTCGGAGCCCCCCTGGCCAACCTCGATCACATTCCCCACGTTGCAGTAGCCAAGCGGGATTGGCTCGTCGAGCTTCTTGAAGACAACCTCGAGGGTCGGCATGAGTCCATCGGTCTTGATCTTGTCGAGAACTTGCTTCACCTTGTCGGGTTGGGAACGGGCCTTTTGGAGCAGGTTGCCCTTGCTGAACTCGACGAGCATGCGTTCCGTACCGGCGGAAATCAAGGATCGCGTACTTCGGACAAGCAATTGGCCGCGGGCGACGGACGGGCAAGGAACGTCGGCGAGTTCCGTTATGCCGGATTGGAGGTTTTGGAGGATCTGTCTCATGTCATTCGTCTTCTGATCCCGCCTGCCACAAATTGTGAGGCTTAGCCAACCGCAGCGCCTTTCAAACTGTCGAACATCCCCGGGTACTGATCGACCGAATCGCATCTTTCTCCACACGATTCGGATAGTTGATCAATACTGCACGATACCTGCCCTTAAACACGAACAAGCTCCCGGCCGCCGCCCCAATGACGCCGAACATTTGAATCAGTTCGCCAATGTCCTCGAGGGACCCCACGCCGCCAAGTGCGGTGATCGGTAAGGTCACACAATCACGAATCATGCGGATCAGTTCGAAGTCGTATCCGTTCATCGCGCCGTCACGGTCAATCGCGTTGACAACCACCTCTCCGGCCCCAAGCTCCTCAGCCCTCCGGGCAAACTCGATCGGACAGACTCCGGTTCGTTTGCTTCCATTGTGCGTGCACACTTCATATCGGCCACGCCGCCACCCTCGTCTCACATCCATCACGACAACGATGCTCTGGCCGCCAACGACTCGCGCCGCCTTCCCAACAAGTTCGGGATTGGCAATCGCCGCGGAACTCATGGCAACCTTCTCAGC
>CAYSCH010000082.1:0-3324 GCA_964429355.1 uncultured Planctomycetaceae bacterium | reverse complement strand
AAACTGACGATCTTCTCTACCTGTTCAACCGCCGTCACTCCGCCGCCGTAGCAAAGCGGCATCCGGCATTCAGCCGCCAGATTCTTGATCAGACTGTAATTCGGATCCCTGTTGTGGACACTTGCATCGATATCCAGAACAATCAGTTCATCGACCTCTTTCTCGTTGAAGATCCTGACAGCGTTGAGCGGGTCGCCGACGTACTTCGGCTTGCCAAACCTGACGGTCTTGACCAGCCCGCCGTTCTGCACCAGAAGACAAGGGATTATTCGCGGTCGTAGCATGTTAGAACTCGGCAAAATTCTTCAGAAGCTGAATGCCCCACTGGTGACTCTTTTCGGGGTGAAACTGCACTCCAAACACGTTCTCAGACCGTACGCCGGAAGCAAAGGGGCCGTGATAGTCTGTCACGGAAATGACATGACCTTCGTCCTGGGGCAGGAAGTAGTACGAGTGCAGGAAGTAGAATTGTGCGCCCGACTCGAGACCGGCGAAGAGAGGGCCTTTGCCTTTCGGCTCGACATCGTTCCAACCCATATGAGGCAACTGCATACTTCGACGGGACGATGCCGAGCCCAATTTCCGGACGTCCGCATCAATCCACCGAAGGCCGTCCAGCACGCCTTCCTCACTGCGATTGGCCATCATCTGCATGCCCACGCAGATCCCCAAGACGGGCGTGCCGTTGTCCCTCACCATCTCCTGAAGAGTATCTCTCAAGCCGGATTCGTTTAGTCTGGTCATAGCCCAATCGAATGCTCCGACGCCCGGCAGGATGATCTTGTCCGCCTTCCGCAACTCCTCGGGTGTCGAGGCAATGGCGGCCGGAATGTTGAGTCGCCTATAAATATTGGCGAAGGCATGGATGTTGCCCAGGCCGTAGTTGACAATCCCAATCATCTCTTGCCGCCCAATTCCAGGCCAAAAGATCGCATCACCTTCGCCCCGACCGAGTAAACCGCCTGCTGAGAGCGATAGTCTCGGAAAGACTTGTTTGGCGCATCCATATAAGACTGCAGTTCGTCGACGGAGATCCCAAGTTTTGTGGCCACGTACTCGAATTCATGAGCGATCTCGTGTTCGTCATAGGCAGGTTGCGACAGCCGCTCCAACGCCTCTTCTCGCGTCATCTGGTTCGTCAGAATGAGGCTCGAGTACTGGACTTTTCTCGTATCGTATCCAAATTTGACGGGCAGCCAATATCCTTCGTAGAACTTCGTAAAACGCGACTCGAAGTGCTTTTGGGGATACGGCAGCCATCCGAATTTGTCAGCCAAGAAGGTCATGGCATCAGACTTCACGTACGGAACGAAATTCAGCGGCTTGACCACCCGGATTCTCTTGATGTACGCCAGGTAAAGCTTGTGCTTCAGAATGCTCGTCGTTGGAAAACGGACCAGGGGCCGGCTTCCGTATCTACGATGGATGTCGCGCAGTTGCGTGCTATCTGACTGATAGTACATCCACTCAAGCGGGTTCCTGACGCACTCGGTCGAGTAGTTTGCACCCGTTAATATGAAGCGGACGTTGTGCTGCTCCGCGAACTTGTACATTGTGGCGAAGAAGGCATGATCCTGAGGCGTATCTACATGAGGCACGCCCGACTTGAAGAAAGCCAATTGAAGGTCTTTCATTTCCTCCCAGTCAATCACCTCCGTGTACAGGTCCAGACCCAGCTTATCAACGAGTTTCTCGATATTGTTCACAGCCGTCTGAGAGTTCCACCCAGCATCGACGTGAAACACCAGAGGGCGCAATCCCAGCTTCTCCTTTGCCACATAGACCAAGTACGAACTGTCAATACCGCCGCTCATGCCGATGATACAATCAAACTCCCGCTTCTCACCAGCCTTCTTGATTTCTGTGACGGTGTTCTGCAGGGATTTCCATCCCCGCTCGTCCGTGTGCCATTTCGGCACGATATGCTTGTAGAACGTGGTGCAATGATCACACACACCGTTCTCATCAAACGTAATCCTGGAATCTGTCGTATCCATAACGCAGTTCGTACAGATTCGGCTGGTCGTTTGAATCATGACAATTTGACTCCTATGGCGTTTCGGAAGAACAAAGCCTCGCACGTATCAGTATCGGGCGATACGGCGACGTATACGGAACTGCCAATGCAACCTTTCGCCCGAGGATGTCTTGACGACGTTCTTGGCGAAATTCACGACTCCGTCCTTCCGTGATTTCCTTGCTGCCACGACGGAGAACCCGGCATCTGATAGGTACCCCATGAGATGCCGCTCGCCGGCGAAAACGAGGTGATCGGGCAGGTCCAGTTCGGTGGGCACTTCACAACTTCTGGCCAAGTCGCCGATATTTCCTGTTTCAATGAAGAATTCGCCACCATCCGTCAACACGTTTTTTACTTGCGACAGGAACGCACGGAAGTCCGGAATATGGGAATAGACGTGAATGAGGGACACGAAATCAAACCGTTTCGTTACATCACACAGGTATTTCTCACTAACTTTGAGCCCGAGCGCCTGCGTGTGTTTCGCTTTTGGTCTCATCGGCTCAATACCTTCAGTTCGGCTGCCTTGAGGTGCGAGTGTCGAGACCGCCTCCACGATCTCCCCGTATCCGGCACCCACGTCCAACCAAGATATCTGTCGGGAACTCTGCCAAACATCGCGGAACATCGAACGGAGTACTTTCTGATAGCAACCTACCTTCTTTCCCACACGACGGACGATAGCAGTTCTCCCGTGCTCGACATTGGAATGAATCCCGGTCTCGACTGCCTCGGTTATCAAGCACGCCATCGGCCGCGAATTTACGTACACTATAGGCCACATGCAGTGCATTTGACGGCCGAAAAACCACTTTCGGTCGCCCACAGCGTACCGTCGGATTCATCACAGGACGGGCAGCCGATAGTCTCAGTGCCATTCTCAGCGTTCATGACCGGTACTCCTTGCTCCCAGTCCCATTAAGCAGCGTGCAGACCGTGTTTCTTGGCAGTATCTTCGATCGCGTTCCTGAGTTCATCCTTCTCCTTGGTATACATATACACGTCACGCGGTAGCTTCGCCATATTCCGCTTCCACACTCTAAGATCTTCGTTCGTAATGCCCGAGACCGTCTTTACCACTCCGTCAACATCTTCATCCTTGACAACCAAGCCAATATCGTAGCGACTAACTTCTGTTGCATCGCACGATCCGTACCTCGAGATTATTGGTGTTTGAAAGAAGCAGCTCTCGTAGAACCGATTGGGCCGCGCCCACCGCAAGTTCCAGTCATTCGGGCCTATCGGCTGGTAGCAGCCCCAAATCAGATTCACCTTGCCGTACAACGCCGGCAGATCTCGGGGTA
>CAYSCH010000081.1:0-28041 GCA_964429355.1 uncultured Planctomycetaceae bacterium | reverse complement strand
AACCAGGGGCTAGGACCATTATTGCCGTCTTTTACGTAAATGCCAAGCGGGGAAAACGGGTCATCGCGGAGAACAATCCCGTCCTCTTGAACCTCGACCCCGACATCTTCGCGGCCCGCCTGGCCTATGAACGCAGAGATGTGGAAACCGAGATCCAACTGATCGAGTCGGTGCGGACGCATATGGCCCGGATCCTCCAGTCCCTGGAACCGGAGGACCTCCAGCGCACCGGCCAGCATTCCGCCGACGGCCCCCTCACGCTCGAGACGCTCCTCGGCCGGATCACCAACCACATCCCCCACCATGTCCGCTTCATCCTGGAGAAGAGGGCTGCCCTGGGAGTCGGCGACGAAGTCCAGGAGGCGTAGGAGAAGCCTCGGCCAGCGCTCGCCGCGACGAGCCACTTGGGCACTGGAGACGACTTTCTGCAGGGCCACCCGCTCTCAGAGTCTCGCCTGCTTCCGGATCTGTCGCTGCACCAGCTTCAGGAACTCCTCGAAGCGCTTCCGGTCCGGCCCGCTCTGGGCGACGTCCAGTCCGCCGCGACCTGCCCTCGCTGCGAAACGTGCGAAGACCACCCGTTGATAGGTCATGACACTGGTCGCCAGCCCAAACGCCATGATCGCCCAGCCGCCGACCCTCGCCGCCTGTTGCAGAAAACTGCCATCGGTGCGTCCCAGCAGCAAGGCCACGGCCACACCGATCGCGGCTATCAGAAGGCCGTGCTTGAACAGCCGATAACGGATGAACTGAAACTGATAGTCCGAGTTCAACGACGCCAACGACACCGTAGTCACAATGGGTCGGCCCCACCACCACCTGGCCGTGACCACCACGCGGTCCGGGTACAACTCGAATAATCGTCCCACCTGCACCAGGCGTTCGGCATAGGTTCCGATCGGAGACTCTGAGGCCGTCGCCTTACTGCAGCACATATTCGCTCATCCTGTTCTCTGGACACAACGGGAGGCCACAAGTATACGTCAGCCGGACAGAAGAAATCTACTCGTCCAGTACTCGGACGACAACGACCGTCGTGTCGTCGTCTGAAACCGTCTGGCCGGTGAATTCCCTCGCCGTCCGGCAAAGGGCCTCGGCGATCTGTTTGGCGGGCTCGTTGCGGCGACCGCGCAACACCTCGACAAGCCGCTCACGGCCAAAGTACTCGCCGTCGGCATTTCGAGCCTCCTCGATCCCGTCGGTCACTAGCGCCAGCGTATCCCCTGGGGCAAGCCCGACGGGGTCGGCCGTTGGAAAGGCAATGTCCGGAAACATCCCCAACGGATGCGATGTGCTCTCCAACTGAGATTTGAGCTGACCGTTGCGATCCAATAGGTAGGCCGGGGGGTGCCCTGCACTGGCATAGAGAAACTCCCGCCGCCTCGCATCGAGCTGGCCAAGCAGCAGCGTCACGAAGTGGTACTCGTCCGTTGCTCGGGTGAGCACCGAATTGGCGTGCCTCAGAACCTGGGGAATATCCTCGTGAGCCTCGACCAGCAACCGCAGCAGCACCTGCGTCAACGACATGATCAGTGCGGATGAGAACCCGTGCCCGGTGACATCGCCGATCACCAGGTCCACGCAACCGCCGTTGATAGGGATGAAGTCGTAATAGTCTCCCGCTGCGAAATCCGCCGGATAGAGCACTCCGGCGATGTCGTAGCCCGGCAGAGAGGGTGCGCTCTTTGGCAGCAGGTGCTCCTGGATCTTCTGGGCCATAAGCAATTGCACTTCGTTCTCGTGCAACGACTCCTGCAAACGGCGGCGCTCGGTCACGTCGCGAAGGATGCCGTCGCAGCGAACCAGATTCCCTTCCTTGAGATGCCGGATGATCGTGCTCGACAGCCAGCGAGTTGAACCGTCGCGATGCCTGATCCGGTGCTCCAGCGGGGGTACGTCGCCGTTCAATACCTTCTCCGACCGTTCCACCACCGCGGCACGGTCTTCCGGATGTACGATGCTGATCCAGAGGAAGGGATCGCTTGCGAAGTCCTCCGGCCGATACCCGGTCACACGCACACAGCCCATGCCGTGGCGTGTTTCGACCGGCGCGCCGTCGTGAAAATACACGGCGTAGGCATAGTCGGTCACAGCGTCGAGAAGCCGCTGATACCGTGCCTCGCTTTCCCGCAGTGCCCGGCTCACTGTCTCCAGGTCGCCAACAGCCTCACCACCATCGTCCGCCAGGGCACGGCGCGCCGCTCCTCGAAAACTGCCTGATACTCCCTCGGGCCCCTTGCGCTCGCTCATGGTTGGCCCTTCGCCCAATCGGTCGTCCACCTTTCCTGCACCCGTGGAGAATACCGCAATCTCTCGGCGCTGGCTAGCGTCCGGCACATCTTCCTTCCCGTCGGACTGGGCTTACCATGGCGGAAGAGCGGTTCGGCAACTACTCGGCGGTTTCCCAGAACACCCGTCGGGCTTGCCTTCCTTCTTGCTCCCCTCAATACACCCGCAAGAAGGGGGCCGGCTGCGGCCGCGACTTCAACTGACTCGGGCCAGATGGGCCATGTGGTAGCTGGCCACGAAGCTCGTCAATCCGATCGTCAATTTGTCTTCCGGCCGAAGGCGGGCTTCAGAAATCTGCCGGCCGTTGACATAGGTTCCGTGGGTCGACCCGAGATCTCGAACCACGACCATGCCATCCATCTCCGACAACTCGCAGTGCCGGCGACTCACCCAGCGATCATCGATTCTCACATCCGCTTGGGAACTGCGCCCCAGAACTACCGGATGACCATCCAAAGCCAACTTTCGATCGTGATCGACCGAACTCAACGCGACCAGTCTGACCTTCATACCGCACGCTTCGTTCATGCAAAAAACACGGCCGTCCGAAATTGGGCCAATACTCAAATGCAGCGTAACCAGCGAGCCGGTCCCTGGAGAACTGAGAACTGCTTCGGATCTCTGCCCTGGCTCGAACGACACAACGATCGCGGCAAGAAAGGTGAGGACCGAGGCGAAACCGTTATGGCTTCTGGGAAAGCATCCATGCAGAGAGGCGGGATGGTTATGGCAGGCTACCCCCAAACACATGCGGCTCACACTGGGCCACAGATTGTATAACATTATCTTCAGGCACCCGGATGTCAAGAGCAGCTAAAAAAACCTTGAGCGATTGCGGAGGAGAAGTTGAGCGCGAGGGGAAACGCAGCCCCGCAACCTCTCCAACCAGCGCGGGCAGACCCCCGGCGGCCACCGCAACGGTCCAATTTCCAGACTCCGTCAGACCGAGCCGCTGGAGCCTCCCTCCGTCATAGCGACAGCACGAACTCCACCAGGTCGGCCAGTTCCTCGGCGCTGAGATTGCCGGCCCGCCCGTGGTTCCCCTCGGCGAGTACCTGCTCGATCGTCGTGTATCGCCCATCATGCAGATAGGGCGACGTTCGCCACACCTCCACCAGCGTCGGAGTGTCGAAAGTCACCCGATCGTCCGGCTTATCCTGGGACCCCACGTCATGGGACATCAGGTCCGTGTAGAGCGGCGCCGGATGGCAACTCGAGCAGCCCGCCCGGTCGCCCTCAAACAGCCGCTGGCCCCGCTCGGCCGCCGGACTGAGCCTCCCCTCGACCAGCAACGGACTCGGCCAGGCTGCCAGCGATTTGAGCCAGGCATCCATCGCTGCCGCCTCCGCTTCAGGCCGTTCCGACATCAGAATGTGCTCAATCCCCGACCGGACCGCCGCTTCCGCCGTCGGGCGGATTCCGATGGCCATCGCCGGAGGCGTGCGGTGCGACAAGAGCAGGCTCCGGGTGTTCTTCGGGTTGCCCACTCCGTCGTTCAGCAGGTCCCAATTCAGCCCGTCCGCTCGTCCGTCCGGGTGGCAACTGGCACAGCTCTGCCAGCCGTGAAGACAGATGCGGCCGTCGTGAAACAACATTTCACCAAGACGGATTTCGCTCCACCGTGGCTTGGGGCCCAGCGGAAGACTGCGCGCCGTGGCTCCCTCTCCAACCGGCAATCCGACCGACGCGATGCTGTCGGTGAAGTATTCTGTCACGTAGACCTGCGAGCCGCATATTGCCAGGCCCCGCGGTCCGACCCCCGGCAACTTCACACGCTGCCGGTAACCCGCCAGAAAGCCCGGTTCGTTGACGATGTCGTCGCCCGTCGACGTCGAGCCATAGCCGCCGTATGAGCTTCCACTGAAAAAGGCAGCGTTGGAAAACACCATGATCGGCAGACGTTGCAGTGTCGACAAGAGCGCCCGGGCGTCGATCACGCTCAGCTCGTTCGTTCCCGCATGGGATACACAGATCCAGCCGCCGTCTGCCGTGCAGGCCACTCCCCACGGATTAGCTGCTCCTTCGAAGAAACCGTCCAGGAGCACCGTGTTGAGCACCTCGCGGCGCCCAGTATCGATCACCGTCAGCGCGTTGGCATTCATCCAGCTCCCATCGACCCGTTTTGTGGGAAGATGGTAACGGGCGAGAATGTGTACGAGCAGGGCATATTTACCGTCTGGAGTCAGGGCAAGCCCTCTTGCGCTCGTCGTGCCGGTAATGGGTCGGACCTGGGCCGTCTGAAACGTGCGGGTATCCACCACCGTAATGACGGCGGCAGCCGCAAGCACCCCGAACTGGTTGGCTGGAACCGCCGGCAGAAAATTGGCCACCCACAACTCACGGCCGTCGGGCGAAATGGCGGCGGCAGTCGGTTCCCGCACCACGGCCACCCGCGCGAGTTCCTTCCGGTTTGCCAGGTCGATCACCGACACGTTGTGGTCAAAACGATTGCACACGTAGAGCCGCGCGCCGTCGGGCGAGACCGTCGGGCCCATGGCCGCGTGGCCGGCGGCGAAACTTGCCAGGATCTCGCCGGAAACGGCGTCCACCTCCAACACCGAACTGGCGGCAGCGGCACAAGTGACATACAGCCGTCGGCCGTCAGGGCTGAGCACCAGCCCGGTTGGCTCCGTCGGTGTTGGGACCATTCGGATGGAACGCCCATCCGGCAGGTCGACAATGGCCACCCGCCTTGCATCGGATAGCGCCGCGAACAGCACACGCCCATCCCCCGACACGGCAACGTCCGTCGGGCCAAGATACTCGCTCGCCGCCTCGCGGGCGACATCATCTGCCAGGGCTGCACCGAATGCCGCGAAAACGACCAGTCCGCAACACAGCGTATTGAAGATTCCAGTTGTCTTCATAGCCGACTCTCTCGTGGACGTGATCCCACGGGCGGGGCACACTGGTAGGATATAGCCGTAATGCGTACGGCGTCAAGAACTTGGGATAATCGTGTCCGCAGGGGCTATCAACCGAAGAGGCAATGGAATTACCATAACCACCGGACCGGCTCTGTCGCGCCCCTGGCCTTTTCCGGAGACATCCCGATGCCGAACAAACTTCCCCGTCGAGAGTTTCTCGTAGCCGCCGGCGCGGTGGTCGGTGCCACAAAAGCTGGCGCCCCTCTCCTCGCAGATACCCCGCAGCCGGTCAAAGCTTCTGAGGTTCCGTCGCCGCCGAACACGATCGAGGTACGACCCTATCAATTGATGTGCCTCGTCTGTCGGATCGGAGAAGGGCGGAGCGACGACCTCGGCCAACCGAGTCTTACGGCAATCCTCGCCGCAGTACGAAAAGATCGCAAGATCCCGATCCGGCTCTGCTGCAATGTCGATTCAGTCTACCGTTACCAGAATCCCGGCACGGCCGACGATACGCCCGAGGGTGGCCTGTTCAACGCCAAACGCGATCTCGACATCCTCCAGAAACTCGGCCTGGTACCCGGCGATGCCCGTCCCGCCATCGACATGGTCGAACGCCTTCTGGCCGAGATCCCCACAGCCAAGGGCATCTGCGGCTACTCGGCGGTCACCGGCGAGGCGTGGCAGGGTTGTCCCAGGGCCGAAGGCGGCTGCTACGAAGCGGGCCGCACCCTTGGCATCAATGCCATTCTTCCGCCTCGCGATGCCCAGGAAGAAGCCGACTTCAAGAAGACCTCGACGGCAACGATCTACCAGGCAGCGACGTTGCGGATCCGACCCCACCATCTGATGTGCATGAGCTGTTTCTACGGCGGCTGTATGGAGAATCCCGCCCCGATCGCGGCCGACAACCTCTTCGAGGCCATCGACGTGATCCAGAAGAATCCGGATATCCCCGTAACGCTTGTCGCCGGCTGCTGCATGATCTGCCCCCCCTGCTCGCATTATGACCCCGAAACGAACCTCTGTCTCGGCGGCCACAGCATGGCCCTCCGCGATCAGAAAAAAGACCTGGACGTTCTCCAGAAACTCGGGCTGAAATTCGGCGACACGCTTCCCGCACGCAAGCTCTATGAGCTGCTCTACCAGCGGATCCCCTCCACACGCGACATCTGCGGTTACGGCGACGGCCAGGTACGGGCCCCGGAATGGAGTATCTGCGGCGACCCTGACGGAACTGAAACCTACCGCAAGGCCCGCGCCGCCCTCGTCGGCCTCAGGAGCTGACGCCGCTCCCCGCTCCCCCATCTCCGCACCGCTCCCCGCTCCCCATCTCCCATCTCCGATCTCCGATCTCCGCCCCGCTCGCCGGTTGCCCGGCGGATCCCGGCCGCCTATACTCCGTTTGGCCAGACGGACTATCCCCTGGATGTGTAACGATCTCTCTGAACTGTGAGGTGGGAAAATGATTCGACTGAAGTGGAGTATTGCCTTCGCAATCTCGCTCCCCGTGTTCCTCGCTGTCCCGTGCTTCGCTGCGCCGGCGGTTGCCCAGGGCGTCGCGCTATCCAACGGGCTTGACCTCTCTTACGTCACACCCAATGCGGTGGCCATGGTGGTCGCCTATCCGAGTCGCGTGCTCAAGGCCCCCGGTATGGAGATGCTCCCCCACGAGGTCATCACCGCTGCCGGCAAACAGGAGCTCGGGCTCGATCCGGCCGACGTGGATCAGGTTCTGATCGTGGCCGAAGCGGCAGGCGGTCCTCCCATGGCTGCGGGAGTCGTGCGGTTCTCTCAGCCCCACAAGCTCGAGGATCTCTTGCCGAAGCTGGCCGCCGCTACAAAGGCCGGCCAGCTCGAAGGAAAACCCTACCTCCAGGCAGCCAACCCGATGGAGCCGAGTCTCTACATGCCCGACGATCGCACGCTCCTGGTCGGCATGGGACCGATGATCGAGAAGATGGTCGCCAATGCCAAACAGCCCGAGGCCGGGCCGCTCACCAGGCTGGTCTCTTCCGCCCGGCTGACCGGCGACGTGACGGCCGTGGCGGTGGTGGAACCGGTCCGCGGAGTGCTCGCCGCCGCACTGGCCATGGCTCCCGTGCCGCCGCCGCTCGAAGACCTCAAGCGACTCCCCGAACTGACCAAGGCCGCCAAGATCGAACTCCAGTGGACAGGGATGCCTCAGGCCTCCGTCGCCATCGTCGCACCCGATGAAGCCAAGGCCGTGCAGCTCGAGGCCCTGATCAACAAGGCCATCGATTTCGGGCAGCAGATGAGCCTCCAGCAGATGTCGCAGAGCATGGACCAGCCGAACGATCCCGTCCAGCAGGCCACCGCCCAGTACGTGGCCCGGCTCAACGAATACCTCTTCAAGATGCTTCGCCCCCAGCGCCGCGGAACGATCTTGAGCGTCACCCAGGGCGGCCAGCAGAACATGCAAGTGGCCACCACGGGCGTTCTCATCAGCCTGCTACTCCCGGCGGTCCAGTCGGCCCGCGAGGCGGCCCGGCGATCCATGTCGCAGAACAACCTCAAGCAGATCGGCCTGGCCCTCCACATGCACCACGACACTCACAAGCAGCTCCCCGCCCAGGCAATCACCGACCCCTCAGGCAAGCCGCTCCTGAGCTGGCGTGTGAAACTCCTCCCGTACCTCGAACAACAGCCTCTGTTCGACCAGTTCCATCTCGACGAACCCTGGGACAGCGAGCACAACAAACAATTCCTCGGCCAGATGCCTGAGATCTATGCCCGTCCCAACAGCAAGGCAGCTCCGGGCATGACGACCTACGTCGCTCCGATCGGCGAAGGGACCATCTGGAAATCCGAGAAGGGCATCTCTTTCCGTGATGTTGTCGACGGCACGTCCAACACGATCGCGGTCGTCGAAGCCACAGAGGATGCGGCAGTGCCCTGGACCAAACCGGACGACTGGCAGGTCGATCCCAGCGATCCTTTCAAGGGTGTCCGCGACTCCCGCCCCGGTGGATTCCAGGCCCTGATCCTCGATGGCAGCGTGCGGTTCCTTGCCAATTCCCTCGACCCCACGGTCCTCAAGGCCCTCCTGACCATGGCGGGCGGAGAACCGCTGGGAGCTTTCTGACAACAATCGGTCATTCCTCGGGTTTCAGCAGTTTGGCGGCATTGCCGCTGCGAATCCTCTCCTTGACTTACGTTACCCTCCCCTGCCCTTGGACTTCTTCGATCATCGCCAGGATGTTTTCCAGGGGCACATCCCCCTCCACATCGTGCGCTGGAGCCAGAATGTATCCTCCGTCCGCTCCGAGTGCCAGCATCCGCCGCGTTTCCGCGCGAACCTGGTCGACCGTGCCGAAGGGGAGCGTTTTCTGGGTTGAGATGCCACCGTGGAAGGCAAGCCGGCCGCGGTAATCCGCCAGCAGCCGTTCCACATCCATCACCTCCGGCTGGAAGGGATTGAAGCAGTTCAGCCCGGCCGCGATCAGGTCGTCGAACAGTTCGTCCACGTCGCCGCAGGAGTGGATAAACACGAACTTGCCGGCTTCGTGCACGGCGGCGTACATGCGTTTGAGCTGCGGGTAGATGAACTCCCGCCACAGCTTGGGGCCCATCTGCAGGCCGCGCTGTTGTCCCCAGTCGTCGCCAAAATAGACCGCGTCGATGTCGAAGTCCATTGCCTTCCGAACGTGGGCGATATTGTAGTCGGCAATGGCACGGAGCAGTTCATGAACGAAGGCGGGATGTTCCAGGAAGTCCATCATCAGGGCCTCCATGCCGCGGAGCGTCCACGCCCGTTCGTAGAGCGAAAATCCGACCTGGAACACGCGGAACCGATCGGCAAAGCGATCGATCCGGTCCTGGGTATCGTCGAAATACCGCCCGTCTTGCGGGTCGGGAAACTCGTAGCCTTCAAGGGTCGGCCGGGGGAGAACCTGCCCCTCGACGTTGCCGATGTCCTTGTCGATCGTTCGATCCCAGGTCACTCCGAACACATCGCGATAGCGATCGTCACCCAGCGGGTCGAAGAACCCGATGTCCTGCCCGAGCTTGAGGAGGTGGTTGTCCAGCGGCGTTTCGATGTCGCCACAGCGGTAATGCTCCAGGAGCTTGGCTTTCGCCTCGAGCGTGAACCCCATCGACCAGGGAACGTAGGGTGGCCGTTTGCCTTTGAGCACCATGCGGATGATTTCACGCTTCGTCATCGGTCACCGCCTTGTTCGGAACGGCCATTTCACTGCAGTTCATGCAAACCACAATCACCTCCCCTCCTCAGCTCGGCATCGCCCGAATAATTCCTGACCCCCAGCCTGCCAGCTTACCATCCGGGCGATGCACAGGATACCCGCGTGGGCTTGCCCTCGCCCGCTTCCCTTCGCCCCCGACACCCCACCGCGCTTGATACCCGCAGGGCTCCGATGAAAGGTTTCAAATTCGCTCCATGTCCGCTATTCTCCTTTCCCAAACCTCCTGGCGTTCCCGGTTGAATTGCCCCCGTTATCCTCTTCGCCAGAACGACACATGAAACATTTCACCCCCTGAGCATTGATGACCAGGACATCGATTCCGGAGTATTCCACCGTGACTTCTTCCACATTCCTCGCTCCGGACAGGTCTATGTACTCAATGGGCCGGCACCCATCTCCAAACCGCTTGGCCTGTTCCTTCCCTCAAACGATAGAACAGAAGCGGGGACTGCCGGCTGAAGTCGATGGCAGGAACTCGTAAGGATACCGCCTACTGGTATTTCACGCGTGCGGACGTGGACACGGATTTCTGAGTTGGACTCCGTCGTGCCGTGGGCCCCGAGCAGGCTACACAACTCCAGACGGGGGCTCATCGGGCCGCCTGACAACCAGCCACCGTCTCATCATGGGCTGGAAAGGTGACGCCGTCGCCTGTATAGTTGCCCCGTGGAACGGTCACAAAACGCCTTCTCATTTGACAAGGATGTTCCGAGGTCACCATGGTCAGAAAGATTGCAAACAAGGTGCTCGCGTTGGTCGGCTACGAATTGGTGCGATGCCGCAAACCTTATCGTTTCGTGTCCTCATCTCTCGATCCGAAGCGGGAACGGTGCGGGTTGCCTAAATCGGCCCTGGAAACGATTCAGGCAGGTGCGATGAGGTATACATACAAGGGCATTTCGTGCCTGAAGAATCCCTTCGATCTGGCGATCTACGCCCAACTCATCCATCAAACGAAACCTGGAACAATTGTCGAAATCGGTTCGGCGGCGGGCGGCAGCGCCCTTTGGCTCTCCGACCAGGTCAATTCGTTTTGCCTGGATACGGTGATCTACTCGGTCGACATCAACGTGGTGACGGCCGTGAGTGCGCCGAACGTCAAGTTCCTCGTGGGAGACATCCATCATCTCGACGACAGCGAACTTCCATCCCTCTTGGAGAATCTCAGGCGTCCGTTGATGGTGATCGAAGACGGCCCCCATTACTTCGACGGCTCCCTGGCTGCCCTGAAGTTCTTCGACAAATACCTTATACCAGGTGAATATATCATCATTGAAGACGGCATCGTAAACGATCTCGAACTGCAGAAATACGAGAACGGGCCGAATCGCGCCATTGCCTCTTTCCTCGAGAGCCGGCCCGGCAAGTACACGATCGACTACGATCTGTGTGACTTCTTCGGGCCCAACGTCACCTGGAACACAAACGGCTACTTGAAGAAACGATAACATCTGCCGCCACGAGTACTCGTGCGCAGTCGATTACTCGCGCAGTTCCGCAGTTCGAGTACTCGCAGTTAAACGGGATCGTGCCAAGAAGCTTGGGAAAGGAGGAAAGCGAACATGAGGTGAGTTTGAAACCTTTCATCGGAGCCCTGCGGGTACCAAGCCCGCCCAGGAGAGCCTGACCAGCACCTGGAAGCGAGTCTTGCGCAGCAATGTGATACGTAGACAGCGAGCCCGAAAGCCATGCTATTGAGCCTCGAAAGAATTGTCGGTGTCGGCGCCCTCGTCGTTCCCGTCGCGCACAGCCATGTGAGCGTTCTGTTTGTGGTCAGGAACGCCTCGGCCGGCCGGGGTCGAAGAACATGTGCAAACGGGTATGGGGGCTCCCCAGGAACTTGGGAAGCTCTGTCGTCTCCACGGAAGAAATCCCGGCAGGGGATACCGGGTGACCAACCCCAGGCTCGACGCCCGGCAGTCGGCGGCGTCGGGAGAGACGAACCAAGCCGATTGCTCCTGTGGTACCGCCAAGCGAAGGCAACGAAGTGCGGCGGGATGGGCGGCAGGGTGTCGTAGTGCCTTGATAGTACTGACGAAGCAGGGGAACGAGCGCCCGCGAGGACCCTGTGGAGGGAAGCGAGGCATCGGGACATGGACTCGTTGTTGGGAAATATGTCGAATGCCTGGAAATTCGGAAAGCATATTCACGCTGGCAGCAACGGATAGCCGCGCTGGCGAAACGATCGCCGCAGATGGGATTCACCTCCCTGGCCTATCTGATGGACATTGACTGGCTGTGTGGGGCCTTCTACCGTACGCGCAACACGCTGTGGGTGCAGTGCAAGCAGTGCCCCCGCCGTCGCCTTCCTTCGTCCTTCCCAGCCTCCTCGAAAGCGCTATCAGTATCGAAATCAAAACTCCCCGACCGCCAAAGAGCCGTACTCCCCCCGCCGGGAAAACGACTGGTCAGCTACCCCGCCCCGTCTTAAACCGAACCTCGACAGGTTCAAGGCCTGCGCCCCGGCCACTCTGAAAGCCGTGGAACCACGCGCAGTTAAGCCAGAAATGGTATTCGTGGTCCGGCAACAGGTTCACGGTCCGGCAGGCCTGGTCGTAGAAAGGCGTTCCCACAACCTCCGGGTACTGCACGCCGCCGCCGTACATCGACCACGATCCGCCGCGCATCGGCTGATCGAAAACGACGGGAATCTCCTTCAGCGACGGGTCCACCCGCTCGTCGCCGTTGGCAGGGATCATCGAAACGACCCGCGGCGCGGGCGCGGTCTCCGGCTCCTCCGGCAACTGGCGGGCGTACTCGTCGAAGAACGCGACGATCCGCGGCGAGAAATCCTCGAGCGTGGGATACTCCTGGCGTGCCTGTTCGTACTGAGCCAGCAACCCGGCCAACTCTTCGATCCAGACGAATCCTCGCTGCTTCTGCCGCCCGATCTCCCGCAACATCGCCCCCTTGCCCTCGAATCGGAGCATGTATCGGATCACCGACGCTCGTACCAGCGATTCGTAGAGCATCGTCTCCCACGCGCCGTAAGCCTGCCGGCTCATGTCCCCTTTCACGCGGGAAAACAAGGCCTCGCCGGCCGGACGAAACTGGTCCTTGCGCCGATCGATGATCGCATTGGTATAGCTGTGGCAGAATTCGTGGATGATCGTGCCGACCACCGACGCGTCGAAGGCGGGCTTGCCGTGCCAGTCGGCCGACCACACGCCCAGGATGCAGTAATACTCCTCGGCGCCCGACGGCATCCTGACGCTCGGGCCGTAGTTGGAGGGGCCGTTGAGCAGCGCCGGGATCACGATGAACCGGGCGGTCGGCCGGGCGCCGAAAAAGTCGTCGAACCACTCGAGGTGAACTTTCTCGTCCAAGAGCGATTTCAGTCGCTCTTCGGTCGTCGTGTAGAGGTCCCCGTGCTGGCTGAAGAACTCGTCGAATCGGCTGTCCTCGGCAAACTGGTCCAGACGCGAGGCGAACTCGGACGCCGTACCGTCCCGCCAACGGCTATCGAGCCAGTCGGGTCGCGGCTGGCCGGCCAGGCGAAGCCGCCACCCGTCTTCCGATTCCAGGTGCACCGCCATGCTCATGCAGGCGTCGTATCCAATCCCCATCCGTCTTGCCAAGTCGGCTGCATGGTCGATCAACTCGTCCGTGCGAACGCCCGCAAAGTGCTCGTCGACGTCGCGGAGGTAACTCCGGATCCGACCCCGACCGTACTCGCTGTTGCCCGCCAGGTAGAAGACGATGCTCACCAGCTCGACGCGTCGATCCACATGGACCGACACGCTCCTGGTCGGCGACGGGCTCGCACCCAGCCCCGTCGCACACCCGAGGACCGCGGCGGCAACAATTGCCAGAATCACGCGACCTGAACCACCCCCGTCGCAACGCATACCCCCTCCCATGCACGGCCAGCGAGATCGATATGCCGCATTATGGTCCGGGCGGCGAACTGGGTAAAGCGAGGGTGACGCAGCGTCCGGAGCCCGTCTGGCACGGCGCTCCGCGGCTCCCCGACTCTTTCCCACCCTCATCCCCGCCGAGCACCAGGCCAACCCATCCGCTGTCTGAGGAACCGTCTGACCTCTGACCCATCTATCCTCTCCACGTGCCTCTCCTGTCCCCCGTCCCCTGCCCCTTCCCACCTCTATCCAGCGGTGTCCAATCTTGCGATTGACATGGAACACCTCGTCCGCTACAATTCACATGTACACTACCTCATGCCTGTACACTCAAGAACTTCCCTGCTCCACCAGCCACATTTTACCCCCACTGCGAACTACGAGTAAACGATTTTTTGCACATACCTCCGCCGAGTGATGCGTCTTTACGTCTAGGCAGAATATCCTAATCCATGACCCTCAAATGTCTTACGTCCTCACTGCCCGTCCAACTTTTCTGGACCCCACGCGTACTTGTGCCGAAATGATTCCACCCCATCCCCGTCTGTCCTCTGCCCCTTTCATCCTCGGCCGAGAAGCTCTTGACGCCGATTTCTCCCCAAACTCTTGACTTCCCGCCCCCCGTCCCTCCAAATAGCGTCCAGTCAGACCGATGGTACATATCTGAGGGTGTCCGGGAACTCGCGCTGTAAGTATGCGGTTTTCCGCCCGTGGCCGAAGTTGTGCGTCTTTGGCGATCCCGTGGGGAGGGCCAAATTCTGGCGTATTCGGCGACATCGAATTGCCGGACACTCACACATATCTTGGAGGAGTCGATGATGCAGCCCAATCTTAATCGCCGCCGTTTCCTCGGTGCTGCCGCCGTAACCGGAGCCGCAACCATCGTCCCCAGGCACGTCCTGGGCGGCCCGGGGAATGTGCCCCCGAGCGAGAAGGTCACAGTGGCCCATATCGGCATGGGAACGCAAGGCTTCCGCGAACTGGACTACCTTCTGAGCGAGCCTCGGTTCCAGATCGTGGCCGTCTGCGATCCGAATAAGGACAGCAGCGATTACGTCGAGTGGGGCAAGGGGGGCATCCGCAGCACGATCCAAAAATACATGGACGAGCCCAATTGGCGGGCCGACGAGAGCGGCTGCCCCGGCGGCCGCGACGTAGGTAAACTCGCCATTGATACCTACTACGCCAAGCAGCGAGCGGCCGACAAGTTCAACGGCTGCACGGCCTACGCCGATTTCCGCGAACTCCTGGAAAAGGAAAAGGACCTCGACGCCGTCAAGGTCATGACCCCCGACCATCTCCATGCCGCAATCTCGGTCGCGGCCATGAAGAAGGGCCTCCATGTGATGATGCACAAGCCGCTGGCCAATCGCATGGCCGAAGGGCGGCTGGTGGTTGAAACCGCGCGCGAGACGAAGGTAGCCACCCACTTGCTGGCCTACGGCGCCGCCGGCGGCAACCGGTTGATCGCCGAAGCGATCCGGCAGGGGGTGATCGGCAAGCTCCGCGAGATCCACAACTGGACGAACCGCCCCGTCTGGCCTCAGTACGCAGAAATTCCCACCGACACTCCCCCTGTTCCGAAGGGACTCGACTGGGATCTGTGGCTCGGCCCGGCGTTGGACCGACCTTATCACCCCCATTACACGCACACCGTGTTCCGCGGCTGGTACGATTTCGGCGGAGGCTCCATGGCCGACATGGGCATCTACAGCCTCTGGCCGGTGTTTGAAACGCTCGGCCTGGGCGTGCCCGTCAGCGCCCAGGCCTGGGCCACGCACGCCTGCACGATCCAGGACGGCGTGAGCCGCACGATCAACAACGATTTCTCCTACCCGACGGGCTGCAACATCCGCCTCGGCTTCGCCGCCACCGCCAGCATGCCCCAACTGGACCTGTTCTGGTACGACGGCGGAATGAAGCCCCGCCTGCCCGCGGAGGTCGAAGCCCACCAGGTCGAGACGGACCGCGAGGGGATCCTGTTCGTTGGCGAGGAGGGGATCATCATGGCCGGGTTCCACGGGCAGAACCCACAGCGGTTCAGCCAGGGAAAGCGTGAAGACCTTGCGCTGAAGGAGAGCGAAACCAGCCGTGCCGAACGTCAGGGCACGTGGCTCGGCCAGATCCTGGGCGGCGAGCAGTCGCCGGGCAATTTCCTCAACGCCGCCTCGATCACCGATGCGGTGAACCTCGGTACTGTTGCCCTGCGGGCGGGCAAAAAGGTGCTCTTCGACAGCCAGGCCATGAAGATCACCAACGATCCCGGCGCTGACAAGTACCTGAGGCGCGAGTATCGGAAAGGCTGGGAACTGTAGGCGACCCTCGTTCACGGTTCGTCCTGTGTGGGGATCCACTCGATGTTCCACGGAACCGGGAATGCAAACTCGGCTGCCAGGTCCTGGCGGCGTCATGACAGCAGGTGCGGGAAATTCCGGCCACCAGGTTCGAGGATGCAAGGAAGCACGAAATGTTGAAACAGAATGGGTGATCGCAGAATCGACTTTTCGGCCAGTCTGACTGGAATTCCAGCCAGTTGATGGCTAACGTGGTGGGAGGAAATTGCTCGGAGCGTATCTGAGCGGAGTGCAAATGCCGAAACCTGGATGACTCAAGACAGAACAAGGAGCTGTGCCGTGGAATCGTATTTGCCGGCCCGCAGGGCAACCGCAACGGGGCACTGGGAGAGAAGAGACATCCTCAAGGCGGTGGCTGCCGCGTTGCTCCTCCCGGCACGCGGCGCCTGGGCGGGAGAGGAACAGACGCCCAACACAAGTCGCCTGAAGATCGGAGTGACCACCCAGATCTACGCCTCTTTGCCGCTGGAGCAGGCGGTACGCGAGATCAAGAACGCCAACCTCCAGGGAGTGCTGTGCAATTACACCTTCAGCGACGTCCAATTTGACCCATTGAATCCGGACTGGACGGCCGCCGAGAAGATCGCCAAGGCTTTCCAGCAGCAAGGGATCGAGATCGTGGCCGTATTCGGCTATCAGAACCTCGTGGCTCCGGATCCCGTTCGCCGCCAGGAGGCCCAAACCCGGATGGAGAACCTGATCAGGAACTGGCAACGACTCGGCTGCCCGAATATTTCCACCGAGACCGGAACTCTCAACCGGACGTCGCAATGGCTCGGCTCGCCCGAAAACGGCACGGAGGAAGCGTACGTCCAGTTCCGTACGGCGATTGAGAGGTTGGTGCGAATTGCCGAGAAGACCGGCGCGGTGATCTCCATCGAGCCCTATTGGCAGAACATCATCGATTCCGTCGATCGAGCGGAGCGGCTCTTCCGTGAAGTCTCCTCTCCGGCCTTGAAGCTCGTCATGGATCCGTGCAACTTCCTCCGCAAGGAAGACCTGCCCCGTCAGGCAGCCATGCTGGAGGATATGTTCCGTCGTCTGGGACGGGAGATTGTCGTAGCGCACGCCAAGGACGTGGCGCCTGCCGACGACGGTACGAGCCTTCCGGCGGCGGGCAAGGGAGTGCTCGACTACCCCTTGTACCTGAGACTGCTGGCCCAGCTCGACCGGCCCATGCATCTGCTGCTCGAGCACCTGACCCTGGACGATCTGCCGCGAGCCGACAGATTCGTGCGCGAGAAGCTCTGAGTTGCCGGGAGACGGCGGCTCAGGCCTTCTTGCGGTACTGCGGGACCGGCAATCGCTCGCCGCCTTTGAGGGCCGACTGGTGGGCGATGATGCCGGGGATGGTCATGGAGAGGGCTTCGTAGATGTCGACCAGCGGCTGGCGGTCTTCGAGGATGGCGGTGACGAATTCGTCCATCAACAGCCCGTGGGAGCCGCCGTGGCCGCCGCCGTCCACACCCGGGGGAAGCGGGGGGCGGGTGAGGTCCGGCAGGTTTTTGGCCAGTCCCGTGTAGGTGGTTTCGTTGATACAGCCGAGCCGGCCGAAGACGCGGCCGCATTCCCCATAGATCGACTTCATCGTCCACGAGACCGACATGTGGCTGCTTCCCCCCTCGCTCGTTTCGAAGAGGGCCACCTCGGTGGCGAAGGGGTTGTGGTAGGGGTTGTTCTCGGCCTTGTGATAGTCGAGGTGTCCGGGGGTGCCGAGGCAGGAGACACTGGTGAATCGCTCGCCGGTCACGCCGATGTAGTAGGCGGTGGCGTGGGTCGGGTACCAGAGGGGCGGCAGCCCGCGACGCCAGCCATTGTAGGAAGGGGTCGGCTCCAGCGATGCGTGGTAGTGGTGATAGTTGCCTTCGGAGAGGTGGATCGGGCCGAGGGCACCGGCCCGGTAGGCGGTGCGCATGGCGTGACAGTCCTCGCGGAAGCAACTTGTTTCCATCATCTGGTACTTCAGGCCCGTCGTTTCCACCGTCTCCAGGAGCCGCTCGCCGTCTTCCACCGACCCCAGGCAGGCCGGCACGGCGGAACAGGCGTGTTTGCCGTGTTTCATCACCTCGATCGCGTGACGGGCATGGCTCGGTGCATCGGTGGCGCAGAAGACGGCCTCGATCGAGTCGTCTTTGACCAGTTCTTCCAGCGACGGATAGGACTTCGCGCAACGACAGGCCTTCATGAGCTCGTCGCAGCGATCGGGGAACAGGTCGCTGACCGCCACGACCTCCACGTTCGGATGATCCTGGAATCCGAAGGCCGCTCCGAACTTGCAGTACCCATAGCCGACGATCCCCACGCGAACCTTGCGATCGGAGACGGGCTGCCAGACCTTGGGCTCCGCGGCGGCAGCCGGGCCGGCCAGCACGCCTGCGGCGAGAGTACCCAGTGCGGCGGCCGCGGTGGATTGGCCCAGGAAGGCTCGGCGGTGCATGGAAGAGGTGGGCATGGTGGGGCTCCTGGTGGGAGATGGTGCGGTGGGAAGATTGAGGGGGCGTATGCTGGCTATTCTGGCAGACGGGAGAAGGGAATTCAACCGATGCGGCGTATCGTGTGCGTTCCGGGCTTTGCGGACGTAGTCCGCCCTGGCACCCTACGCTCCGAATGCTGCCACCTGGAGCCCCGTCTTGCTCCGCACCAGACCGGCAATCTCTTCGAGGCGATCGTCGGGGAGGGCCGAGACGTAAGCCTCGGCCGGCATGCGGGCGACGGTGTGGATCTGCACGAGCTTGATCCGGCCGCCGGATTGAAGGATCTCGCCCAGCCGGTCGCAGTAGGCGGCAAGTTCCGCCTCATCGGGCCCGTGGCCCTGGATCTCCATGAACAAGGTCTGGATGACGATCGGCCGGACCTGGGCGGCCCAGCGGAGATTGTCGAGAATCTTGGAGAAACGGATCGAGGTGCGGGCCACGTGGCTGTAGTAGCGTTCGGTGCCGGCGTCGAGTTTGGCCCAGATTTCGCCATTGTTGGCGTCGAGCAGTTCCAACCCGCGCTGGACGTGCGGGCGGTGGAACATGGTCGCGTTGGTGATGAGCACGATCTTCATCGCGCCGAGCCCGTGGCGCTGGCGAACATTGGCGCAGACGGCCACCACGTCTTTGAAGTTGCGGTAGGTGGTTGGCTCGCCGTCGCCGCTCAGGGCGATGTCGTTGAGCCGCCGCAGGGGCTGAGGCAAGTGGCTGAATCGCGGGCCCTCGAAGAGGCGGCCCGAGAGGATCAGTTCAACGACATGTTCCAGCTCGTCGGCAAGGCGCTGGAGCTCCACGAATTCGCGTTCGCCCATCTCGGTGCGATCGACCTGGCAGTAGATGCAGTCGAAATTGCAGACCTTGTCGAGATTCAGATTCACGCCGATCGAGATCCCGCCCGCCCGTCGACTCACGACCGGGTAGACGTAGCGGTTCTCTTCAAACGATCGCGGGTGGATCGTGAACAGGTTACGGGGGTCGTTGGCGTTGGGGGATGAATCGGCCATGACAGGCGAAGGGAGCGGGAGTTCTCGCTGACGATTTGGGTTGGTGTGGTGGGCGAGGTTCTGTTGTCGCGGGCGCTGGGGATTGGCGCGTTCAAGCTCTGCGGATCACCGTGAACTCATCCAGGGTGAGGGTGGTCAGTTCGCCGTCGGGCAATTCGAGAAGGATGGTGTCGCTGAAGACTTTGTCGTCGTGGTTGCGGCGAAAGTGCAGCCCGTGGCGGCGCCGCTCGGTGCGGACGACCTCACCGGCCGTCGTGGTGGTCCAGCTTTTCTGTCCCACCGTGACCAGATGCTCCACCTCGATCCGGTCACCCGGCTTGAGCTGGTCGAATCGTGTCTGTTGAATGCTGGCACTCTCGGACATGCTATCCCTCCCGTGTCACAGCCGGTCTCCAGGCCGACGCCCCCTGCCCTTCACTATTCTCGTCATACAGCCATTTCCGGCAAGGGTAGTGGGGCCGATTGGATCGTGCAAGGGATCCGTTGACCGCAGCGCCGGGCAGCCGAGCGAGTTGGAGAATCGACAATTCCCGGCTGGCACGTCCCTGAGCAGCAATTGGGTGGCACGTCCCTTCGTTCTGGGAAGCTGCTGGCCGACTGCTCCCTGTTCGAACGGCCCTGTGCCAAGGTCAACCGGGGCACAGCCTCCCGCAAGAAAAGGGTTCGGGCGGCAAACACTCCGCCGGCTTGCCGCCCGATTGCGCCCCTCTGCCCGTTGAGGGGATTGAATCGTCAGACTTCCTTGGCGTTGATCCACGACATGAGTCGGCGCAACTGGCGTCCGACCTCTTCGACGGAGTGTTCGCGCTCCTTGCGGCGCATGGCCTTGAACGCCGGGGCGTTGGCCTTGTTCTCGAGGATCCACTCGCGGGCGAAACTGCCATTCTGGATCTCGGCGAGGATTTTCTTCATCTCGGCTTTGGTTTCTTCGGTGACGATCCGCGGGCCGCGGCTGTAGTCGCCGTACTCGGCCGTGTTCGAGATGCTGTAGCGCATGTAGTTCAGGCCGCCCTGGTAGATCAGGTCGACGATCAGCTTCACCTCGTGCACGCACTCGAAGTAGGCCATCTCGGGCTGGTAGCCGGCCTCAACGAGGGTGTCGAAACCCGCCTTGATCAGGGCGCTGAGGCCGCCGCAGAGCACAACCTGCTCGCCGAACAGGTCGGTTTCGGTTTCTTCGGCGAAAGTGGTTTCAATCACGCCCGCGCGAGTTCCGCCGATGCCCTTGGCGTAGGCCAGGCCGATCTGACGGGCTTCGTCGCCGGCCCCTTCCCCCAGGGCGATGAGGCAGGGGACGCCGGCGCCGCGGACGTACTCGGCGCGGACCAGATGGCCGGGGCCCTTGGGGGCGATGAGGATCGCACACACGTCTTTGGGGAAATCGAACTGGCCGAAGTGGTAGTTGAAACCGTGGGAGCAGACCAGGATGTTGCCTGGCGACAGATTTTCCCGAATCTGGGTGCGGTAGATTTCCGCCTGGAGTTCGTCGGGAAGAAGCAGGGTGATGATGTCGGCCTTCTTGACCGCTTCCGGGGTCGAAAGGGGCTTGAATCCGTCCTTGACGGCCTGTTCGTAGTTGGCCGTGCCGGGCAGTTCGGCGACGATCACGTTGCAGCCGCTGTCGCGGAGGTTCTGGGCGTGGCCGTGGCCCTGGGAACCGTAGCCCAAAATGGCGATCGTTTTGCCTTTGAGCAGGGAAAGGTCGGCGTCTTTGTCGTAGTAGATAGTCGCGGGCATGGATAGGCTCCCACTGGTGGTCGAAGCACGAAATCCGAAATCGAAATGCGAAACCAATCTAAACAGGACGCTCGAAGCGGGGGCAGCCCCTGCCGCACGGGAACCTGTCATCGGCCCCTTGGCAATTTGGATTTGTTTCGGATTTCGACTTTCGGATTTCGAGTTTCGGGATGTTGGTAGATTGTTTCTGCGTGCTGGACGAAGCCGTGCTACTGGTCGGAGTGGTGGCCGTGGTTGAGGCCACGGATCATGGCGATTCGCCCGGTACGCACCAATTCGATGATTCCGAAGGGCCGCATCAGTTCGATGAACGCCTCGATTTTGCCTTCTTGCCCGGAGATCTCGATCATCACCATGTCGGCCGACACATCGACAACCCGCCCGCGGAAGATGCTCGTCAGCTCGCAGATCTCGCTGCGTTTTCCGATCGGCGCTTTGACTCGGATGAGCATCAGGTCGCGTTCGACGTGGTCCTTGCCGCTCACATCGTCGACCCGTACCACGGTGACAATCTTCTCGAGCTGCTTTCGGACCTGCTCCAGCACGCCGTCGTCGCCAACGACCACAAAGGTCATCCGCGACAGTTTGGGATCTTCCGTTTCTCCCACCGCAAGGCTGTCGATATTGTAGCCGCGCGAGGCGAGCATACCGGAAATGTGCGACAGCACTCCGGGGACGTTGTGAACCAGGGCCGAAACCACATGCCTCATAATGAGGGTCTCCACAAGAAAGCGAAACTGCCATGATAGCCCGCGTATTTTTCCCAGACAAGGGGCTACAGGGAAGGTTCGTGCACCCCGCCAGAGGGGCTATCGTGCGGGTGTTGGGCGATTCCTCACGGTCGGCAGGGACTACAGGGGAGACTTGCCTTCCCGTACGCCGCGGTTCTCGAACATCCAGACTGCCCAGACGAGCGCGGGGAACATCGACAGGGTGGCCATCCAGGCGAGAACATCGTGAATGGGAAGCGACCAGTCCAAGGCCACACCGGCCACGGCGGCGCTGATGGCGCTGGCCAGGGAGAAGAAACCGAACTCGGCCGCCAGCACGCGGCCTCTCACCGTGGCAGGCACCCACTGGAGGATCAACTGGGTAGAAAATACCCACAATTGGCCGTTGCCCAGCCCGACGAGAAAGGAACCGAGGATCACGGTGGTCAGGTCGGCAAGCCAACTGACGACGAGCAATCCGGCCGCGGCGAGCAGGTAGCTCATCAAGATCGCCTGGTGCATGCGATCGGGCCGATCGCCGGTCACGGCCCGGGCCGCCAGCGGGCCGATACCGGTGCCCAGCCCCATGGCGGCGAACATCACGCCCACGCTCAGGCTCCCTCCGCTCCCGATTGTGAACACATCCTGGGCAATGGCTACCAGGATCACCTGAAAGGCGGCTCCGAAGAACAGCATGAGCATCGACTTCTGCAGGACGATCAAGAGCAGTCCGAGCCGGGCGAAGACGACACGGAACCCGACGACATGTTCGGCCAGCACGCGCCGCAGGGAATACTCGTGATGCTGAAGGGCGGACAGGTTGCCCAGCCGGACCTGCGCGACGAAGGCGGCGGAGAGGAAGAACGTTGCCGAGTCGACCAGGTAGGCGGTCCAGATTCCCAGGGTTCCCGCCACGACTCCGCCGATGGCTGCCCCCAGGGCGAGCATGACCGACCAGGTGGCAGATGTGATCGCATTAGCCGTGCCCACGGCCCGCACCTCGACGACATCGGGCAGGATGGCGGTCCGGGCGGTGAAGTAGAAGGCGCTGATGCCCGCATGGATCGCGGTGAGCGTGTAGAGGAGCCAGACCATTCCCGGATCGCGAACCGTGAGGAACCCCAGCACGGTCACGGCTCGAACCAGGTCGGACCAGAACAGGATCCATTTGCGGTTGAAGCGGTCGGCAACGACGCCGGCCAGGGGGCTGGCCAGAAACGGCACGAGCATCCGCACGATGAACAGGGCGCCCACGGCAAAGCCCGACTCGGTGAGCCGGGCCACGAGCGCGGCCGACGCGATCAGATTGAACCAGTGACCCAGGAGGCTGACGATCTGCCCGAACCAGAGGAGCCTGAAATTCGCATTGCCCCGCACCAGCTCGGAGTATCCAACCGGTCGAAATTCGCGTGGGGCGTTCAAGCGGCAGGGTCCCGAAAGAGTGGCAGGAAGGCGTGATTCTTCAGAATAACATCGGGCCTCGGCGGAAGTCCAGGTTTTCATAGGAGACTGTGAACGTCACGGATGGCCTCAATCGATCCAGCCTGCCCTCAGCCGAGAACTTGGCCAGGTGTCCAAAGGCCACAAGTGGGGATATATGGTCCTTGCCCTTTCCGAATCCGGTTCCGTGGCGCCGGCCGGCGGGTGCCAGGGGGCCGGCAGGCTTTCCGGGACCCAGCCGGTGACGAATAATTCCCGCACGCTCCGTTCGTCAACAGAAAAGAACTGTCTTGGAGAGGTCTCTCATGTCCAGGTGTTTTGCGCTCGTGCTTGCAGGCGGTTTCCTCATGACGGCGATTTCCCCGTCGGTGGGCGGCGAGGAAGGAACGAAAGAGGTGCCCAGGGCGCTCGACTTCAAGGTGAAGACGATCACCGGCAAGGAGGTGGAACTCAGCAAGTATCAGGGCAAAGTGGTTCTGGTGGTTAACGTAGCCAGCAAGTGCGGTCTGACCCCGCAATACGAGCAACTGCAGGCTCTCCACAAGAAGTATGCCGAGCAGGGACTGGCCATCCTCGGCTTTCCCTGCAACCAGTTCCGCGAGCAGGAGCCAGGCACGGCCGAAGAAATCCGGGAGTTCTGCGAGGTTAATTACGGTGTGCAATTCGATCTCTTCGAGAAGATCGAGGTCAACGGCGACGGCGCCAGCCCTCTCTACAAGCACCTGACGGGGCTGGAGACGAAGCCGCAAGGTCCGGGCAAGATTTCGTGGAACTTCGAGAAGTTTCTCATCGGGCGCGACGGCGAGGTCGCTTACCGTTTTGCGCCCAAGACCAAACCCGACGATCCGGAAGTCATCAAGGCGATCGAAACGGAACTGGCAAAGAAGCCCTAGACATCCCCGATGGCCGCATGCCCACCCACACGGATCTCAAGGCCGTGCTGGAGTCCTTTGACGGCTATATCACCACATTCGGCGGCTCTGAAGAACATCCGCATGTCCAGGTCGATTCCATCGAAACGGTTGAGTGGTATTATGAAGATCCTGACCCTGTCATGAACCGGGCTTTTGGAGGTCCAAGGCGTAGCCCCAGGAAGTCGGTCACGATCTGCCCCATCCAACCCATCAAGAGCAGAACAGGTTCCCTCTCGTTCGACGGCGATAACGATTTGATCTTCCGGATCGCCCGAGAACTGTCGCGCCGTTGCGGCCCGCTGGCCATCTTCGACAGCGGCGACGGCATCCCCGTCCTCTTCCTCCCCGAGGCCGAATCTCCCATATGGAAAGAACCCTGGTTCTAAATGGCCTTGCGGGATTCCCAGGAAAAGGCCGCCACTGGGCTTGCCCCGGGCTTGCCCCAGTGGAAGCCACGATTGATGGCCGATTGTCATACTGAAGCCTTCTGACCTGCCGGACAGATTAGCCATCAATCGTGGCTTCCACCCACGCAAGGAGATCACTGAAAAAGTGCCCGGACTCGACGTAAGTCCTTATCTCTCGGTCGACCAGACGACGAAGAATAAGGACTTGCGTCAAGGGAACTGGCTTCTTCAGCAGTCTCACAAGGTGGGTGGCGGCGCCAGAGTCTCTCCTGGAATCACGCAAGGCCATTTAGCTGATGTGAGGGGGCAACACCGACAATCTTCCGTCCCGCTTCTCCACCTGCTAGAGTGACTGGCACCTGGCTCCCCTTCACGCCGAGTCGAAGAAGAAGAGCAAGAAGCGGAAATCTTCGATTGACTGATGAATACCGACTCGCTCGCCTGCGGCGAGCGAGTCCATGCGAAACGATGTAGGGCCGTTGCCATGGCTTCGACCGAATCGACTTCGTTGCCGATGAACCCCCGACACAGGGTGTTTTGGCTGGCGATGGCACATATCTTGATCGGACTGGCGGGGGCTTCCGTGGCGAATCACTCTGGCGGTTTTACATTGCGGGTAGCGGCCTTTGTCGGCCTGGTGTTCAGCCAAATAAGTCTGTTGGGAATCTGGGGCAGTCTTGGAGCAGGTCCGTGGTGGGGAAGAATGATCGGTGTTGCTGTCGGTCTCGGCTATCTCTTCCTGCTCTTGGGAGTCGGCATTTCCGATCTCAGCCGGGAGACTTTCATCGTTGTCGTTCTGACCACACCTTTCGTGGCAATTCCGCTGCTGCTGATCCGTTTTCTCGGAGTTGGTATTCGCCTGGATTCCTTGCCAGTTGTTTCGGCAAGACGCCTGCAGTTCTCCATCCGTGACTTGATAGTTTTGACCTTCGTCGTTGCCTGCCTGATTTCCATCGGGAAATGGGCGGAGCCACATCTTTCTCACGGTGGAATACTCATCGAACTTCTCTCGTTCGGTGTTACATTCGGTGTGGTCGGCGTCTTGCCCGTTTGGTTTGTCTTGGCCACGAAACAGCCCATGTTGTACAGTGTCGGCTTGATAGCCGTGGGAGCCTGTGCAGGCTACTGCCTGGCACGGGCAACTCAGAATCAAACAGGTATCTGGATGACCGCCACAACCACGGAGGCGTTGTCGGTGGTTGTCTCACTGCTTGTCGTCCGGTCCTGCGGATACCGGCTGGTGCGGTAGCCGCCAGTTCCGGGCCGGGAGTCTTGAAGCCACTTGTGTTCGGCATCGACCTATTTGGGGCCGATAGGATCACCCTAAGCCGCCATATCGGCCATGGCGTTCGAATGAAAGGCCGCAAGGTCACGGAGCGCTGGTGGGAGCTTGTCTCGCAGGGGGCGAACAGAGTGGGGCAGGTCCGGAAGTCCATGGTTTTGTCCTCGGAGCGTATCGTAGTTGAGAGGAGATCTGTTTCCCAGAGACACTCAGATTGACCGAATTGCCAGAAAGGAGGAGACTGTGGGTATAAACGAACTGGAAGGACTTTCTTGCTGCATGTTTGTTGGGGGGCTTCATTGGATTCGTTCTATTCCTGCTGGTGGAGGCCGCTTGTGGAACGGTCAACTGGCTTGACAGAATCGGGCAGCCCGGTGGATGAAAGTGGCCGTCCACGCCGCCGCTGGCTCCAATTCAGGCTGCGAACACTCCTGATCGCAGTCCTTGTGCTGAGCCTGCCGCTTTCGTGGTTTGGGGCGAGGATGAAGAGGGTGAGGAAGCAGAGGGAGGCGGTGGAGATGATCGAGCGATTAGGTGGACAGGTAGCCTATGAGGGGGAGGTGGTGCCTCCGTCAGTTTCGGGAATCAGTCCCAAGCCGAGTTTGTCGTGGTTGCAGGCATTGATGGGGGATGAGAACTTTGACGAAATCTGCTTTATCTCTTTCGACTCTCACGGGTTCACTGACACCCAAGTCGAACATGTGAAGCTTTTCAGGAAGTTGTCGATCTTGTTCCTCGACAACACGCAGGTCAGCGACGCTGGACTTGTGCATCTCGAAGGGTTGAGTAATCTTGGGTGGCTGTCCCTCAAAAGCACGCAAGTCACCGACGCTGGGTTGGAACATCTCAGAGGGCTACGTGAGCTTCAGATGTTCATCCTCGACGACACGAACGTTACCCCCGAAGGCGTCAAGAGGCTCCAAGAGGCACTACCCAATTGCAAGATCGAGTATTGACCAGATTGAGAAGGAGGCTGCAACCAATGCAACGTCGGCTCTATCAATCGGGTATGGTCTTGTCGCTGCTCTTGTTGGCATCGTGCAACTTCACGCCATCGACCAGCAGGCTTGCACAGATTGAACAGGGGTTCTTGGACAAGAAGGATGACTATGTTGCCCTCTACGATATGTTTATGGAAGACGACAAGTTGACATGGGTGGGTGACGGGTTCGCCAGAGTGGCAATCAACGACTACTACAAATCGGACGAGTATGAATCTGATGGACAGTGGTATGACAACAAAAACAACAAGACTACACTGCCAGAGATACTGCTTGATGTCGGAATCTCACAGGAGAGATACGATCTCTACCTAGAACGCATGGCCACCGTGCATGTGAAACGGATTGCCAAGAACGGTTACAGGGTCAACTACTTCAAGGATTCCTTCGGCATATTGGATGGTTGGATCATTGAGATCCAGTACATACCCGAGGAAGATTTCAGCGAATCCGTATCCGTCAGGCAAGGCACGGTTGTGTCAGATGTGCATGAGATACCAACAGAAGAGGAGGGGGATTATTACCTGCCGCTAGGAGACAACTGGTACCTGAATTATTCCGTGTCGTATTGATCGAGAAATGCCGAAGGCACTGCCCAACTGTTACGTCGAGTACTGAACTTCCCTGCTCACCATGACCACCACCCCTCCCAAACGCCGCCGCTGGCTCCAATTCCGAGTGAAGACGCTACTCATCGCCGTCCTCGTGCTGAGTCTGCCGTTGTCGTGGTTTGGGATGAGGATGGAGAGGGCGAGGAAGCAGAGGGAGGCGGTGGAGGCGATTGAGCGGAAGGGGGGATCGGTATTCTATGAGCCCGTCAAGACATCAGTCCCACAATGGATGCGTGGGCTTTTCGGGGACTTCTTCTTTGAAGATGTGGTTCAGGTGTGCCCCCCAGGCGACTTCGACGACGACGAGGCCACGTACTTGAAGGATCTAGCTGACCTTGAGCGTCTAAACCTCTACAGCACGCAAGTTACCGACGCAGGACTCAGACATTTCAAAGGGCTGACTAACCTTGAGTCGCTCTCCCTTGACGACACACAAGTCACCGACGCCGGGCTTGAGCACCTCAAAGACCTGGCTAACCTTGAGACGCTCTTCCTCTACAGCACGCAAGTCACTCCCGAAGGCGTCAAGAAGCTCCAAGAGGCACTGCCGAACTGCAAGATCGAGTATTGAACCTCGCTGCTGTGGATCGAGACATGACGCCACCTGATGAAAACCCATACAAGTCGCCCCAGTATTCCCCGCCTCGCAAACAACGCCAGCATGGGGCTTTCTCAAAAGTCTCCGCATGGAGACTCTGCATTTGCGGTACCGTCATGCTGATCTGCAATCAATACATACACGCCGTGACAAACGTCCCCTACACAGACCTGCGTATGCTTTTTACAACACTTCTTAGCTGTGGACTCATACTTTGTCACGGGGCGCCTGAAAACCGGCCAGTGGGGGGCGCTTCAAAACCGGCCAGTG
>CAYSCH010000080.1:18991-28331 GCA_964429355.1 uncultured Planctomycetaceae bacterium | reverse complement strand
TGCGTGCCGCTGATGGTGTGGCTCAGCGCTTTCGCGTTTTCGCTGTGGCTGATCACGATGCTCTGGGACCATCCGGCGACCCACGAGAGCATTGGCCGGGAACTGGTGATCCTGTTTCGCAATACCGTCCTGGCGGTCCTGGCCGCGAAGCTGCTCACCCAACCGCTCCGAGGCCAGTTCGACGATGTGGAGGCGCCGCTGGCCAAGGACCTGGTCGGGCGTGTGTGTTCGGTCACGACCCTGGAGGTCACCGGTCGATCGGGCCAGGTCCGCTGCGAGACAGGAGCCGCCCCCTTGCTGCTCAACGCGAGAACTCAACAAGACAGCGAGCCGCTGAAGAAGGGCGATGCAGCGGTCATCGTCGAGTATCAACAAGGAATCTACTTCGTAAGAAAAGCTCAACAAGAGGACCTGCAATGAACCTTCTCCTCGCTGGCCTGCCTGGAATCGGTGAAATCCTGGCGATCTCGGCCGTCGTATTAATCGTCGTTCTCCTCGGCATGGCGGTTCTGTTCTCCAAGTTCTACCGCAAGGTGGGTCCCGAGGAAGCCATCGTCTTGACCGGTAAAGGCGGCCTTCGCGCGGCAACGGGAACGGGCATCTGGGTCATTCCGATTCTGCACCGCGCTCATGAAATGGACCTCTCCGTCAAGCGGATCGAAATCCACAGGCGGGGTGAAGCGGGCCTGGTCTGCAAGGACAACATCCGTGCCGATATCGAGGTCGCTTTCTTCGTGCGCGTGAACAACACGACCGAAGATATCCTCATGGTGGCCCAGTCACTCGGCTGCAAACGCGCAAGCGAGCGCGAAGCCCTTGTCGAACTTTTCGACGCCAAGTTCTCCGAAGGACTCAAGACGGTGGGCAAACATTTCGACTTCGTCGAGCTCTACGAGGCGCGGGACCGGTTCAAGGAGCAGATTCTCAAGGTGATCGGCACCGACCTGAACGGCTACGTGCTCGACGACTGTGCCATCGACTTTCTCGAGCAGACGCCGCTGGAGATGCACAATCCCCACAATATCCTGGACGCGGAAGGGATCAAGAAGATCACCGAGCTGACCGCCAAGGAGCACATGCGGGCCAACGAGATCACCCGCGAGAAGGAGAAGACGATCAAGAAGCAGGACGTCGAAGCCCGCGAGGCGATCCTGGCCCTGGAGCGGCAGCAGGTCGAGGCGGAGCAGAAGCAGCAGCGTGAGATCGCCGAGGTGACTGCCCGCGAGCAGGCCCAGGCCGCCAAGGTGCAGCAGGAAGAGCGGCTGAAGGCCGAAAACGCCCGCATAGCCACCGAAGAGCAGGTCAACGTGGCCGAGCAAAACAAGGATCGCCAGATCATCGTGGCCATGAAGAGCAAGGAGCGGACGGAGAAGGTGGAGACCGAGCGGGTCGAGAAGGATCGCCAGTTGGAAGTGGTTGACCGCGAACGGTTCGTCGAATTGGCCGTGATCGACAAGGACAAGGCCGTCGAAGTCGAAAAACGCAACATCCAGGAAGTCATCCGCGAACGGGTCATCGTCGAGCGGTCCGTGGTCGAACAGAAGGAACGGATCAAGGACACCGAGCAGTTCGCCGCGGCCGATCGTGGCAAGCGGGTCGAGGTCACGGTGGCCGAGAGGGAGGCCCAGGAGGCGTTGGTCAAGCAGGTGAAGGCGGCCGAGGCGTCGAAGTTGGCGGCCGAACTGCATGCCCAGCAGATCGTGATCGAGGCCGAGGCCCAGAGGGTGAGTGCCGAGAAGGAGATGGCGGCGACGAAGATGTTGGCCGAAGCCAAGTCGGCCGACCATGCGGCGATCGGACTGGCCGAAGCGACGGTGATGGAAGCCAAGGCCGTCTCGACCGAGAAGTACGGCACCGCCGAAGCCAATGTTCACCAGAGGAAGGCCACCGCTGAGGCCAAGGGGGTCGAGGCCATGGCCGCGGCCATCGAGAAGAAAGGCACGGCCGAGGCGACCGTGCTGGAACTCAAGTTCTCCGCCGATGCTTCGGGCATTCACAAGAAGGCCGAAGCGATGAAGTTGTTCGACGGCGTGGGACGGGAACACGAGGAGTTCAAGCTCAAGCTCAACAAGGACAAAGACATCGAGATCGCCGCCATCGCCGCCCAGGAAGGGATCGCCAAGGCCCAGGCCGGTATCGTGGGCGAGGCCCTCAAGAGTGCCCGGATCGACATCGTCGGGGGCGAGACGACCTTCTTCGACAAGATCATCGAATCGGTCAAGGGGGGCAAGGTGGTGGACCGCTTCGTCCACAACAGCGAGGTTCTCACCGATGTGAAGAACACGTTCTTCAACGGCAACCCCGACTATTTCAGCCAGAAGCTCGAAGCGCTCATGGGCGAGTTCAACCTGAGCACCAACGACGTGAAGGACCTGTCGATCGCAGCCCTTATCGGCCGGATGCTCTCGCTCACCTCCAGCGACGAGACCCGCAACGAGCTGCAGCGGCTCCTGGGCATGGCCAAAGACTCCGGGTGGTCGGGTAAAAAGCTCAAGGCGGTGACGAAGCCGGTCCAAGAAGAAGCGTAGGGAGATACGGAGTATTTCCTCGGAAGCAAGCTTGGCAAGTCCGACATTCGAGGATCGGATTTGACTCCACACGCGGCCTGACCGCCTCACAGACAGCCCCTATGCCAGAAGCACCGCAGAACGAGACGTCGCCGGAACCGGGTGCGGAAGTCAAGCTCGAAGGCGGGACCTACGAGATCATCCGCAACCGCCTCTCTTCGCAAGGCGCCGAACTTCGCGCCCGGCTCGAGAAGCTCAACGCTGCGCGAAAAGAGGTCTTTGGCTCGATCGATACCGAGCTCCTGGGCACCGAGCGGCTGACCACGCAGCACAACTGCACGCCGCGCGGCATGGTGGCCATCGACCACCGCTTCATCTTCGGCTACAACGTCGTCTTCGGCCTCAAGACCGAAACCAACCTGGAAGACGTGTTCTCGATCTACCAGTTCGCCGACGGCAAGTTCCAGGCCGAGGATCTCAAGCTCATCGGCGACGAACGCTTCCTGAGGGATTTCAAGGAGATCTACCGGTTCTACAAGGGTGCCATGTTTGCCAAGTTCTTCACGGCAGGCCCGCACCTCTACATGAACTTCCGCATCGGCAAGAAGGCCGAGGATATCAAGGCCTTCAAGTGGCTGGTCCGCGACGACCGGCTGGAGTACGTCGACAATCGCAGCGACCACGAAGTCCGCTTCCCGCCCCAGCACGACTTCGAGTGGATTCGCACCGTCCGCGAGCAGCATCGTTTCGGAATTCACCCCCACATCTCGATCGACGATCGGGTCTTCGTGGAGACCGTCGGCGGCGACTTGACGGTCAAGGTCGAAAACAATACCGAGTCGGGCGAGGGCATCTACCGCGAACCGGTCGACAACGCGGACCAGACGCTCGACGACGCCGAGATCTACTACGCGGCCCTCGGCCATATCATTCTGCTGAAGATCCGCCCCTACCAGGAAAAGGCGTTCCGTTACCTGGTGTTCAATGAGAAGCTGCAGACGTGCATGCGGCTGGACTCCATCAAGGACGCCTGCGTGCTCCTGCCCGACGACCACGGGCTGATCTTCCCCAACGGCTACTACCTGCAGACGGGGGAGTGCAAGACCTTCGAGAGCGAACTGGCCGACATGCTCTTCCTCCGGCGGATCGCCTCGCCCAACGGCGAGGACTTCCTCTACGTGTTTCTCAACCGGCTGCAGGGCGTCTATGTTCTGCTCCAATACAACCTCATCGAACAGAAGGTCGAGACACCGCTGGTCTGCAATGGCTACACACTCTTCGACGGCGGCGAGCTGATCTGTTTTCGCGCTGGCGAGGAGCCTCAAAAATACCATGTGGTGCAGATCTGGCGGACCCCCTACGTGAGCGACGATTTCCGCCCCGATACGAACACCGACTCGTTCCTCTACAAGATAGGAAACAAGGACGTTGTGCGGGCCATGGCCGAATGCACCGAGATTCTCGGCCTGATCGGCAAGGAAGATCCCTACGCCGCCCTCTATCTCGACCTGGTCAAGGCCGCCGGCAATACGATGGACGCCTACTTCTGGATGGACCGCCCGGAGGCGTTCAACCTGAAGCAGGTCCTCGGCCAGATTCGCGACACGGCGGCCGGGGCCGTGGAGGAGTTCGAAAAGGTCACCCGGGTCAGGAAGAATACCTCCGAACAGACGAAGAAAGCCGACCATCGGGCCAAGGAGGCGATTCTTGCGATCGGCCGCAAACGGTTCGACCACATCAACGACTTCGTCACCTCGCTGGCCGAGCTGCGAAGCGTGCGCGGCGAGATCATCTCGCTCCGCGACCTGCGCTATGCCGACCTGGCGCTCGTCGACCAGCTCGACAAGCGGGTTTCCGAAGAAGCCGATCGCCTCGCCCAACGGTCGGTCGCCTTCCTGCTCCAGCCCGATTCGCTCGCCCCCTACCAGGCCGCCATCCGCGAGCAGCAGGACCGGATCCCGGGCCTGGAAAAAGGCGCCGATGCAAAGAAGCTCGAAGAAGAGATCGCCCGGAGCGCTTCCGAACTGGAGATGCTGATCGAAATCGTCAGCAACCTGAAGATCGACGACGCCACGGAGCGGACCGCCATCATCGACAGTATCTCGGTGATTTTCGCCGGCGTGAACACCGCCCGGGCCGCCTTGAAACGCCGCATCAAGGAACTCCTCTCGGTCGAAGGAGTGGCCGAGTTCAATTCGCAGATGAAACTGCTGGGCCAGGGCGTGGTCAACTACCTGGACGTCTGCGACACGCCCGAGAAGTGCGAAGAATTCCTCACCAAGGTCATGATCCAGGTCGAGGAGCTCGAGGGCCGGTTCTCCGAGTTCGACGAGTTCGTCGTCCAACTCGCCGAGAAACGCGACGAGATCTACAACGCCTTCGAGTCGCGCAAGCTGCAACTCGTCGAGGCCCGCAACCGCCGGGCCGGGGCGCTCATGAAATCGGCCGACCGGATCCTCGCCGGGATCAAGGCCCGTGTCGAGGCGATGCAGTCGGTCGCGGAGATCAACGCCTACTTCGCCTCGGACCTGATGATCGAGAAGGTCCGCGGGATTGTCGACGAACTCTCCGCCCTAGAGGATTCGGTCAAGGTCGACGATATCCAGAGCCGCATCAAGACGATCAAGGAAGACGCCGTCCGCCAGCTCAAGGACCGGCAGGACCTGTTCGTCGCCGGCGAGAACGTGATCAAGCTGGGATCGCACAATTTCTCCGTCAACATCCAGGCTTTGGACCTCACGACCATCCTGCGCGGCGACGAGATCTGCCTCCACCTGACCGGCACGCGGTTCTTCGAGCCCATCCGCGACGAGCGGCTCCTGGCTACGCGCGAAGTCTGGCAACAGGAAGTCGTCAGCGAGAACCGCGAGGTCTACCGGGCTGAGTACCTGGCCTACCTGATGCTCCGCGCGGCCGAAGCGGGGCGGGATTTCCCGGTCGCCGAATTTCTGGCGGCCGACATGCCCCAGCGAACGGCGCACGTGCAGAAGTTCATGGGCCCCCGTTACGCCGAGGGCTACGTGAAGGGCGTTCACGACCACGATGCGGCATGGATCCTCGGCGGCCTGCTGGAGATGCGCCAGACGATCGGGCTGTTGCGGTTCCACCCCGCCGCCCGTGCGATGGCCCGTGTCTTCTGGACCAGCTTCGCCGAACGCAGCCACAAATCTCTGATCACCGCCAAACTCAACGGCGTGGGACTCATCCAGGGTCTGTTTCCCGCTTCCGACGTGCGACGGCGCTACGTCGCCGAACTGGCCGACATGCTGGGCTGTTTCGTCGACAAGACCCGGCTCTTCGACCGCGACCTGGTGGACGAGGCGGCCGAGTACCTCTTTTCGGAACTGGTCGGCGGTCGGGGTTTTACCATCAGCCGCGCCGCCGCCGACCTGTTTGCCGCCTTCCACACGGCGATCAAGCAGAAGGGCGCCGCCGAAAAGGCCGATTCTTCGCTCTCTTCCCTCAGCAAGGAACCCGCCGCCCAGTTTTCTCTGGCACGTGATTGGCTCTCCGGACTCCTCAGCGACCGGGCCGACGGGCATGCCGAGATGGCCGACTTCCTCGACGAGGCCGCCGCTCTGCTGCTCCAGGGCAAAGTCGACTCAACCCTGATTGTCGACGCCCAGACTCGGCGGGACCTGGAAAAACTGGCCGGGAGCCATCCCGTGGTCGAAGGGGGGCGGTACCGCCTCGACTACAACCGCTTCATGCGGCGGCTCGACTTGTTTGCCGGACAGGTCGTGCCCAAGTTCACCCAGTTCACCGGGCTCAAACGACAATTGGTCGAGGCGGCTCGGGAAGAACTCCGGCTCGACGAGTTCCGACCCCGGGTGCTCACGTCGTTCGTTCGCAACCGCCTCATCGACACGGTCTACCTCCCGCTCATCGGCAACAACCTGGCCAAGCAAATCGGAGTCGTCGGCGAGCAGAAACGCACGGACCTCATGGGCCTGCTGCTCCTGGTATCGCCCCCCGGTTACGGCAAGACGACCCTCATGGAGTACGTCGCCAACCGGCTCGGCGTGATCTTCATGAAAATCAACGGACCGGCGATCGGCCACCTCGTCACCTCGATCGATCCGGTGGAAGCTCCCAACGCCGCCGCCCGGGAAGAAATCGACAAGCTCAACCTCGCCCTGGAGATGGGCGACAATGTGATGATCTACGTCGACGACATCCAGCACTGCAACCCCGAGTTTCTGCAGAAGTTCATTTCCCTCTGCGACGCCCAGCGGAAGATGGAAGGAGTCTACAAGGGAAAGACGCGAACCTACGACCTGCGGGGGCGCAAGGTGGTGGTCGTCATGGCGGGCAATCCCTACACGGAGAGCGGGCAGAAGTTCAAGATCCCCGACATGCTCGCCAACCGCGCCGACGTCTACAACCTGGGCGAGATCATCGGCGACAGCCGCGACGCCTTCGAGATGAGCTACCTGGAAAACGCCCTCACGTCCAGCCCGTCCCTCAACAACCTGGCCACCCGCAGCCAGAAGGATGTCTACTCGGTGATTCGTCTGGCCGAACGGGGAACGCAGGAAGGGGTCGAACTGGAGGGCAACTACTCGCCGGAAGAACTCCACGAGTTCGTGGCCGTCATAAAGAAACTCATGCGCGTCCGCGACGTGGTGCTGGCCGTCAATCGCCAGTACATCCGCTCGGCCGCCATGGCCGACGAGTATCGCACCGAGCCCCCCTTCAAACTCCAGGGCTCCTACCGGAACATGAACCGGATCGCCGAGAAGGTGGTGCCGATCATGAACGACCAGGAGCTGGAAACGCTCATACTCACCAGCTATGAGAACGATTCGCAGACCCTCACCTGCGATGCCGAGTCGAACATGCTCAAGTTCAAAGAGCTGTTGGGCATTCTCTCAGAAGACGAAACCAGGCGGTGGCGATCGATCCAGCGGACCTACCAGGAAAACGTCCGCATGCGCGGTATCGATCAGGACGACGCCGTGGGCCAGGTGGTCGTGCAGTTGCGAAGCTTTTCCGATGGGCTGGAGGCGATTCGCGAAGCGGTCGTCGACAGCGTGGGCGACGTGCTCCAGCAGAAGCACGATACCACGCTCCACGATCGCGTGGGCCGATTGGTCGCGGAGCTTGGCAAGCTGGAGACCGGCATCAGCGGCATCAACGCCACCCTCGCCCAGGGTCTCACGCAACTGAACGAAAACAGCCAGGCGGCCGCGGCCACCATGGCGGCGACCGCCGGCCAGCCGTCCGGCCTGACGCCGGAACTCATAAAGGAGATTGTCGATAGCCTGCGGAACCTGACTCCCTCGCCGAGCGAAGCCAAGACCGCACCCGGCGTGGGTGAGCCCGGTAGTCCGGTGCAGGAAGTGCACGTGATGCATCAGGTGCCGCGAAACATTCTCAACGTGCTCCGCAGCCAGTTCCAGTTGATGCAGGGCTGGCTCGAACCCTTGGCCAGCGCCGCGATGGCCCAGCGGTCGGACGTTAAGAAGTTGCGCACGACGCTGGAGGCCACCCTGCAGCACTACGGCATCCTCCTCCAGGACCTGGAAAACGTCAGCGGCGAGAAACGCAAGAAAGCCACCGATCAAGCGATTCAGCAATGGGGCCCGAAGGCGGCCAGCGAGCCGCCTGAGGACACATAGGGCAGCGGGCCGCACGATTCGGCCGAAACGAAGTAGTACGGGTGCAACGCGGAAAAACATCCCGGCCACGCTGCGGTTCTTCGGATCGGTCTCCCCAGCCGACTGTCCGGTTGGTATACTTCACTTGGGGGTTGCGTTGCGCGGTTCTTGTGTTTTCGTATCTATCGGTCATCTGAAGTAGCACGACTGCCGGTCGGAAGGCGGGCAACGTGGACTGGACTGGGAAAGCGATTTCATGCATCTGAGTGTGTTCGTAGTCGACCGAGGTTCCGCCGCCTGCCAACCTTTCCAGCTACTTCACTTGGCTGAAGAGTTACGTGTTTACAACGCGAGGAACGAACCATGTCGGGAATACCAACACAGGACATCCGATCAGAAGCCCATCGTCTGATCGATGCTCTTCCGGAAACAGCCACGTGGGACGACGTGATGTACCGGATCTACGTGCGGCAGTGCATCGACGCCGGTGTCAAGGATGCCGATGAAGGCCGGGTTGCCGATGTTGCGGAGGTCCGGCGCAGATTTGGGCTTCCGTCATGAAGGTTGTCTGGACGCAGACTGCGATCGAGCATCTCACGGGTATCTTCGGTTACATCGCTCGCGATTCGCAGCAATACGCTCGCCGGATGGTCGATCGAATTACGTCTCGTTCAACGCAGATTGCCGGCTTCCCGGAGTCGGGAGAGGTCGTCGCCGAATACGGAGATCCCAGAATCAGGGGAGTAATCGAGGGACCTTACCGTGTAATCTATCGGATCGACCGCGATCGAATCGTAGTCGTTGCCATAATCCACGGCGCGCGTGAACTGCCACCGGACCTGTCCTGAGAGGGACAGCCACAAAGGTTCAAAGAACCTGTGCCGCCCGCGGGTGGCACGGACGATTGTTCCGCGGTGAGCCAATCATCCCGTATGACGTTGCCGGAGAATCTTCCGTCTTGCCAGGCAACAAGAGGCTGGAAGAGGCTGACCGAATCACGATCCTCTTGCGGCAAAGCCGCCCGGACGTTTTTCCGACGATGTCAAACGAAGTAGTACGGGTGCAACGCGGAAAAACATCCGGGCCACCCCGTGCGGCTCCGCCGCTGGACCCTTGCCGCAATCCATCCCGTCGTTAAGTTCCCGTCCGTCGCCCGGTCCTTACGGCCTCGGCGGCGTGAACGAGGCCGCGGACATTGTGGTAGGCCGCCTTCCAGCGATTGGCCTTGTCTTG
>CAYSCH010000080.1:9305-18981 GCA_964429355.1 uncultured Planctomycetaceae bacterium | reverse complement strand
GGGGCGAGGGGAGACCGTCTTCACCAAGACTGCCGTAGCACTCGCCGTGCTCGTGGTCGAGTTGCTTGTCGTAGAAGAACTTCCAGGTGCGGGCGAAATACTCCCGGTACCGTGGTTCGCTGACCGAGGGGAGGCGGCTGACCGTGAGGAGCCCGTTCATCGCCTCCGGCAGTACCCACCACGACTTTTCGCGTTTGTCGGGCCGGGCGGCCGGAGGACCTTCGTAGAAGAACCCGCCGCCTTCGGAGTCCCAGCCCCACTGGAGGGAATGGTCGACGAGCCGCTTGGCGACCCGGGCCGTCTCGTCGCTCACATGGCCGTGGAGCAACTCGTCGGCCTCGGCCAGCAAGTAGGCGATCTCCAGCTCGTGGCCGAAGGAGCTTTGTTCGTCGATCGGGGTAAAATCACGATCGGCAAACATGTTGAGGTGGCCGGCGGGCATCACGATCTTGTCGCGAACGAGGAGGAACATCTCTTTCAGACGCTCCAGGAGCAGCCGATCGTCCCAGACCCGCCGCAGGGCGCTGAGCGCTTCGAGGATATGGATGTGGGCGTTCATCGACTTGTGCCCAACCTTGCCGATGACCATGAAACGGTCGGAAAAATCCTCGCCGCTCGGTGTGAGCGAGAGCGGCTTGCCGTCACGGGCAAGGTGCTCCCAATAGCCGCCCTGGTCCGGATCATGGGCGTACTGTTCGATCCAGGCGAAGGCGTCCTGGGCCAGTCTGAGCGCCATCGGCACCCGTGTGGCCTCGTAGGCTGCGGCCGCCGCGTAGATGCCGAAGGCGGTGGAATACATCTGCTTGACCGGTTCGACCGTCGGATCGGGTCCGCCGGGGGCGGCAACCTGATCGAGGAACCCGCCATGCTTGGGATCCCACATTCCCCGGCGGAGGAACTCCAGCCCGTGGAGGCAGTAGACGCGTTGCTGGGGCCGGTCGCGATCGTAGTGGAGGCAGATATGGGCCGGCACCCAGGTCTGACGCCCCTGAAAGACCAGGCACTTGGAGCGGGTCGGCTTTGGTGACCAGTCGTAGGCGAAGTTCTCGAGGAAGCCGCCTCGGTCGACATCCAGGCAACGTGGATACCAGGCAGGAAGGATCTTCTCCCACAGGACCTTTTCGATCTCCTCCGAGGTGGGCGGCGGAGGTGATTCGCTGCCGCCCTGAGCCAAAGCGGCCCACGGGGTGGCAAGAAGGCCGATGCCGCCGGTGATGGTTCGCAGGGCGTCGCGTCGAGTAGTTTTTGGCGATAAATGCATGGGAAGGTTCCTCGTGACGGCCAAGGAGAATTCGGAAACCCGGCTTCGCTTGCGAACCCGGCTATCCTTGCCGATAGTTGGGTGAGTCGCCGCGCCCCGAGCCGACCTGACGACCGATCGACCGGATCCGGCCGGAGAGGCAACCCTGGCATGCCTCGGCCGTTTCGTTGATGCAGGCCTTGTCGGGATAGATCTCGTAGAGCTGCCGATACTTCGGGGGCGTGAGGTTCGGCATCACCACGTTGGCGCCGCGGACCAGTCCCAGCTCCCGTCCCATCTGCTTGTTGAGCGTGGCCAGCGCGGTCGTGCTCGGAATATTCGCCCGTGGGCAGACCAGCCTCGAAAGAGCGATCACCTTGTAGGCCATCAGCTCCGAATTTGGCACCTGGTGCTCGCCGGGAACGACGGTTGGCTGATTTGGATCGCCCAGTGGGGTATTCGGATGCGGCAGATAGGGACCGCAGCCGATCATGTCGAGATCCAGTTCCGCAAACAGGGCTATGTCACGGGCCAGGTCTTCGTACGACTGCCCGGGAATGCCGATCATCACACCGCTTCCCACTTCGTAGCCCAGCGTTTTCAGTTGCCGCAGGATTTCGATTCGGCTCGTCGGGCCGCCGGGGCGGGAGGGATGGATCTGTTCATAAAGCTCGGCGTTGGACGTTTCAAACCTCAGCAGGTAACGGTCGGCACCCGCCGCTCGCCACTCGGCCAGTTCCCCATCGGCTCGTTCCCCCAGGCTCAGCGTAACCGCCAGGGGAGTTTCGGATTTTGTGAACCGCACCAGATCAATGACCGCTTCCGTGGTGATCCCAGGATCTTCACCCGACTGCAGTACCACGGTTCCGTACCCCATCGCCTCGCCCTGGCGAATGCAGGCCTTGATCTCCTCGGCCGTCATGCGATAACGCTGGACCGACTGGTTCGGGGCTCGCAGGCCGCAATAGCCGCACAGGCGAATACAGCAATTGGAGATCTCGATCAGCCCGCGGAGATGGACCTCTCCACCGACGTTCCTCTGGCGCGTGTCGTCGGCCAGACGCCACAGATCGGCCAGTCGAGCGTCGTCGGCTTCTCTGAGCCAGGAAAGGATCTCGTCTTGGGTCATCTCGGAGCACCGATCGGATAGATGAAAAATGCAATCTCTCGACCACCCAGAAGAGGTGGCAGCGAACCACGGACGTTTCTCGGTACGCACTATTATATCACTTCATCCCGCGCGATCAGCTCCTCCTATTCGAACACCCGCCATCGACCCGCTGGTTTCGTCAGAAACAATCGCTTTCTGGTCTGTCGACAATCCGGTCTTTGACAACCCAGGCTGCAATAGCGCCCGTCAGTCCCCCTCGCCGCGAAGACCAGCGGCCTCCAGGGCTTCGTCCGCCGTTTTGCCGTCATGGATGACGGCCTTGAAGGCCTCGACGGCGGCGCCAATCTGCGCAAAACCCCAGATGTTTCGCCCGATCGTTGCACCCCGCGCTCCGCTCCGCACAACCTCCGACATCATCGTCAACGCCTGCTTGAGCGTCTTGCATTGCGGCCCCCCCGCGGCAACGACCGGCACAGGACTGTCGGCCACGATCTGGGCATAGGCCTCGATCTGGCCACAGTAGGGCACTTTAACTACGTCGGCCCCCATCTCCACCGCGCAACGTGCGGCCCAGGCGATCTCGTTCGGCGTAAACAGGATCTCGCCCGTACTCGGGTTGCGCGGATAGATATGGCAGATCACCGGAATCTCAAATCGCGACGCCTCGCGAACGCAATCCGCAACCACGCGAAGATAGTCCGCCTCGGTCGAGCCTCGCACAAAGGCCGCCACGGCAAACGCGTCGGCCCCCAGACGCACGGCATCCTCGGGTGTGGCCGCCTGCTGACGGGCCGTGTCGTCCGGCCGGGCCATGGTGCTCTGAACGATCAATGGCACGGCTCCGGCATAGGGGGGCCAGGCTGAAGCGGCGATTCCCTTGTGCATCGTAACGGCATCCGGCCTTGCCGCCATCACCGCCGCCAGGGTCGACTTGATATGGAGCAACCCCGGCGGCATCCCATGCGAGTAGCCCAGCAGGTGGTCCACGGCGACCGAACACAGCCGGCCGGACGGGTGAGAGAAGAGACGATTCAATCGAATGAGTTTTCCGAGGTTCATGATAGCTCCGAGGCTTGAAAACTGGCTCACCGGCCCCTGCCGCCCTGTGCAGAGACGCATCCACAAGTTATAAGTTTGGACGGGGCGACACGTCCAGAGCGGCTGGGTTGCCAGCCGCAACGAACCGTCCTCGCTTGCGTTTCGGGTCGGTAGGTTGAGTTGGAACCATGGTAACACCCTTCGATATTCTCGGGCTCGGCTGCACGGCTGTGGATGATCTCCTGTATGTGGAGAACTACCCGGCCGCCGACAGCAAGGTGCCGGTCCGCCGCGCAGAACGCCAGGGAGGCGGGCTGACCGGAACGGCGCTGGTCGCGGCGGCGCGCATGGGCGCCCGTTGCCAGTACGCAGGTGGTCTCGGCGGCGATGAACTCTCTCAGTTCGTCGAACGCCGATTCCGGGAAGAAGGCATTGGCCTGGATTTCCTCGACCGCCGAGACAACCCACGCCCGGTCCATTCCGTGATCATCGTCGACGAAACGCGGCAGACTCGCACGATCTTTTTCCAGTCCGACGCGGCCGCCCGGGCCCGATTGGATTGGCCGGCCGACGAAGTGATCCGGGCGGCGCGGGTCCTGTTTATCGATCATTTCGGCATTGCCGGGATGATCCGTGCGGCCCGGGTCGCCACAGAAGCCGGGATTGCGATGGTGGCCGATTTCGAAAGCCTCCCGGCCGACCGGCAGTTTGCCGATCTCGTTGCGATGGTCGATCATCCGGTGGCCTCGCTCGAATTCGCCCGCCGCTGGACAGGCTGCGAGGATCCAGCCGGCGCGGTCCGGGCCCTCTGGAACTCGTCCAGAAAGGCCGTGGTCGTCACCGGCGGGGCCGACGGATGCTGGTACATGGGCAGCGGCCAGACCCCGGTGCGGCACCAGCCTGCCATGCAGGTTTCCGTGGTCGACACGACCGGCTGCGGCGACGTGTTTCATGGGGCCTATGCCGCCGGACTGGCCGAGGGGCTCGATCTGGCGGCCCGGGTTCGATTGGCCTCGGCCGCCGCGGCCCTCAAGGCAACCCAACCGGGCGGACAAACAGGCATTCCCACACGGGCAGCCGTCGATACCTTCTTGAAGGAACAGCGAGAATGACTCCGGCAGAATTGGCGATGGATTTGGAACTGGCACTGGCCGAAATGCCTCAGTTCGACGTGCACACGCACCTCGTCGGGGGCCGGCTCGGCGCCCGCGGGCTGCACGATATCCTCCTCTATCACATGGTGATCAGCGACCTCTACGCGGCGGGCTGCCCGACCGGCGACCGGCTGACCCAGTACCCCGGTTGGCCGGAGCCGGCGGAAGCCCATCGGCGAATCGAGGAGGCCCTCCCCTTTCTGCCCCTGATCCGCAATACGAGCTGCGCCTGGATGCTGCGAACCATCCTCCGGGACCTTTACGACTGGAAGGAGCCGATCACGGCCGACAACTGGCAACGCCTCGATGACATGGTCCGCGAGCGGGCTGACGACCGCGCGTGGCACCACAGCATCTTCGATCGGCTCAAAATCCGCCGCACCTGTGCCGAACACGCGCGGCGGGGTGCCGGCGCCGACGACGCCCGTCTCCAGTATTCGCTCGAATGGGCCCTGTTCACCCGTTGTCAGTGGGGCGAGTACGACACGGCCCTGTACGAACTCGAACACTGCTGGGGCCGGCAGCCCGAGCCCCCCTCCTCCATTGGCGGCCAGCGGCCTCCCAGCGACCGGGTGATCCGCTGTCTGGCGGATGTCCATGCCGCAATCGAGCATTACGTCGGTGCGATTCCTTACGATCAACTCATCAGCACGGCCACCGGCTTCTCGACCCTGATCGACTACCGCCTCGTGTGCGACGCGGAAATGGAGGCGGCCATCGCCCGTCGTGCCCAGGCCGGCCCCGCCGAACGCGATATCTATGCCTCGTACATCAACGAGGCCTTCCTGACGGCCCTGGAGAAGCACGCCGACCGGATCGTCTTTCAGTTCAGCCTGGGGGCTGAGCCCATGCCCCACGAAACGGCCAGCATCCTGCGGCAGCAGACGATCCAGCAGCTTGCCGAAATGATCAGCCGCCATGGGCGGTTGCGGTTCCAGGTCTTTCTTGGATCCCGGCACGCCAATCAGGCCTTTTGCACGATGGCCCGGGAATTGCCCAACTTGAGCCTGGCCGGCTACTGGTGGCACAACTTCTTCCCCGATTCCATTCGCCAGATCATCGCCGAACGGCTCGATATGCTGCCGGTCAACAAGCAGGCAGGCTTCTTCTCCGACGCTTACTGCGTGGAGTGGGTCTACGGCAAGGCCTGCATGGCCCGGAAACAGTTGGCCCGGGTGCTCGCGGAAAAGATCGTCCAGGGCCAGTACACGCGCGACGACGCCCTCGGAATCGCCTGGAGCATCCTTTACGAATCACCTCAGACACTGCTAAAAATGACCCCATAAGTATTGACCCGTCAGCGTCCATCGTAGGACAGGTCTGCAACCTGCTTCGTGCAGCAAACAAACCTGCCCGACAGCTAAAAAGTCCATTCTGCGCCGACCCCAACCGAAGGAGATCCACATGACACGTCCGATCACATTGTGCTCCGGCCAATGGGCCGATCTACCAATGACAACACTCGCCCCCATGGCCAAGTCGTTGGGTTTCGACGGGCTGGAGCTGGCCTGCTCCGGAGATCACTTCGAGGTCGACAAGGCGTTGGCCGATCCCGGCTACTGCACCCGTCATCGGGAACTCCTGGCGCAACACGGTTTGCAGGTGTTTTCAATCAGCAATCACCTCGTCGGCCAGGCGATCCTCGACCCCGTCGACGACCGGCACAAGTCGATTCTGCCGGGATACGTGTGGGGCGACGGCAACCCGGCGGGCGTTAACGCACGGGCGGCCGAGGCCATGAAAGACGCCGCCCGGGCAGCAAAGCGGCTCGGCGTGAGCGTCGTCAACGGCTTCACGGGCTCCAGCATCTGGCACCTGCTCTATAGCTTTCCCCCCGTTCCCCAGGCCTGGATCGACGAGGGGTTCAAGCTCCTGGCAGAACGGTTCAACCCGATCCTGGATGTGTTCGCCGAGTGCGGAGTAAAATTCGCCCTGGAAGTGCACCCCACCGAGATCGCCTTCGATCTGCACACGGCCCAACGGGCGCTGGAAGTGTTGGATTATCGTCCCGAATTCGGGTTCAATTTCGACCCCAGCCATCTGATCTGGCAGGGAGTCAACCCGGCTCGATTCATCCGCAGGTTTCCCGACCGCATCTTCCATGTGCATATGAAAGATGCCATTGTCAGGCTCGATGGCGACAACGGAATCCTGGCCAGCCATCTGAATTTCGGCGATGCCCGTCGCGGTTGGGATTTTCGATCCCTCGGACGCGGCGGTGTGGATTTCGAGGAGGTTCTCCGCGCCCTGAACGACATCGGCTACAACGGCCCCTTGTCGGTCGAATGGGAAGACAGCGGTATGGACCGTGAGCAGGGCGCAAGGGAGGCCGTCGAGTATGTCAGGCGACTCGACTTTTCGCCAAGCCGACGGGCCTTCGACGCCGCGTTCGAGCGCTGAAACCCGGCAAGGACCCGAGAAAACCGGGTTTCCGAACCCAGCTTCCGTCCCTGATGATCGCCCGTTACCGCGGGTGGCACCGGTTCTTGAACCGGTGTGGCGCAGCCACGCGAGGTTTGGCGCTATCATTCAATCCCGTGAATTGAACCTTCTTTCTTCTCCGATTCTCCGATACCGCGAAGCGGTTAAACAACATAGCCTGGGGTAAAGCGGCTTCGCCGCGCCACCCCAGGTCCATCCCACCCACCCATTCCTCGTTCCCCGCCAGCCGCTCCGCGGCGGGCGAGGAACGAACGCCCCAACTCTTCCTCCACCTCCACAGAGATCGGCACCGACTCCCAACCAACGTATGCCATTGGCAGCAAGCATCCAAAACAGTACCTGCGCCGGGAATTGCTGGACCTGCATCCGAGAACCCCATCGCCCACCCTGCGAATTTGGCAAAATACGTTCGCCGTTGACCAACTGCTCCCTCGGTATTCTCCCTGTCCCCGATCCGTGTTGCATCCGTGGGAACGGCAGATTGCTCGTCTCAACGTACCCCAGTTGCCGTCTCGAAACGGCAAGACGCTCGGCACCCCCCCCCTCTGGCACCGGCTTTCTGCCATTCGAACTGTCGCTCAAGGGGGGGAATGCAATTGCCGCCGACCAGTCGTCATTTAGCCCGCAACTTCAATCCGGAGTCCCTGGCGTCCCGTCAAGAATTACGTAAATCGGGGTATTGTTGGTAGCCACTCAACTGCAGATAATGGCCCCGCAGTGTAGGGGGACGCCAAGTAGGCAATTGTAAGTAAGCGGGCCCTGGCCTCACCTTCCGAATGCTTCTTCAGAGCTGATGTCTTTGGCGTGACGATGAACCTGGTGCTGAGAACCTGATATACTGGAAAGGGGCTAGTATGTTTCCCAACAAGCCATACGCGAGATTACAGGCCTTCTTGTCGCGTCAAAAGCAGGCGTACAATCCCTCGCATCGCAGCCGAGGGCTCAGTTTTGAACCGCTTGAGACGCGGCAACTTCTGGCGGTTGTTCATTGGGATGGTGGCCCGACCGGATTCGGTACCGATTGGCATGATCCGACGAACTGGGCCGATGATTCCTTGCCAGGCCCAGTGGATGATGTTGTCATCGATGTGGCCGGCGAGGCCACAATCACATTCGCTGCTGGCACTGAGTCAATCCACAGCCTCTACTCGACGAATCCCCTCGCGCTGGTCGGCGGCGAATTGAATGTGGAAACGACGGTGCAGGTCAACAACATTTTCACGTTAAATGGCGGTACTCTGGTCGATGCGACGGTGTTACCTGGTGTTGGAGGCCAAGGTCTGCTCATTCAGGCTTCAGGCGGTGTGTTGGACGGAGTGACGTTTGAGGGTGATCTGGATTTGGCGACGGAGGGGGGGTATGCCTACGTGGAGAACGGGCTGACGCTCAACGGCACGGCGTGGCTGGGGAATGCGGCCGGTTCAATAGGCGGCGGTCTGTACTTCCGAGGAACACAGACCCTGGGCGGCACGGGCGAGGTGGTGTTGGGGAAGAGCAGTTCCAACTTCCTCAGGACCTACAACACGGATTGGAGCACTCTGGAGACGTTGACGATCGGACCGGGGATCACGGTGCGGGGAAGTGCCGGGTCCTTGGGAGACGGTTACTACGGAGCGGCGATCGTCAACCAGGGCACGATTGCAGCGGACGACAGCGGGGGCATAAGCGGGTTCGACTACGACCGTGGCTTCAGCGGCGGTTATCCGATATCGACCGCATCCGCGATTGACACCAGCGGGGTTGTGGATCCGGCGCCGCAATCGGTGTATCAGACGGCGCGGTATTACAGTTGGGATTTTGGGGATACGCTTGCGGGCCTGACGGCGGGAGCGGACTACACGCTGCGGCTGCACTTCGCGGAGCTGTTGGGTGCAGCGTCTGGCGGTCGGCAGTTTCACGTGGAGGTCAACGGCACCCGGGTGCTGGAGAATTTTGATATCGTGGCTGCGGCCGGAGGAGCGAACCGCGCGGTGGTGCAGGAGTTTGTGGCCACGGCGGATGCGGAGGGGAAGATCCAGGTCAGGTTCCTGGGAAGCAACGATTATCCGCTGGTCAACGGGATCGAGCTGTTGTCGGGAGCGACGACCGTCCAGGCGATCAACTGCGGACTGCTGCCCGGCGGCACGATCACCATCAACCCGTCCCAGTTCGAGAACCAAGGACAGATCGAGGTTCGACAGGGAGAAGTCGTCACGATCAGCGGTCTGATCGGGAATGTGGGATCGATGACCTTGGCGGACTCAGGAAGCCAGTTGTCGCTGGACGGCACGGATTACGTGGTCAACGCCGGGCTGGCAGCGGGGGCGGATCAGACGCTTTCGCTCAACGGAACTTGGAGCAACACAGGGACGATCAGTGCCGTTGATACGACCTTGAACCTGGGGGGCCAGTTCACCCAGACAGATCTCGGCACGCTGAACCGTACGGGTGGAACGGTGAACCTCGTCGGAACGATCAGCGACGGCTTGGCCCTGGACGCGACGACCGGATCGTGGCGTCTGCTGGGCGGCGAGCTGGAGGGTGGAACGTACACCGGTGCCGATGGGGCGCAACTGGTGTTCACCGCTTCAGGCGGCGTGTTGGACGGTGTGACGTTTGAGGGTGATCTGGATTTGGCGACGGAGGGCGGCTATGCGTACGTGGAGAACGGGCTGACGCTCAACGGCACGGCGTGGCTGGGGAATGCGGCCG
>CAYSCH010000080.1:2367-9205 GCA_964429355.1 uncultured Planctomycetaceae bacterium | reverse complement strand
GGGAGCGACGACCGTCCAGGCGATCAACTGCGGACTGCTGCCCGGCGGCACGATCTCCGTCAACCCGTCCCAGTTCGAGAACCAAGGAAACCTCCAATCTGCAGGGGCTACACTCGTCGTTTCGCGATCGGTGGCCGTTAATGGAACAAGCAGGTTTGCAAGCAATGCTTCGGGCACGATCGAGATCGCTGGAGATCTCCTTGGCGACGTGGGAAACCCGGTTCTTTACACGCCCAAAGGAACGCTCGTGCTCAATGCAGCAGGCACCTCAGCCAGCCCGCAACTGCTCGAGGTCATGGGGCGCGATCTGGGCACGGACATCATTGGCTTCCAGCACAACTTCGAATACGGCACCTTGATGATCGGATCGAACAACTACGTGCGGTTGGTAGACCAGTCACCGAACACAGCCATCGCCGCTCCGGAAGCTCTCTATCTTGGCTCACTCATCATACCATCAGGGTCAACGCTTGATCTCAACGGCCTCCACGTCTACTCCCGCGGTCTGCAAGTCGACGGCACGGTGATCGGTGGCGCCATCAACCAGATTCCCGACAGTGGTTCTTTGCCGTTGGCCAGTCCCACACCCGGTATGATCGCCATCGCCGGCGAACTCGATGAATGGCAGTTTTTCGGCCGTGAGGGACGAACGGTTACGGCGCTCATCAATCCTGGCGCCGGCGGATCGCCGGCCGCGGTTGCGCCATATCTGGACTGGTCCGAAGTCCAACTCCTCGACCCGGCTGACAATGTGCTCGCTAGCGCCAGCAGCGATTCCGCCGGCGGTATCGTTACCCTGAACGATATTACGCTGCCGTTCGATGGAACGTACAAGGTCCGCGTCAGCGCCTCGGTCGGCCACAAAGCCAGCACTGGCAACTACCTCGTCAGCATTTGGGATGTGACGGCGGACGTCTCTGCGTTGAGTTTGAACCAGACCGCTGTCGGAAACATTGAAACGCCGTTCAGCGTGGATCGATGGAACTTTTCGGCGTCGGCCGGCCAGCAGGTGAGATTCGACCTTGTCAATTCGCAAACATCCGGTTTGGCATTCACCCTCAAGGGCCCCGGTGCTTACACGCCATTCTCCAGAATCTCGAACGATTCGGACCTGATCACCTTGCCGGCTTCTGGTAACTTCACGCTGACCGCGTTCGGCGCGGACGGGGCAACTGGCCAGTACTCGTTCCGCGTGTTGGAGACGACCGTCACGGACTTGCCGGTCAACACCACTGTCACTGGTTCGTTGGCCGGGAGCGGGCAGCCGGTGCTTTACCGCGTGAATGTTGCGCAGGCCAAGCCGCTCTACATCGCGCTCGACGATAGTACCAACACCGACCGCAACGAGGTCTACGTGAAGCTCGGCACCCCACCCACCCGAGCCGATTACGACTATCGCTACTCCAGCGCCAGTGCCGCCGATCAGAACGTGCTTGTACCTAGTGCCAGCACCGGAACATGGTACGTACTGGTGTACGGCGACTATGTCCCCACGTCCAGTAACTATACGATCCGGGCCACGGCGTCCGATGTGCGGATCACTGGCATCACGCCCGACCAGTACGGGGCCAACAGCACGGTGACCATGACCGTCGCTGGGGCGGGTTTCGACCGCACCACACAACTGGACCTCATAGCCAGCGACGGCGCGACGCATCCGGCGACTGCGGTCGACGTGGATTCCTTTGCCCAGATCACCGCCACGTTCGACCTGACCGGCTTGCCACAGGGAACCTACTCGGTGCGTGTTTCGCGTCCCGGCGGAGACAGTAGTACGCTGGCCGATGCCTTTACGGTCACGCCGGCCGGCGCGCCGCAGCTTGAAACACGCCTTACCATGCCGGGGGCGCTCGGCCGCCATGCCGTGGCGACAATCTATCTTGAGTATGCGAACATCGGCAACGCGGCCATGCCGGCCCCGCTGTTGGTGCTCAAGAGTGCCGACGCCGACGACAGTGACCGCCCGATCCTCACCCTCGACCAGTCCCGGATCATCCAGGATTATTGGTCTTCGGGGCTCCCGCCAGGCGTGAGCAATGAGATCGTCGTTCTCGCCAGCGGGGCGCAACCAGGCGTTTTGAATCCTGGCGAACGCATTCAAGTGCCTGTGTACTACATCGGTCTCCAGTCGCCGTGGGATTTCTCAGACAACGAAGTCGAAATGGAGATTCGCTACTGGACAGCCGACGACACGACTCCGATCGACTGGGCGGCCCGCAAGGATCCGCTACGCCCGCCCACGCTCGATGCCGCCACATGGGACGTGGTATATGCAAACCTCACCAGCGATCTGGGGACGACGGGTGCATACATCCAGATGCTGAGCGACAACGCGCAATTCCTCGGCCGGCTCGGGGAACGGGTGGTGGACGTAGACGATTTATGGAACTTCGAGGTGCAGCAGGCGTATGGCTTTTCGCCGATATCCGTGCTCGATGCGACCGTCGACGCTTCTATGCCCACGGCGGGGATCGCCTTGGAATTGACCCGCCAGTTCTCCGCCAGTCTCCCCGCCCGCAATAGCAGTGGTCCATTTGGCTACGGCTGGTATACGCCTTGGCAGGCCTGCCTGGTCGTGGAAGATGGGGGTGACTTGGTGAAGCTTCTCGGTGAGGCGGGCTCCGCGCGGCTCTTCTCCCGCGATAGTCGTGACGGAAGCTACTTCTCATCGTCTGGCGATGGCAGTCAACTTACGGCCGTCAGTGGCGGCACCTTCCATCTCCGCGACCCCAACGGCATCTTGACCCGCTTCCGCTCGGACGGAAAGCTCGATTACGTCGAAGATCCCAACGGCAATCGAATTACGGCGGACTACAACAGTCTGGGGCAACTTGTCACAGTTACCCATACCTCAGGGGCATCGATTTCTCTCGACTACAATGCCGCCGGTCGAATCTCGACTGCCACCGATTCGGCAGGCCGACAGGTGATGTACACCTACGACTCTGGCAACAATTATTTGATAAGCGTCACCACCGACGACGGCAAGGTGATCGGCTATACCTACGAGACAGCTGGCACCGCAGCTCAGCGGCACGCGTTGACTTCCGTGTCGCGTGGCGGCACGACCCAAAGCTTTACCTACGATGCCCAGGGTCGATTGGACACGATGTTCGTCGATGCCAGCGAGCAGTTGGTTGACTTCGGCTATGACAGCGCGGCGGGCGTGAGCGTGGCCGACTCCCAGGGAACGACTTACCTCTATTTCGACTACCGGGGGCTATTGGTCAAGACCACCGACCCCCTGGGAAACATCACCACCACGGAATATGGGGTCGACCTTCGCCCCAGCCGCATCGTGGCCCCCACGGGCGAAAGCCGGAGCTTCACCTGGTGTACCTGCGGCAGCCCCACCAGCATCACCGACGAACTCGGCCAGACAGTCAGCTTTAGCTATGCCAACCCTTTCAAGCGGCTGACGAGCTTCACCGACGCCCGCGGCAACACCACAAGCTATACCTACGACGCCAAGGGGAATCTGCTCTCCGTAACGTATCCCAACAGCTCCACCGAGAACTTCGGCGATTACACGGATACGGGCCTCCCGCAGACCGTGACGAACCGCCGCGGGCAGCCGATTGCCTACACCTACACGGCCGCTGGGCAGGTCGACCGCCAAACGTTCGCCGATGGCAGCTACGCAGACCTGGACTATGATGCCCGCGGGAATCTGCTGACAGTGACCGAGCATCCAGTCTCGGGTTCCGACGAAATTACGAGCTACACCTACGATTACGTTACCGATGGCGACCGCCTTCGAAAAGTCACCTATCCCAACGGCCGTTGGGTGGAGTTCTTCTACGATTTGTTCGGGCGCCGACAGCGCACGAGTGACAGCTCGGGGCAGACCACCCAGTATGAGTACGATGCAGCAAGCCGGCTCTGGAAGGTTCGCGATGGTGCGAACAACGTGCTCGTCGAATATCTCTACAATTCCTCCGGACGGCTGCAGCGGGTGAACAAAGGAAACGGGACGTATACGACCTACGAATACGATGCCGCCGGGCAATTGCTGCACCTCGTAAACCACGGCCCGGATGACACCGTAAACTCCCGCTTCGATTACACCTACGACAACCTGGGACGCCGCGTTGCGATGTCCACCGTCGATGGCCAGTGGACCTACGACTACGATGGCACCGGGCAATTGACGCATGCCGTGTTCAATTCGACGAATGCGGCCATCTCGAATCAGGACCTCCGCTACAACTACGATGCGGCAGGCAATCGCACCTCGACGGTAATTAATGGCGTCACGACCGAGTACGTCGCGAACAACTTGAACCAGTACACGAGCGTAGGTGGGACTGCCTACCAGTACGATCCGGACGGCAATCTTACGTTCGATGGCCTGCGGAGCTACACCTACGATGTCCAAAGCCACTTGATCCGTGTTACCGGACCGGAAGGCGTGACCGAGTACGAATACGACGCCTTTGGCAACCGCGTGGCGACGGTGGTGAATGGACAACGCACGGAGTATCTGTTGGATCCAGCGGGCTCGATTGATCTAACGGCTGTTGTAGCTGAATACGACGGCGAGGGAAACCAAGTCGCAACAAGTATCTTCGGGCTTGGGCTTGTCTCCCGATTGGATGCAAGTGGGTTGGCGAGTTATTATGATTTTGACGCGATAGGCTCGACTGTCGGCCTCACAGACGCTGTTGGTGTTTGCAGCAATCAGTATAGCTACTTGCCGTTTGGCGATACCCTGTCGGCGACCGGCACGATCTCAAATCCGTTCGGATTTGTCGGCCAGTTCGGTGTCGCGGATGCAGGTGACGGCCTATGGATGATGAGGAACAGGTTCTACCACAGCTCGGATGGCCGCTTCATGCGTATCGATCCCATCCAGTTAAGCGGCGGAGTCAATAATTACAGCTACGCTCACAATGACCCAATAAGTCGCATCGATCCACTGGGATTGTTTGACGGCGGCAACTGGATAATCATCGATTTCGGACCGCCGGGGGGGCAGGGGTGTGGGAGCGCCGGGAACTCCGAATACGTGCCTGATCGGATTGGGTATGCCGACCTGGGTCCTGCCTGTAGTGCCCACGACGCCTGCTACGGTACATGCGGTGTGAGTAAGGCCCTGTGTGACACGGCTTTCTTTGTTGATATTCTGGCTGCAAGTGGTTCGATGCCGCTCGCAACCGCTTATGCCGGTGCAGTCGCCGTGGCAGGTAGTTCCGCCTACCAAGACGCACAAGACGCATCATGCAATCCCCCCCCTCCGCCGCCACCGCCGCCTCCCGGCGGCCCTCTCGGCGGCGGAGGAGGCGGGGGCACCGGCTCCAGTGGCGGTTCAGGGACTTCCGGCAGCCAGGACCCCAACGAGAAGTTTGGGGCTAAGGGCTCCGGGGCCCAGGGCTGGATTTCCGACGACGCCCTCATTCCCTATCGGATCAACTTCGAGAACCTCGGACCGGCCTCTCGCGATGCCAGTGGCAACCCGTATCCCACCTATGCTACGGCACCGGCACAGCGTGTCACAATCGCCGACCAACTTGACACTAGCCTGGACTGGAGTAGCTTCCGCCTCACCGAACTGGGCTTCGGCGACACGATCGTGTCAATCCCGCCCGGGAGTACGTACTACAGTGGCTCGGTGCGGACAACGTACAACGCGCAAACCTTCAACGTAGACCTGGAGGCCGGCATCGACCTGGCCACTGGCCGCATCTTTGTAACATTCCAGTCGATGGACCCGGCCACGAGTCTTCCGCCCGACGTGCTGACCGGCTTTCTGCCGCCCGAAGACGGCACCGGAAGAGGCAAGGGGCACTTCAGCTATACGGTGCAGCCCAAGGCCGGCCTGCCCAGCGGCACCGAGATCCGCAACGTGGCGATGATTCGATTCGATGTTAATGACCTGATTGCCACCAATCAGATCGACCCCCAGAATCCTGGCGAGGGCACCGAGCCTGCGAAAGAAGCTCTGAACACGATTGATGCCGGGCTGCCTTCCAGTCAGGTCGTTGGGCTGCCGATTTCGACTGCCACGGCAACCTTCACCGTAAGCTGGACCGGTGAAGACGACGCAGGCGGCTCGGGCATCTCATACTACGACGTTTACGTTTCCGACAACGGCGGCCCATTCGCGCCCTGGCAATCAGCCACGGCGCAGACCTCGGCTACATACACCGGTCAGGACGGCCACACTTATGGTTTTTACAGCGTGGCGGTGGACAATGTCGGCCATGGCGAAGCCTCTCTGTTCGTAGCGGACACCCAGACCACAGTGTCGCTCAACACCGCCCCAACTGCCCATGCCGGCGGGCCCTACACGGTCCCCGAAGGCGGCACGATCCAACTCAACGCCTCGGCAACCACCGATCCTGACTTGCCCGACGACACCCTCACCTACGCCTGGGACTTCGACAGCGACGGCCAGTTCAACGACGCCACCGGCATCACGCCCGAATTCTCTGCGGCCGGGCTCGACGGCCCCCAGACGATCACCATCGGCCTCCAAGTTACCGACGCGCAAGGCGAAACCGACATCACGACGGCCGAAATCACCATCACCAACGTCGCACCGGCACTCTCCGTCCTGCGGGCAACCGACGTTTATGTCTCGGGAACGAGTACGCTGACCGGCACGATCGCCGATGCCGGCATCCTTGACACCTTCACCCTCCAGGTGAACTGGGGTGACGGTTCGCCGATCGAAATCTTCAACTACCCGGCCGGCACGACCGGCTTCAGCGAGACCCACGCCTACTCCCATGCGGGCCCGGCAGGCTCGCCGGCAGACGAGTACACGATTACCGTCACGCTGGAGGACGACGATTCCGGCAGCGACACCCAGACGACCACCATGATCGTCGGCAGC
>CAYSCH010000080.1:0-2357 GCA_964429355.1 uncultured Planctomycetaceae bacterium | reverse complement strand
TCCTGTCTATGGCAACGACGGGCTTCTCAACGGCCTGGTGACCGGCGTCGACTTCACCACCCATCAGGTCGCCACCTACATCTATGTCGACGGCAGCGGCTGGTGGACCAAGCCTACCTTTGCCGAGCCAGGGGTTCCAATCAATCCGGACGGCTCCTTCGCGGTCGATGTGGTGGCTGGAGGATTGGACGCCTGGGCAACCATCTATTGTACGGCCGTGTTGCCGAACGACGTGACCGTTCCGATCGCCGACGGCGACGGCTCCCTGCCGGCGGAACTCGCCAGCCTGGCCGTGGCGATCGACTTCCAGCAGCGCTATGGGCGGACCATCGAGTTCGCCGGCTACACGTGGGGCGTCAAGGAAGCCGTCCTGCCCGTCGGACCGGGGCCGAACTACTTCTCGAGCGACGAAGCGGACGTGTGGGTCGATGAAGAAGGGTTGCACCTGACCATCAGCTTCCACGACGGCCAGTGGTGGTCGTCGGAGGTCGTCCTCCTCGACAGTCTGGGCTACGGAACCTACGCGATCCAGACCGACAGCCGAAACGACATCCTCGACGCCAACGCGGTCTTCGGCGCCTTCACCTGGGATCCCTACGGCGACGACGAGGCGATTCCCGGCTGGCCCTATCGCGAGATCGATATCGAGGACTCACGCTGGGGTGAGGCCGCAAGCTCGCTCAACAGCCAGTTCGTAGTCCAGCCCTGGGAACCTGCCGGCCATCGGCACCAATACTCGCTGCCCGACTTGGCGGATGATTCGGCTCTCACCCGGTTCTTCAACTGGCAGCCCTCGCAAATCGAGTTCGCGGCCCTCACAGGATACCATTCCGCCCAAAACTATCCGACCGAGGCGGTCATCGAAAAGTGGACCTTCAGCCACGATGCCGATGCGGGGCTTGTCGTGCCCGAGCCGGGACGGGAGCAGTTTCGGCTGAACCTGTGGTTGTTCGGCACGGAGCCGGCCGAGGGCGAGACGGTGGAAGTCGTGATTCGCGACTTCACTCACACAAGTGCCGGCGGGCCCTACCAGATCCATGAGGGCGAGGATCTCTCGCTGGACGCGAGTTCCTGGCTGGGGGCGGTGGACGAGAGTGTCGATTTTGCCTGGGACCTGGACGGCGACGGCCAGTATGACGATGCCGTGGGCGTGAGCACGGTCGTGCCATGGACTACGCTCGCGGGGTTGGGACTGGCCAGCAACGGCAGTCCGCTTGCGATCTGTGTGCAGGCAAGCGACGAGGCGACGATTGTGGCGACGGGAAGCACGACGCTGACGATCAGCAACCTGGCGCCCAATATCCACGCGGGTGGACCGTACACCGTCGCCGAAGGTGGAACGGTGCAACTCGATGCCGGCGGATCGACCGATCCGGGCGGCGACGTATTGACGTACGCGTGGGACCTCGACGGCGACGACCAGTACGACGATGCCAGCGGTGCGACGCCGGACTTCTCGGCTGCCGGCCTCGACGGGCCGACGACGGTCGCGGTTGGACTGCAGGTGACCGACGACGACGGAGCCGCTGACACGGCCACCATTGAGATCACCGTCACCAACGTTGCTCCGACGGCTGACATTGGCGGTCCCTACACGGTCGCCGAAGGTGGAACCGTCGAGCTAGACGCCGGCGGATCGACCGATCCCGGCGGCGACGCGTTGACGTTTGCCTGGGACTTCGATGCCGACGGCGAGTATGACGACGCTACCGGCATCTCGCCTACCTTCTCGGCCGCCGCGCTCGATGGTCCCGCCACCGTGACGGTCGGCCTGCTGGTGACCGACGCCTTCGGTGACACCAACACCGCGACGGCCAGTATCACCATCACCAACGTGGCGCCCGTTCTTGGCTCGCTCGCCGCAACCGCAACCACCGAGGGGGGTACAAGCTCGCTCACCGGTTCGATCACCGATCCCGGTACCCTCGACACGTTCACCCTGTCCGTCAACTGGGGCGATGGAACCCCTGTCGAGGTGTTCGCCTACCCGGCCGGAACAACCGGTTTCAGCGAAACGCACCAGTACCCGGAGGAAAACGCAACGGGCGCCTACTCGATCGCTGTCGTGGTCTCCGACGGCGACGAAACCGACACGGAAGAAATCACCGTCACCGTCGCCGAAGTCAACGTGGCCCCCCTGCTCGGCGCCATCGGCAACCAAGAGGTCAACGAACTCGTCGAGCTCGCGTTCACCGCCACCGCCGTCGACCAGGACCTCCCCGCCCAGTCCCTCCAGTTCAGCCTCGTCGGTGCTCCAGTCGGAGCCACGATCAACGCCGCCACCGGCGCCTTTGCCTGGACACCCACCGAAGCCCAGAACGGCACGCACACCTTCACCGTGGTGGTGTCCGACGGCC
>CAYSCH010000079.1:23651-28801 GCA_964429355.1 uncultured Planctomycetaceae bacterium | reverse complement strand
CGATGGCCGAATCGAGCCTGTTGGATCCGTCGCGCACCTCGTACCTGTCGCCGTCGACAGCGATGTCGAGCGTACGGCCGCGGAGCTTCAGGCCCTTGAGTGTCATATTGGGGGCGAAGGAAGGCGGGTGCGGATCGATCCGGATATCGCCGTTGAACTCCACGCGAACGCCGAACATGCCGAAAATCACGCACTGGGCGACGGCCACGCCGTCGCTCGTGCATTGAAGTGGCGTGTCGTGGCGATAGTCGATCTTGTCGGCCACCAGAGAGTCGCCCCAGTACGGCATACGTTCGCCCCACCACAAGATGCGTTTGAGGATGTTCGCGGCGTCCGCAGGCTTGCCCATCTTGTAAAGCCGCTCGGCAATCTGCGGCGGGAAGCACGTGCAAGCACCGGGGCCGCCATTGTCCACGTCGGCCGGATCGTAGGCCGGATCCGGCTTCGCCAGGCTGTGCAGGCCGAACTCCGACAGGAACTCGTCTTCACGATTCAGATGGCCCAAGAGGCCGGCCGCTTGCTCGGCATCGAGCACCTTGCTGCCGAACATCTTGAACATCTGCACTGTGTAGCGGGTATCTTTCTCGCCTTTCTCGTTTTGAAAATCGAACCAGCGAGTCTTCCCGTTCCAGAGAGTTTTCCTGAGCAAAGCTTTGAGCTGTTCCGCTCGCTCGAGCAGTTGCGGGGCCGGTTTGCCCGCCAGGCTGGCCAGTTCGGCAGCCATCCGATAGTTCTCGTAGCGGCGTCCGTTCAGGTCGGGCATGACATGGTTGTAGGGCAGTCCGCGACGCAGTTCGAGATGGCTGTTCGAATCGCCGTAGTCGATCAGCGCCACCGGCCTGGCCGGATCGTCACCGTACATGGCGTTGAGAATCGCATGTTCGAGAACAGTCCGGCCGCCGACCGATTCGCCGAGAAAAGCCACATCACCCGTGGTCTGTACGTAGTAGTAGATACTGCCGATGATCTTCTCCTGGTTTACCATGTACCAGGGGCCAAAGGCATTGCCCGTGGTCGGTTCGAAGGCGAAGTGGGTCATGATGTCGACTTCGAGGAACTTCCTGATGTGCGATTTGCTCATCTCGGCATCGAAGACGGGCAGAATCTCCCACATTTCGCCGAAATTCCAGAGATAGCTGCACACGCATCCGCCGCGGACGCTGCCCGTGCCGAAATAGGGGTGGAGGACGAATTCGGGCACGTCCCAGCGGTTCATCAGGAAATGGACCAGCGAACGGGTGTAGAATTGCCGGAATGCCGTGCTGCTCGATTCGAGTCGTGGGATTCTCTCGAACAGTTCTTCAAGTTGCCGGGCGTACGCAGCCTTCGCGTCGGCGACCGGCTGGTCGGGATCGACGGCAATTGCTGCACACTCGGCCGCGGCTTCGGTTGCCGGTCCGATGGCCAGCGCGATGCAGAGTTTCACTCGCCCCTCGGGGGGCAGCACCAGCGATGCCTGTCCGGCAGGCGATGACTGGCTCCAGCGAATGTCACGGCCGCCCAGGGCGATGGCCAGCCGGTCTTGCTGCAGGATCAGAGCGTTGTCGACGACCTTGGGCGTGGTGGGCGTCTTGCTTGCCGGCGCCGAAAACTCCCACCATCGCGAGTCGTCCAACGTGCCCGCTACGGTGATGGCGACCGGTACGGTACGCTCTCTCTTCTCGGTGTGGTGAAGCGTGATTTCTACGATTCCCGCTCGCATGCCGGGCAGAAGCATGGTCAGACTTTCGACGCTGATGCCCTCAACCTTGCCCTTCCGCTCGACATGAAACGGATGCCATGTGTAGGCATCCGTTGGGATGGACTGATCGAAGACGGTCACGCCCAAGGCAAAATCGGTGCTGACGTAGGGCGGTGCCCAAAGGCCCTGGACGGCCGACACATTGCGATAGGGAATGCCCGTGGTCAGCTTGCCGTTGACAATACCGAAATGGCCTTCCTCCATGATATTCTTGGCACCTTCCAGGGCAAACGGATCCGCGGCCGGATCTGGAGTGGCTGGAGGAGCAGCTGTCACAGGCGACACCATCACGGAGAGAATCGAGACGACGAGCAGAATTGCTGCGGTCTGGCGAAGCATAAGGTCCTTTCCTTTGTGCAGTTGCCGTGGGACCGACCATTGGCTATGGCCATCCGGTTTGATCCTGCTTCAGCCTTCAGAGGCTCCACCCTTCCCGATACGCCGGGTTGATCAACTGGTTGGCGGCCTCCGAGTTGGTGAACCGCAGATTCGGACCGTCCCAGAGAAGAGTCTCCTTGGTGCGGATGGCGATGTTGCCCAGGAGCACCACTTCCGCCAAGTGGGCGGCGTGGTCGACAAAGTTGGAGCCGGCCGGCTTTCCCCCTTTGCAGGCAAGTATCCACTCCTTGTAATGTCCCGGCGACCGCTCCAGGACTTCTTTCGGCTTGCCATATTCGACCGCCTTGGCATCGGGGATCAGCCGGTGGCCGATCATCTTTCCCTGATCCCCCACGATCATCAGCCAGTCTCCTTCGGCAAAGCTGAGCCCCGGTTCCAGTTCATCCGGTCTCGGCGGCTTCAGTCCGCCGTCCCACCAGGTGATGCTCACCGCGTCGCGTTCGCCCTCGGCAGGAAACTCCCAACGCGTGATCGACGCAAGGGGGGCCGTTTCGTTGGCAATTTCCGGCGGGAACGGATGGTTGGACGACGACGCCTCGACCTTCGTCGGGTGTCCGAGCTTCAACGCTTTGAATACCACCGATAGCTGATGGCAGCCGATATCGCCGAGCACGCCCGTGCCGAAATCCCACCAGCCACGCCAGGCGAAGGGGTGATAGGTCGGATGATAGGGCCGGACCGGGGCCGGTCCGAGCCACAGATCCCACGCCAACTCCGCAGGCACAGCGGGCGTATCCTGGGGACGGGCGATGCCTCGCGGCGAAATCGGCGGGATACGACTCGACCCGGCGTGCACCTGGCGGACCTTGCCCACCGCCCCCGCCCAGATCAGCTCGCAGATCAACCGGGCGGCTTCGCTCGCTTGTCCCTGATTGCCCATCTGCGTTGCCACGCCCGCCTCCTTGGCGGCCTGCCCGATCATCCGCGCTTCATACACCGAGTGCGTCAAGGGCTTCTGGCAGAAGACGTGTTTACCCCGCTTGATGGCCGCCATCGTCACCACCGCGTGGTTGTGATCCGGAGTCGCAACCATGACCGCGTCGATGTTCTTCTCCTTATCCAGCATCTCCCGGAAATCAGCATAATGGGTCGCTTTCGGGTGATACTGGGCGTTGCCCGCCAGTGCCCGGCCATCCACATCGCAAAGGGCCACCACGCTGGCATCTTTCGAGATCTCGCGGACGTCGTTCGACCCCATCCCGCCGATCCCTACGCCGGCCACGTTCAAGGTCTCGCTCGGCGGGGTTTGGCCCTGTCCTAAGACATGTCGGGGCACGATCGTGGCAACAGCGACCCCCGAGGCCGCAGCAAGCACCTGGCGACGACTGATCTTCTGGTTCGGATTCATCTTGGGCCTCCTGGGCTAACGGGTGTCAATACAATGTGAAATTCGGACCGGTCCCCGCCGGCACCCCTGCCGGCATGGAGCCAGAGGCGGGATTGCGGTAGAGATATACCTTCTCGTGGTCGTCGAGACTGGTGACCATCATCACGTCGCGCATGCCGTGACCCATGAGATCCACGGCCACGAGTTGCCACGGACGCTGGGCCTGGTCGATCTGAAAGGTGACGACCCGTCGCCCGTGTCCGTCAAACAGTCCGCACGGCAGCGCTGAACCCATCTCCATCTGCCCGTCGCCGTCCCAGTCGACGAGCTTGTGGTGGCGGGTGCCGTCGGTGTTGATTCTTCCGAGTTCTTCTCCCTTCTCGCTGAACAGGCAAAGCGGCATGGGGGGCTGAGGCAGATGGTCGACGTCAACGACGATCTCCAGCCCTGCGAGATCGGAGCGGACCTCGCCCACGTCGATCGACTCGTAGTGCCGGCCCGTCCGGCACCAGATGGGTAGCCCCAGACCGTCGGTCATTACCAGGGCGTTTCCTCCACACATGGTCATGATGAGCCGGGTGTCTGCGGCGTTTTCGGCCAGGCGAACAATCCGCCAGCAATCGGCATGTCCACCGTTCTTCTTGCCCGGCTGGGCTTCGAACGTCCAGCGGATAGAACCGTCGGCATTCAAGGCGGCATAGCCGGCCAGGATCTCGTCGCGCCCGTCGCCATCCAGGTCCACCGGGAAGGGCTGGTGGGCGGTTGGGTAGCCGCCCGGCGACTGGACGGTCCAGAGGAGCTTTCCCTGGGGAGAATAGGCCCAGATCTGCCCGTAGCGAGTCTTGACCAGGATTTCCGCCGGCCAGCCCCTGCCCGAAAGATCGGCAAACACCACGCAGTCGCTGGCGTGCTCGGGGATGGGGAAGGAGTGGACCGGCTTGCCGGACTTTCCTTCCAGGACGAGCAGTTGGCGATCGGCGGCGAGGACCACCTCGCTCGTGCCGTTGTTGTCGAGGTCGTGGATCTGGCAGGCCAGATCGTGATGGAGTTTGCGGCGGCCGGTCTTCGGATCGCCCCAGGTCCAGAGGACGGAGCCATCGAGCTTCTGGGCAACTACGGCCGAGGTGAAGTGGTTGTCGTTCTCGTCGACGTTTCGGGCGGAAACGACTTCGACCGAGCGATCCCCGTCGATGTCCCCGAGAACGACCCACTCGCCGGCAAATGCCGGGTCCAGATCCACGGTGCGCCACGGCGCGACCAGAGGGGCGCCGGCGGTCGCCGTGCCGGTGGCATCGGTCTCGAAAGGGGGCTGAGTATTGCTTTCGGCGGCGGAAAACGAGCCGCAAGTGGCAAGGACGCCCCATACCAGGATCGCGCCAGCCAGGGTGGGGAAGCGAGGATTCATGGGATTCCTGCGGTGCATTGGGTTCGGGCTTACGGGCGGATACAGATGGTAGGATCGTGTCGATTCTACCTGGGACTGCGCAGAACACAAGAAACCGCTTCAACTTTCGCGAAATCGAGTGTCCTGAAAGAGATTGTCGCAGAATTGCGGTTTCCCGGTGGGTTCTGATGCCCACGGCCAATCGTTTCTTTATCCGCTTTGAAAGAATCAGCTCCCGAAGTGCGAATCTGACGTATGTTTTCCATAGGGACAAGTTCAACAAACAGCTCATCCATAGC
>CAYSCH010000079.1:13722-23641 GCA_964429355.1 uncultured Planctomycetaceae bacterium | reverse complement strand
GCAACACCGGCAAACCGTGGGAGCCTCCTTCGTTTTGCCAACAGCTATCACGGTTCTTTTCATTTGACTCGTTGAAGAAATCGTTGGCCCCAACCTTGGCCGAGCTGCTGCCGGGGTCGGGCCAGATGCACCGGGCGCACCGGGCGCAGGCAAGGCATTCCTTGCTTGCACAGCCGCTGCCCCCAGCGGAGAGGCGATCATGCTATCCGGAAGACGAGGCTCGCGCAAACCAAGGCGCGGCGCTACGCTGGTTGAGTTTGCGATGGTCGTTCCGGTCGTGTTCATTTTCTTATTCGGCATGATCGAGCTCAGCCGCTACATGATGGTGCAGCAGGCGCTCACCAGCGCCGCCCAACGAGGCTGCCGCAAGGCCATGCTGGCCACCACCCTCGAGAGTCAGGCAGTGGAAACTGCTGTACGCGACTATCTGGGCGGGGCCCTTGGCCCGGTGGCTGATTCGGCCTCCGTGCGGATCACCACCTCTCCCCAAGATCTGAGCACCATCGCATCGGGGAGCGAGGTCTCGGTACATGTGCAGGTCAACACGGCCGACATCAGTTGGGTCCGGGGAAATGCCTTCGGCCACGCTGCCAATATCGTGCTCGCAGGTCAATCGACTCTTGTGCGGGAGTGAAATACGCGCCTCATGTCCAGAAGAACCAGGGTAACGGCCATGAAGGTCCCTCAAAGACGAAACCGATTCTCGCGCCGGCAGGTTCCACTGGACCGGCGCGGAGCTGCGACCGTGGAATTTGCCGTAACGGCGCCACTTCTTGTGGCCCTGTTCCTGGGAATGGTGGACGTCGGCCAGTTTGCGAACGTGGGACAGGCGGTGAGCGGAGCCTCGGCGTGCGCGGCCCGAGAGGCTGCCAAGCCGACCACCGTCGACGCCGAAGCCGTCAAAGCGTCGGTGAGCACATATCTCGCCGATCGGTTTCCGAACCTTTCGGAGGCGCAGCTCGCTTCGACACTCGAAGTGAACGTTCTCGACTCCGCCGGAAACAGCCTGTCCGGCGTCAACCTCGCGGCCGTTCCCACCGGATCTCCGGTGGTTGTTCAAGTTGCGTTCCAGTTCGACGCAGTTCGCTGGCTCAGCGGCGTCGGGGTCGGGCGAGGCAGGGCACTCGAGACATCCACCGTCGTGAGGCGTGAATAGCTCCATGTTCTACCGGCACTGACCGGCTGCTTCAGGAGTTGATGCGGGAGACAATCGATGAAACCAGCGCGGCACCCTCGGCAACGTAGAAAAGGCTCGATCCTGGTCCTGGTTGCCCTGGCGGCGATTCCACTCTTGGGAATGGTGGCCTTCGCCGTCGACTACGGTTATCTGCTCAAGGCCAGAACCGACCTGCAGCGCGCCGCCGATGCCGCCGCACTGGCCGGCACTCTGAATCTCGAGCCGGATTCCGAGGGATACCAGGACCTGGAAGCGGTTCGTGCGGCCGTGCGGCAGTATGCCGCAGCCAATGCGGGAGCCGGCTTCTCGGTGCTCGACGAAGATATCGTCATTGGGCGTTTTGAGCCCGGCACCGTCTACACGAACCTGCAGATCCTGCAGACTGGTATTTTCGATACGGTTCGCGTTACTCTCCGGCGCGATGGCCGCGCCAACAGCCGGGCGCCGCTCTTCTTCGCCCGGGCCATCGGGTTCGGCGAGGCCAGTGTCGCTGCCACGGCGACCGCCGCGCTGCAAAAAGCCAGCGGACTGAAGGCCGGATCCGACGTTCTCCCCTTCGCGATTCCGCTCTCCGAGTGGGAGATGCAGGAGTCAGGCGAGCAGTGGAGTATCTATGGCGATGGGCGGATCCTCGACGACTTCGGCGCCGAGGTTCCCGGAAACTGGGGTACCGTTGACATCGGACTGGGAAACAATAGTACGGATGATCTGTCCGATCAGATCCTCAACGGGCTTCGGCAAACAGACATTGACGCCCTCTATGCCGATGGAATCATTCCCACCAATACGCACATCGATGCGCTTCGCGCCATGTGGCTCGGTGCGGATACGGGCCTCTCCTCCGGTATGAAACACTCACTCCAGCAGATTGTGTCCCAACGACGGTTGATTCCGATCTACGATCTCCTCACCGACGAAGGTGGGAACAATCTGGAGGCCCACATCGTGCGTTGGGGCGTTGTTACCGTCATCGACACCAGCTTCCACGGATCCAACGATTCCTACTTGCGGATCGAGAAATCGTATATCTACGACGGAAACTTGCGCGCTACACCCGGGTTGAGCGAGGATCGCAACGTAATTGAAGGTGCCTTCACGGTACCCGTTCTGCTCGAATAGCTCAAAACAACTTCCCGGCTTCCTTTCCGGTGCGAAATTGCCCACCGGACAGGATCGCGGGCGCCTTGCCCGGCTTTGCCCACGGTTCCTTCCGGAACCACGTCGACACCGGCCTGAGGTTCGGGCCTCCCGGACACAGGTAGAAGCCGGGAAGTTGGTTCAAAGCAATCATCGCCGGCCGCGGCATTCAAGGAAGATGCACTTGTCTCTCGAGTGCAGCGTCTGCCGGGCAAGGCTATCGCGGTGCCAGGGGTGAGCCCTCGCAAATCGCCCCCACCTCCTCTTTCGTCAGGGCCCTGGCGCTCATCCGAAATTCCGCCACCCGGCACGCCAGATATTCGCTCGCACCGGTGTAGTGCGGATTTCCTCCCAAGGCACAATCACGGGCCTGCGACCGGATCTTTGCCGGCACGTCCACGGCTGCCGCCTCACGGCCGTCTACAAACAGGGTTAAACGCGGGCCGTCCTTGACAACGCACACGTGATACCACTTACCCGGTTCGACCGCCACCGGCTCCGTTCGATAGACCTGCCCCGCCTCGATTCGGGCGGACAGCTCGCCGTTTTCCACACAGATCCGCAGCGGATCGTCCATCCCCCGGCACCATGCGCTGAAGACCTGGCCGAGCCGAGGCTCGCGCTGCCCATAGAAAAGCCACAGGCTCACCGTGTATCGCTCCGCCGGAAAGGCCTTCAGGGCATAGGTGACCATTCCCGTCTGCCCGTCGAGGTCGACGGCACCGTCGGGCTGCCCCTTCGGTCCCATCGCCGGCTTCCACCCCTGTGCCGACTTGAGCTGGCCGAATGTGGGCTCAGGCGAACCGGCCAGCCGTGCCTCGACCATCACCCCATCGGCCCGCTCACCAAACTCGCTGAGCATCCAATCGGTCAAAGGCGGCAGGGCCGGGTCGACCACAAAACGCTTGGCCGGGGCCACGCTTTCCCGCTCGCCGAAAGGAGTCTTTGCGATCAATTTCCAGAAATACGTATTGCCGGGCTTGAAAGCGGCAGAGTTCTCGGCCGGCACCACGATCCGCCAGGCAGCGCCACAATCCAGTCGCACGGCGGGATCTCGAAAGTCGGCTGTCGCGGCAATCACAAGCTCGCCAGTGCGATCCGTCGCTTCCACAGCCGGCGGCCGCAGCGTAAACAACATCCGCCCGGCCGGCACATGAGCACCGTCGGCGGGCTCGTCCGGCACCGGAATCGGAGGGGGCAGTTCGTCCGCCGGCAACCACGACGCATAGCGGCTCCCGAGCGATCCGCCACTGGCAAAATCCACCAGCCGCAGCCTGCGTCCGTCGGCCAGTGGGAGATCTACGTGAAGCCACGGCGAGAACCGGCCGATCCGCCGGCCCGCCTCGTCGCCCTTGGGAAATGAAACATGGGCCTTCTCGAGCAGGGCGGGGGTCAAACGCGGCAACTCCCCTTCGTCGAAGTCGTTCTCCAGCGCGTCGAAGGCCAGCAGGAGCGGGCCTCGATAAACGCTCATCCGCCCAAACATCGGCCCGTCCCCAGCGATGGCTCGGAGCGGCATGTCCAGCTCGATCTCCACCGAGTCGCCCGGCTTCCACTCCCGCTCGATCGAAGCATAACTGCCCGGATGTCCCACAATAGTCTTCGAGTCGGGCAACCGCACCGATGCCTGAGCTGCCCACGCGGGAATACGCAACTTGAGCTCGAACTGCGCGGCCTCCTTGGGCGAGACCGACAGGCGAATGCGGCCCTCCAGGGGATATTGCGTTTCCTGGGTAACGGTAACCGGCTGCCCATCCTTCAAACAGACCTTGGCCGTCATGGGACCGTAGTAGTTCACCGCCAGCCCCTTCTCCGTCTGCATGACCGCCCACTCCGAGAGCATGCCCAGACCGCGGGGTGCGTTGACCGAGCAGCAGTTCAATTCCGACGTGCCGGCCCGGGCCTGGAACACGATCGTGTCGTGCGAGGCCTCGCGGATTCCGTTCATCGGCGTGTCGTAGGTCCACCAGTTGCCCGACGGGTGCTGGGCGCCGAGCATCCCGTTCAGTGTCGAAAGCTCCAGTTCGTCGGCCGCGACCGGATCGCCCGTCAACCGCAAGGCGTCCACCGTCAGGGCCATCCACGCGATCGTGCAGCAGGTCTCGATCGCGGTCGGTTCATAGGGAGTCCCCGTGGCCTGCTCGCCGGAACTGAACCCACCCGTGTTGCGCCGATCGCAGCGCCGGATACTGTACCAGTGGTGAAGAAACGCCGTGCGATAGCGTTCATCACCGGTGATCAGGTACAGCTCGACGAGTCCCTGCAGATCGTGGAGGCTCTCCCATCGGGGGCGTGGCGTGCGAAAATACTCCACGCCGGCCAGCCCGGTGCGGAAATAATCTCCAGCCTTTTCCCAATCGACGACGATCTCGTCCATCATCTGCCGGCAGCGAGGCTCTCCCGTCTTGCGATAGAGCCGCCCGAGGCCGTGGATCACCGCCAGGTTCATTTCGTCGCTGCCGGCGTCGAGCATGCGCCGATCGGTGTCGAGATAGGTGGCCGCCATCAGGTCGGCCATCTTGCGGCAGACGTCCAGGGCCCTGGTGTCGCCCGTTGCGTCGTGCCACATCAGCAGGGCGAGCATCACATGGTAGTGCCCCCACAGATCCCAGTGCTTGAGCAGCCGCTGGTCCTGCGGAAAGGGACCCAGGTATCCGTCGTCGGCCTGGCAACGGGCGAGTTCATCCACGACACTTTCAACCGTGGCCTTCAACCGTTCATCGTCGGTCATTCGCATCGCCTGGATTGCGGAGATCAGGTACTTGCCCACGAACTCGCCTGCCCACGGCATGATGTCGGGCTGAGGCTGCCGATCGCGGAGCCGGAACATCGATAACAGACCAGGATTGGCCACGGGCGCCCGCAGGAGCCACCTGTCGAGATTCGCATCAACCCGCTGGCCAACGACCCCTTCGAACCGGAAAGACGATACCGGCGGGACTGTATCGCAGGCCAGTTGCCCCTCGGCCGCCGGAGCCGAACCCGCCAACGCTCCCAGAAACAACAGTCCAAGCATGCGAGCCGACATGAGGATCTCCTCCACGAACCTGTGTGATCGCCAGGCGATCATTTTACCTGCGGGGGCTGAGCTCAGCCACGGCTCGAGCCCGGGGGAGTGCAAGTTCGGAGATGAGGTCGGTGGCGAGACTCTACTCGCCTCTCCCATCGTCCAGTTCCGGAAGCGTTACGTTCCAGTAGATCGCCGCGAACCGCATCAACACAATGCACACAATCCCCACGGTTGCCGTGATCGGTTCAGCAAGTCCCATCCTGCCGACGCCCAGGAACACCCAGCAGCCGGCGAACGAACAAGTCGCATAGAGAGGAGATGAACGGAACAGCGATGGCACGCGATTGCAGAGGATATCGCTGATCACACCCCCGAATGTTCCTGTAATAACACCAAACAGCGTGGCCACGAACCAGGTCGTGCCGGCCTCAAGTGCGTACTGGGTGCCGACGATGCTGAACAGGCCGAGCCCCAGGGCATCGGGAATTGCCAGGTACCTTTTGTAGGCCACCGGCAGTTTGGGTATGAGGCAAGTGGTCACCGCCATGAAGAAAACGATGACCGTGTAGTGGGCGTTGGCGATCCAGAAAAGCGGATGGCGATCGAGAAACACGTCGCGAAGTGTTCCACCGCCGAAGGCGACGGCAAAGGCCACGGTGATCACGCCCAGGGGGTCCATCCGGGCGCCACGGGCTTCCATGATCCCGTAGATTGCGGCTGTAACGACGGCAATGAACTCGATGGCCTGGAACATAGCGGACGTATTACTTTCCAGCCCGTTTGCTGTTGCTCGCCGCGACACGTTCCCGGATATCGTCGCCAGTTGCCCCGCTCAACCGGTCCGGCATCAGCCATGCGGCCCCTGAAGGTTCAGTTCTGACCGTGCGGCAGCTCTGCCTTTTCGGCGGTGGCTCCGAGCTTCAGCCCCGGCAGCAGGTCGCGGGCGGTCGATTCGCTCAGATTGAAGATCGTGAAGCCGGCTGCGCCGAGTCGACGGGCGTGCATGATCTGGCCCGCCACGCGATCGGCCGGAAGACTGCTGCTGGATGCCGTGGCACCGATGCCGGGATAGACGGGAATCCGCCCGCCGACGAGCTCAAGCTGGTTCTCGACCAGGCCGCAGAAGCCGGGATCGCTGTTGGTATAGTCCATGGGGCAGACGAAATCAAGCCATCCGGCCTTGATCCATTCGGGCCAGTCTTGGGCCACCGACTCGCGGCACGACGGATAGGACCCGAACACGGCAGCCGAAATCTTCAACGAAGGGCGGAGTTTCTTGGCTTCCTCATGCACAGCCTGCACGAGGCGCGAGATCTGGTCGCAACGCCACTTGGTGTAGGCCGCCTTGTGAACGCCCGAATGGCAGTCCTTCGGCCAGGCGTCGACCTTCAACCCCGAATCGGCCTGGAACCGCTCCCGGCATCCGTCGCAGAAGCAGGAGTTCCCGCCAGGGTAGCGAATGTAGTCGAAGTGGAGCCCGTCCACGTCGTATTTCTTGGCCACTTCCAGCATGCTGTCGACTTCGAGCTGGAAGTTCTTGGGGTGCGAAGGGCAGAGCCACGCCTGGGACTCACCCCCCACGAACACCTGGAGCCGCCCCTCTTCGCGCAGCTTCTCCACGAACTCGCCAGGGGCGCCGGACAAGTTGTAGTTCACCTTCCAGACGTGGACTTCCAGTCCGTATTTCTTCGCGGCAGCGAGGCACTGCTCGATCTGATCGCCGTACTTTTCGTTCGTTTCGCTGCGGGGGAGCACATCGCTCGGGTAATGGGCCCGGCCTGCCCAGAGCATGTTGGGGAGGATCATGTTGAAGCCGGCATCGGCCAGCTCGCGGCAGGCCCGATCCCAGTCGCCCGGATAGGGACCCGTGCCCGAGTGGTTCCACCAGGCACGGCCTTCCACTTGTCGGCTTTCCTGGGCTAGCAGATACGATCTGGCCAACAGGTCGCGGGCCTGGCGGGCCGTCGCGACCGCATCGGCGAACTTCTCTGCCGCAACGAGGTCTTTGGCCTTTGCCTCCGCCTCGACGGCGGCCTTTCCGGCCTCGATTGCATCGGCCCGGCCCGAGAGTTTCACAAACTCGGCGACCTCCTGGAGCGTTTGGCAATGTCCCACCTTACCGACCTTTTCCAACTCGGCCGTGGCCATCTGCTGCCAGAGCCCCGAGTCAAGGTGCCCCAGCACGGCGGCAAGCATCTGCCGTTTGGCCCCGGGATCGTCGCTGAGAATGATGTGGCTGAGGTAAGCGCCGCGATTGGAGACCCACATGGCCGGCAGGTTGGTCGGCTTGCCGCTGGCGTCGAACCAGTGGCCGATCGCTCGGGCGCCGTTGCCGACAGGCTCCACGGTGCTGATATTCCAGGAAGCCTGGCGGGCTGATTGGGGGAGGCCCTGGATATCGGAAGCATCGAAGCGAATCTCTGCCAGCGTTCCCGGAGCGGGGCGGTGATATTCTGCCCGCTTGAAGCCGAGTGCCTTGACCAACGGGTCTGGAAGCCCGTAACAGCCGAAGACCTTGCCCCCCTTTTCGACAAAATCGGCAAGCGCCGCGGCCGTTGCGTCCGACATCCGTGGATGGTAGGCAACGATCGCGACATGTCGCCGGCCGAGCCCGCCGGCCGGCAAGGTGGCATCTTCCACCGCGTCGGCTCCGAGGCCCAGGTCGTCGAGCATCTCGCCGACCGACTCGGCCGCCTGGAGGGCGGAATCGATCTCGCGATCGTCCGGATGATCGGCAGCGGTGGGGATGACCAGGGCCACATCGCTCCAGCAGGCAGCCAGGCGGCGAATGCGGATCGTGGCGTCTTTCGCCCGGCCCCGCCAGCAAGCGATGCGGATCCCGTCGATCTTATCCCAACCGGCCGGCGTGTCTTCCGTGCGGAAACTGGCCTTTGAGAATCGCACCGTCTGCCATCCCTTATCGGCTACCCCGCTGCCGGCACCGTACCATCCGCGTCCGCTGCGGAAATAGAGGGTCAAGCTCCCACAGGCCTCCGGCGGGTCGACGGCGATCTGCAGTTCAAACTGCCCTGGTGCCGCCAGATTGAGTTTGACCGAACGATCGATGACGGTGCGTTCCAGCTCAGGTGACGCGGCAAACGGCGCCGGGACTGTGAGAACCGAGCGATCACCATCGCTGGCCACGTCGATTTTCAGAGTTCCTTCCGACGCCGTCCAGGCAGCCTGGGCCGCCGGGGCCGTCGGGTAGGAAAAATCATCAAGCAGATCTTGGGGCTGGGCACCGGCAACGAGTATTGCCAGGAGGATTGTGGAGCAGGTCATCGGACTCTCATTTCAGAAACAGGGGGAACTGGCGGGTTGATCCTTAGGGGTACGGCAGACCGCCCGAGCCACATTGTGACAGGTGTTGCTGGGGAATTCCAGCAGTGGAGCCGGCTCTGATGGAGAACGCCGGTCGGTTCCGGTTATAATAGGGGTGGCATCATCTTACCCTCCCAATCGCACGGTCCCGTGTGCGAGGAGAGCGGAGTGGAGTGGATTCGGCGAACCGCGGTTGGCGGTGTTCCAGCCGATGGGCTCGACTTGGTTCTCGCAATCGTATTTGCGCCTTACCTTCATCTATGTGCGGAATTACCGGAGCAATTTGGACGGATCCAGCCAAGTCGATCGACCACAGCACGCTCACGCGGATGGTCGAGGCCTTGCGGCACCGCGGTCCTGATGAAGGGGGCTCCCACTGTGTTCCGCTTTCGCCCCGTCCCGGATATTCGCTCAATCCGGGGGTCGTGCTCGGGCACCGCCGACTTTCGATCATCGACCTGGCAGGCGGGCAGCAGCCGCTGTCGAACGAAGATGGTTCCGTTTGGATTGTCTTCAACGGCGAGATCTACAACTTTCCCGAGCTGCGGCGCCGGCTGGAGGGTGCCGGGCACACGTTCCGCACTCACAGCGACACGGAAACTATCGTTCACCTCTACGAGGATGAAGGGCCCGACTGCCTGCAGCACTTAAACGGCATGTTCGGGATGGCGATCTGGGACCGGAACCGGCAGCAAGTGATGATTGCGAGGGATCGGCTCGGCAAGAAACCGGTCGTCTATCGCAACGAGCCGGGCCGCTTCATGTTTGCCAGCGAACTGAAGAGCCTTCTGGAGGTCCCCGGCATTGCGCGCAAGCTGGATCCCCAGTCGGTCGACCTGTATCTGGCCTATCAATATGTCCCTCATCCGCGAACGATTCTGGAGGGATTCAGCAAGCTGTCTCCGGGGCACTACGCGATCTGGCGCGACGACCAATTGACCGTCAAGAGTTACTGGCAGCCCGACTTCAACCTGGAGCAGCACCGGCGTCCGGAGGAGGACCGGGAAGAGCTTCGGGACCTGATGACCTCGTCGGTCCAGATGCGGCTTCAGAGCGAGGTGCCGCTGGGGGCCTTTCTCTCGGGCGGCATCGATTCGACAGTCGTTGTCGGACTGATGCAGCGGCTCAGCAATCAGACGGTGAAAACGTTTTCGATTGGTTTTCCCATCGCCGAATACGATGAGACGAGTTACGCCCGTTTGGCTTCCGAACGTTTCGGCACGCAGCACGAGGAGTTCCAGGTCGAGCCCGATGCTTTGGCGATCCTGCCGCAG
>CAYSCH010000079.1:0-13712 GCA_964429355.1 uncultured Planctomycetaceae bacterium | reverse complement strand
GTTCGCATTGGCGCAGGAAATGGACCGGGATCAAATTCTCATCGTCCAGGAGACCGAATACACGGGAGCCGGAAAACATCATCAAGCCCAATTGGCATTTGCCCGGGAAAACGGAATCGACATCCGCTTTGGCGATCCTGCCGAAGCTCGTTTGGCACTACGACGAGCCTTTTGCCGACAGTTCGGCCATTCCCACGTGGTACGTTTCGCAAATGACCCGGCGCCACGTGACGGTTGCCCTGACCGGCGACGGCGGCGACGAGCTGTTTGCCGGGTATCCCCGTTACCGGGCCATTGCCCTGGGGCGATGGTTCGACCGCCTGCCCTGGCCGGTCCGGGCCGCCGTGGCTGGACGGTTCTGGCAGCGTCTGCCGGCCAGTCCGCGGCAGAAATCCTATCGCCGCCGGTTCAAGCGGTTTGCCGAGTCGCTGGCCCTGCCGCCATGGGCCCGCTACCTGGGGTGGATCGCGATCTTCAACGAAGCGCGTCGCGCGGAGCTCTACAGCGAAGATTTCCTGGCCCGGATGCCGGACGAGGATCCGCTGCAGTTTCTTCTCCAGGCCGCGGCCCAATGCCGGCAACGCGATCCGGTGACGGCCACGAGCCTGGTCGACCTGGTAACTTACCTGCCATGTGACCTGATGACGAAAGTCGACATTGCCTCGATGGCCCACGGTCTGGAATGCCGTCAGCCGATGCTCGACTACCGGGTAGTCGAGTTGGCTGCTCGTATGCCGGTGGCAAGAAAGTTCCGCTTTGGCAGGGGGAAACGGGTACTTCTGGAAGCGTTTGCCGACCTCATCCCTCAGGAGATCGTGCGGCGCCCGAAGATGGGATTTGGCGTTCCTCTGGACCACTGGTTCCGAGGTCCCTTGTCGTCGTTCGCCCGGGAGGTCTTCTCCGACTCACGCACCCGGCAGCGGGGGCTGTTCGATCCGGCGGCCGTGGATCGGCTGGTCGAGGAGCACATCGCCGGCCGCTTCGATCACGCTTACCGGCTCTGGGCTCTTCTGTTCCTGGAGCTCTGGCAGCGAGAGTGGCTGGACGGTTGACAATGGTCCGGTGGCTCCGATCCTGCTTGGGCGACTTATGCTCTTTGGCAAAAACTGCCCGAACGCTACAATAGCAGCGGCCGGGCAAGCCGAAGTGTTTTTGGTACCGATTTGAACACGGACATCCCTGTTGGTCTCCGCCCGTGGGGGACCGGGTTTGTGGTTGTGGGATGGGTTCAGGGAAGTCTCCGTCATGCGAAACTGCATCCGTGAGAAGGGGCAAATGAGGAGGTCGTAATGCGGGACCAAGTGGTCGCAGTCATTCTTGCCGGCGGAAAGGGATCGCGGCTCGATCCTCTCACTCGGGATCGAGCGAAACCGGCCGTGCCCTTTGGGGGCGCCTACCGAATCGTCGACTTCACGCTCTCCAACTGTCTGAACAGCGGTATCCGCAAGATCCTGGCCCTGACCCAATACAAGGCCATGAGTCTGGACCGCCACATCAGTATGGGGTGGGGGCGTTATTTCTGCCGGGAACTGGGCGAGTTCATCGATGTCGTTCCGCCGCAACAGCGGATCGACGAGAGCTGGTACCAGGGAACTGCGGATGCGGTCTACCAGAATATCTACACGATCGAGAAGGAGAGCCCCAAGTACGTGGTGATCCTGGCGGGCGACCACATCTACAAGATGAATTACAAGAAGCTGGTGGATGCCCATATCGCCACCCAGGCCGACATGACAGTTGGGGCTCTGCCCGTATCTCGCAAGGAGGCCGCCGGCGCCTTCGGCGTCATCGAGATTGACACGCAGAGCCGCGTCATCGGCTTTGAGGAGAAGCCGGCCAACCCAAAGCCGGTGCCCGGCGACGAAACCAATTGCCTGGCTTCGATGGGCATCTACGTGTTCACCGCCAGATTCCTGTTCGAGGAACTGTGCCGCGACGCCACGCGCCGCGGGAGCCGCCACGATTTTGGCGGAGATGTCATCCCATCGATCATCGACACCAATCGCGTGTTTGCCTACCGGTTCATGGACGAGAATCGCAAGCGTGAAGCCTACTGGCGCGACGTAGGGACCCTCGACGCCTACTACGATGCCAATATGGACCTGATCAGTGTCGATCCGCAACTGAACATGTACGACGAGCAATGGCTGATTCGCACCTATCAACCGAACCTGCCGCCTCCGAAGTTCGTGTTTGCGGGTGATCAGCGGCGCGGTTTCGCCGTCGACAGCATCATCTGCTCCGGTTCGATCGTGTCGGGCGGGCGTGTCGAACGGTCGATCCTCAGCGCCGGTGTGCGAGTCAACAGCTTTGCGGCGGTCGAGGATTCGATCGTCTTCGCCAGCGTCGACGTGGGCCGCCATGCCAAGATCCGCCGTGCCATCGTCGAAAAGAACGTATCCATCCCGCCGGGTGTCGAAATCGGCTACGATCACGATCTGGACCGTTCCCGGGGCTTCACGATCACGGACGGCGGAATCACCGTCATTGCCAAGAGCGACGGCGCCGACCATTTTCCCGACGCGTCGGAGATGTAGCAGCGCGGGAGAAACCCGGCTTGGGAGCGCCGGAAAGCCGGGTTTCTGGATTCTCCCTCTCTCGCAGGGGGAATTCGGTCCGTTGCCGCAAGCGAAGAAATCCGCCTTGTGACCGGCAGAAGCTTGACACCATCTCTCCTGCCCCTCAGAATCCTGGGAAGAAAGAGGGGCCGCCCACAGGGGTGGTCGCCTGGCTGCGAGAATTCCCCCTAAGATCTTACCCGATTCCTCCTATCGATACGAAAGGGCGTGCCCATGGCTACGCAACAACCGAGCCCCCGACCGACCGCATCGCGCCGTGAGTTTCTTCAAGCTAGCGGTGGGCTCCTCGCGGGTGTGGCGGTCGCGGGTGTGCTGACGCCCCGAGTTCACGCAGGGGAGGACAACACGATCCGCGTCGCCTTGGTGGGCTGCGGCGGGCGAGGGACCGGGGCGGCCGCCAATGCGCTCGGCACGAAGAACCTGGGCCCGGTGAAACTTGTGGCCATGGCCGACGTGTTCGAGAATCGCCTGTCAGGGAGCCTCAAGCAGCTCACCGACCAGTTTCCCGATCAGGTCGATGTGCCGGCCGAGCGGCAGTTTGTCGGACTCGATGGCTACAAGAAGGCGATCGAACTCTTGAAGGGGAGCGACGTGGTGCTCTTGGCCACTCCGCCGGCCTTCCGTCCGATGCACCTGGAATACGCGGTGGAGAAGGGCGTCAACGTCTTCATGGAAAAGTCCTTTGCCGTTGACGGACCGGGGATCCGGCGAGTGCTGGCGGCCGGCAAGAAGGCCGACGAGAAGGGTCTGAAGATCGCCGGCGGTCTGATGAGCCGCCACTCCACGCCCCTGGAGGAGGCCATCCATCGCGTTCACGAGGGGGCCCTCGGCGATGTGATCACCTGCTGGGCCTATCGCGAGCACACGCCGGTCGGGTTCACGCCCAAGTCGGAAGGGATGAGCGAGCTGGCCCATCAGATCCGCAATTACAGCTGCTACACCTGGGTGAACGGCAGCTTCCTGCTGGACTGGCTGATCCACAATCTGGACGTCTGCTGCTGGGTGAAGGATGCATGGCCCGTCTCGGCCCAGGGGCAAGGGGGCCGGCAGGTTCGCGACGCCGCGGACCAGCTCTTCGACCACTATGCTGTGGAATACACGTTCCCCGACGGCACGCGGCTCTTCGCCCAGGGGCGTCACATGGTCGATTGCTGGGGCTTCTTCGGCGATGTGATCCACGGCTCCAAGGGGGCCGCCGTGCTTGGCGAAGGGATCAAGGTTCCCGTCCTCTACAAGAGCCACCGGCAGGCCAAAGACAACATTCTCTGGCAATACGAGGGCCCCGAGGTCAACGCCTACGACCTGGAACACCAGTTGCTGTTCGACGCCATCCGCAACAACAAGCCGTACAACGAAACCGAACGCAGCGCCTATGCCGCCCTGACCGGCATTCTCGGCCGCATGGCCGCCGAGTCGGGCAAGGAAGTCACCTGGGACCAGGCCCTCAACTCGGATCTGGTACTGGCCCCCGATCTGGAGAAACTCACCAGCCTCGACGATCCGGCTCCCGTACAGCCCGACGCCCAGGGACGGTATCCGATCGCCATGCCAGGGTTCAGCAAGGTGGTCTAAATGGCCATGCGCGATTCGCGGTAAGAATCGTCGTCATGAGTCCCGCAAGGCTGTTTTGGGGCCGCTGACAAAACCGCCGATTGTGCACATCCATGCCCGTGGGACACTCGTACGCTTTGTCAGGCTTCTGAGAGCAATACTCCTCCAACAAAAAAGGGCCTTGCGGCCCTGGTGAGAAGTGGGGGTTTATCTTCGGCGTCTGCAGACTCCTAGGTCGGGGCCTGGGTACGCTTGCGCGAGCGCCGGGCGGCCTTCGTCACGCTCCACTCCTTCGTCAGCGTCTCGAAGATTTCCGGCGATTCATAACGAATGATGTTTTTTCCCTCGGGCATGGGGCCGATCAACCCACGAAAAACCGGGAGGCCGCGAAGTCCGAGGTCGGTGCTGCAGTCGTCGATACCGATCTGCAGGTGTCGCCTGACCAAGTCCTCCTGACTGCCGTAATCGCGGATGCGGATTTCTCCGTTGGTGCCGCGGGTCACGACTCGAAAGGTGTCTTTCTTCATGAAGGTGTCCTTGTGGAGAGAATCGCCCGCTTGCCAGGCGACCGCTCAGCTGGTAACAGACCAGTATTCTCGGGAGAAACATCACGGGGGAGGGGGATGGCTGCCAGGAAGCCGAGGCCGTTGTCTTTTGCGTGATCCTGAGCAAGCCCTGATAGGACCTATCGGACCGCAGCCGAACGCGATACGAACGAAAATCCCTCGCGCCACATAGCGGAAGCATCCGCAAGAATCGGCGTATCGCGCACGTCAGAAACGGCCGACACCAATCGGACCAGGCCAAAGAATCGGTCGTCCGGTTGTCCTAGCTGTGCGGACTGGAAGTGCCGCAGCGCCCCGAACCCAGCGATGTTTCCGCCAGTGAGGATTGGAGAAAAACTTGCAGCACGACATGCAAGTCCGTATTGGTAAGAATTCCCACGAGTTCCGTTCCGTTCAGGACCGGAAGAGAACTGACTCCCTCTTCCACCATCAACGTGACGGCCTGCTCCAACGGTGTTTCCGGCCGAACCGTTACCAGGTCCGTGCTCATCAGGTCGCCCACACGAATCGCCGCGAGCACCGAACGTTTCGGCGAGTCCTGCGGCCCGAAGCAGCGAAGCACGTCGCGGTCGCTCACGATGCCCGTCAGGCTGCCGGCGTGGTCAACCACGAGAACATGGCGAAACTGTTTCGCATGGAACAGCTCGACCAGTTCCAGAATGGTCGTGTCGGGCGACACACAACAGGGATCCACCGTCATCGCGTGCGCCACACGAAACCCGTGACTGGTGTCAGTCGAGAGGGTTTCTCGAAGCTGATTCCGTTTGATGTTGATTCGATCCATGCCGCGCATCTCTATCTTGGCCTCTTCTGCAAGCCAGCTCTTTGCCCAAGGTTAGGTTGCGTTCTCCTGGCGGTCAAACCGGCCCTGGGATCCGACGAGTCTGGCGTGGATTCGTGTCTTGCCTGTCGGAAATTGTCGTTACAGGCGTCTTGCAGCCGGCGGAACAGGTTCGAACCCTCGCTCAGGGGGACGGGGAGGGCCAACGTTGGTTCCGGCACGCAGGGAATTGAGTCGATAGCTCAACCAGAATCCACCCAGTGGAGGGGATAATTGATATGGAGCCTTCGGACGAGTTTCGCTACCCTTCGATGCTTGCCCGAGCCGCCCCACCGGTTCCTGGATCGGCTGGTGCTGAGTTGACACCCTCCCTGCGACCGGCAGTGGTAGACGGCGGGCCAATTCTACGGATGGACCCATGCCAAAACGCCTCCCTCTTGTCCTGCTCGCCGCCCTCGGGATTGGGGGCTACTTCTTCTTCACGAACTATCGGTTGGAGGGGCTCGAGGATTTTCGGGTCAAACCCCTCGGCAAGGCCACCGCTCCCGCAGGGAATGCCGAGCCATTGCCGCAAGTGGGGATAGGAGACCGAAAGACGATTCGAATCGCCGGGGCCAATTTCGGGCCCCTTGACCGGCAGAAGCTCAACCATCGCGAGGTGTCGGCGCGACTGGCGGAGATCATTCGCAGATTTGATGTGACTGCCGTCCAGGGTATCTGGGGTTACAATCAGGCGGTCGTGCTGGACCTCCTCGAACAGGTCAACCACGGAGGAAGAAACTACGACTTCGCCGTCTCTGCCCGAGTCGGACGCGAGCCGGTCGAGAAGTACTCCGCCTACTTCTTCGATCGGTCGATCCTGGAAATCGATCGCAGCACGGTTTTCGAGATCGCCGATCCCGGCCAGGTCTTTCTCCACAAACCGCTGGTTGCGGCATTCCGCGTCCGCGGTCCCCGTCCAGAGGAAGCCTTCACATTCACCCTGGTTAACGTCGAAGTCGATCCGACCCAGGCCGAACTCGAATTGAACCTCCTGGCCGACGTGTTCCGAGCCGTGCGTGACGACGGGCGGGGGGAAGACGACGTTCTGTTGGTGGGTTCGTTCGGCGCCAATCCGCAGAACCTTGGCGGACTGAACCGCATTCCCCACCTGATGTGGTCGATTGCCGACCGGCCCACCACCACGCTCGGCCCGGCAACGGTCGACAACATCCTCTTCGAAAGCCGGGCGACTGTCGAGTTTGCCGGACGATCGGGAGCCATGGACCTAATGAGCGAACTGAACCTTACGGTCCGCCAGGCTGCCCAGGTGTCGGATCATCTGCCGGTATGGGCCGAATTCAGCATTTTTGAAGGTGGGCAGGTAGGCCGAATTGCGGGTGCCCAAGTCCCCCCTCCCCGCTGACGTGTCAGCCGGCCTCGCCAACTTGCAGGGAAACACTTCCCTGGCGGAGAACACTACCGGTTTGTTGCAGATTTTGCTGACTTTTCTTGCCCCCGCCGCTTACAATAACATGAAGCGGAACGGAGGCTCGCCAGAGGCACTTTCACCCCATCTTGCCTTTCACCGCTCGAAACCGCCTCCGGGCCCGAGTCGTCCGAGCGGAAACATGTTGAGGGAGGAGCAGTCATGCGCTGGTGGGAAGTTGAAGAGTCCGACGACTGCGATATTTTCGATCCGGTGCGCATCGAACGGAGCCCGAAGGTCGAGGATGCGGAGGCCGCTGTGTTCGAGGCGATATGCCAGTCGGCAAGTCCCGGACCGCTGGTGATCGATGATCAGGTCAGCGACGGAGGAACCGTGGTGGCAACATTGCCCGACGGCCGCCTGGTCGTCAGCATCGGGGCAACCCCGCCGTCTGAAGAGGATGCCGAGATTCAGGCGGAAGCAAACATCCGGCTGTTCTGTGAATCGCGTCTGATGATCCTGCGCCTGCTGCGCGATCGGGAACGGTGGTATGAACGGGAACGCAACCTGCTCGATCGGATCGCTGCACTCGAGAACTCGTCGGTAAAGGCCGAGCACAGCGACGCCGGGGCTTATCTTGATTCTCGGTTCAGGCGTCCGCGCTGAGGTGTGTCTGACGATGGAACTGACGGAACGATTCACCCGCGCCGTTGAGCTGGCCCTGGAATTGCACCGCGATCAGAAACGCAAGCTCTCCGACACGCCCTTCGCCGCACACCTGTTGCGGGTGGCGGGGCTCGTTCTGGAGCATGGAGCCGACGAGGACACGGCCATTGCGGCGGTTCTCCACGACGCGATCGAGGACCAGGGCGGCTCCAAGACTCGCGAACTGATCCGCGGCCGCTTCGGCGATCACGTTGCGGGCCTTGTGGACGAGTGCAGCGACACGGACCAGATGCCTAAACCCCCTTGGCGCGATCGCAAAGAACACTACCTGGCCCACCTAGCCACGGCATCGCCCTCCGCCCGTCTGATCTCGGCGGCCGACAAGCTCGACAACATTCGTTCCTTTCTCATGTCCTATCGCCAGTGGGGTGAGTCCGTCTGGGAGCACTTCCGCGGCGGCCGGGAGGGAACCCTCTGGTACTACCGCTCGGTTCGCGACACGCTCCAGAAGTCGGGCCCCGGGGCGCTGATCGATGAACTGTCCCGGGCGGTGGCCGAGTTTGAACAGGTGGTCGGCGAGGGAGGAATGATGAATGTCGAAGCACGAATGGGGAAACAATGACGAATGACGAAGCCCGAACGGCAAGGCTTCACGCCAGCATACATTCGGGCACTGCAAATTCGACCTTCATTCGTGATTGGACATTCGTCATTTCACCCCCTCGACCTGACGTAGACACTGCTGCGAAGGCCTGCTATAGGCACGCGATGCTGGATCGTTGTGTACCCGCATGATCGAAGGGGTCTCGGTGACGTCAGGAGGGTGTCATGAGGTTTGCGGTCTTCGTCGGTCTGGTCCTGGCCTGGTTCAATGCTGGCCTTGGCCGTGAAGAGGCGGTGCCTGTGGAGACGGTTGCTCCAAGGCAAGACCCCCCGCACGTAAGTTGCCAGGAACCGGTCTTGGTTCTGGGGGCTCCGAGCCCGAGGCCCGTTCTGCAATACAGGGTTTCGGGGCCGATCCCCACGTGCGTGACACCCGACGCAGCCGCTCCGCCTGTCGTTCAGCCGCTGCCTCCGGTCGTTCCGGTTCCGCCACCGATTCCTCCGCATGTGGTTTCCCAGGGAGGGGGCTTCATTTATGGGGCTCCTGCCCCAACGCCGGTTTCGCCGTACTGTCGTCCAGCACCGATCCCCGCAACCGCCGCGCAAAACGTGCCCGGGCCCCACGGCGCCACCGCCCGGTTGGAACACCTCCTCGAGGCGGCTATCCATCTGGAAGCCGCGGGTGAAGGCCAGGAGGCGCAAGAGGTTCGCCAACTGATCGCCCGGGAACGACAGGCACTCCAGGATCGCCTGGGCGAAGGGAAGCCCGAGGTCCCTCCTCGGCAGATTCTCTTCCACTTCCGCGTGGTTGAGGTTTCGCGAAGCAAGTTGGATAAGCTCGGATTCGATTGGACGGTTCTTCAGGAGAACAAGGCGGTCAGCCCGCTGGATGCGAGTGACCTGCAGGTGCTGGACAACAATGCGGCACTCCTCGACTTTCTGGAGGCCGCCGGCAAGGACAAGCTGGCTCGCGTCCTCGCGGAGCCAACCCTGGTTACCGTCAGTGGTCGGCGTGCAACCTTCCAGTCTGGCGGGGATGTGGCCGTCATGCCGTCGCAGGCGGATGGCCAAGTCCAATCGATGCAGTCCGGCACGCGAATCGACCTCCTTCCCACGATTATCGAGCCGGATCGGGTCCGTGTCGAAATCGGGATGAAGATCGCCGAGCCCGTCGGCGGACCATCGGCCAATGCCGACCCCCGGCAACCCTCCCCGTTGAGAATCATGGCATTCGATACCTGCACGGAGATGAAGTCGGGCCAGACTCTCGTCTTCCATGGCCCCAGTCGGGAAAGGGGCAAGGCCGACGACGACTCAAGTGAGAAGATCGAGACCCTCGTCCTGATCACCTCCGAGATCCTCGACGCATCGCTCACCGCACGCACGGACTGATACGGGACGTGAAGAACTTCCGTTTCTGTCCTCGCTTGCGCTCTTGCGCTTCGGGTTGATGTTGGCATACTCGGGCATGCCGCCCGCTGCCCCCCTTTCGGCAGCCGCGCTCAAGGCACCTTTTCAAAGCGCACCTCGTCTGCTATCACGAGTATCGACCGGCGTTCGTCGTTCTTTTGTCATTCGCTATTCGACATTCGTGATTTCGTACCGACGGAAAACTCCATGGCCATCTCGTTTACCACCGGTTTGCCCGGTCTGGACAAAGTGCTCAAGGGGGTCATGCCGGGCGACAACATCGTCTGGCAGGTCGATTCGGTGGGCGACTACCGGGCGCTGGTCGCGCCTTACGCCGAGGCGGCCGTCAGGACCCACCAGCGCCTGATCTATTTCCGCTTCGCCTCCCACGAGCAGCTCGTGCCCGACGATTTCGGGGCCGAGATCCATCATCCCGACCCCAACCTGGGCTTCGAAGCCTTCGTCAGCCACGTTCATCGCGTCATCGACGAGGTCGGTGTTCACGCGATCTACGTTTTCGACTGCCTTTCGGAACTGGCCTCCGTCTGGTCGGCGGACCAGATGCTGGGAAATTTCTTCCTCCTGACGTGCCCCCGGTTGTACGATCTGGAGACGGTCACCTACTTCAGCATCCTCCGCAACCATCATGCGTCGTTCGCCATCAACCCGATCACGAACACCACCCAGTTCCTTCTGGACGCATTCCGCCACGAAGGCAAGATCTACATCCGGCCGATCAAGGTTCAGCATCGCTCGGTCCACTCGATGAATACCCTCCATGTGTGGGAGGGAGACGAGTTCCGGCCGATCACCAACAGCGCCGTGATCTCCGAGGTTCTTGCGTCCAGCCGGTGGCCGGGGCTCCGTGCCGATTCGCGGGTGGGGTTCTGGCGGCGTCTTTTCCATGAAGCCCAGCAAACCTGGGAGAACGCCCGCGCCGGTCATTGTCCGCCGGAGCAGGAGCGAGAAGTCTTTGAGCGGCTCAGCCGGATGGTTCTTTCCCGCGACGAGGGAATGCTCCGCCTCGTCCACCGCTATCTCAGCCTTGCCGACATCCTGGAGATCCACGATCGGATGGTCGGCATCGGCCTGATTGGAGGAAAGGCATTGGGGATGCTACTGGCACGGGCGATCCTCAAACACAACCGCCCGCAGCTCTGGCGAGCGTTGGAGCTTCACGACTCCTTCTACATCGGTTCGGACGTGTTCTACACCTTCCTGATCCGCAACAAGGTCTGGTGGATTCGGCAGCGGCACCGCGACTGCAACAATCTCCTGGAGGGCCTCGATGAGGCTCGCACTCTGATTCTCCACGGAAATTTCCCCGACTATACGATGGATCAGTTCCAGGCGATGCTCGACTATTTTGGAGAATCGCCCTACATCGTCCGTTCCAGTTCGCTTCTGGAAGACGCTTACGGGAACGCCTTCGCCGGCAAGTACGAGAGCGTGTTCTGCGTCAACCAGGGAACGCGGGAGGAACGCCTGGCCGCGCTGCTGGATACGGTGCGAACCGTCTATGCCAGCGCCATGAGCGAGAAGGCCTTGCGCTACCGCGTTGCCCGCGGGCTGCTCGACCGCGACGAGCAGATGGCGCTGCTCGTGATGCGGGTTTCCGGCGAACGCTATGCCGACAAGTGCCTTGCCCATGTGGCGGGCGTCGGCTTCTCGTTCAACCCCTACGTCTGGCATAAGGACATCGATCCGCACGCCGGTGTTGTCCGGCTCGTGTTCGGCCTCGGCACCCGCGCCGTCGACCGGTCCGACGACGACTACACCCGGCTTGTGGCCCTGAACGCTCCCACCCGCCGCCCCGAGGCGAACTTCGACGAGGTCTGCGAATACTCCCAGCGCCGCGTGGACTTCCTCGACTTCACCCGCAATCGTTTCGCCTCCGGCCAGTTCCACAACCTGGTGGACGAGGTACCCGGATTGCCGCTCGACATGGTCGCCTCCCGCGACGACTCCGCGTTCCGTGAGACTGGAAAGAGCCACTACGTTCTTACCTTCGACGGGCTCCTGTCCCGAACCCCGTTTGTCGAGGACATGCGCGAGATGCTCAATACGCTTGAAGAGGCCTACGAGTACCCGGTGGACGTCGAGTTCACGGCCAACTTCCTCCCCGACGGCAAGTACCGGATCAACCTGCTCCAGTGCCGGCCGCTCCAGATCCAGGGAGCCAAAAGCATGACGCTCCCCACCTTCGATCCGGACAAGACGCAGCGGATCGTGGAGGCCCACGGGGCGATCATCGGACCGAGCCGCGTGCTGCGATTGGAGCGTTTCATTTACGTCGTTCCCGGGTACTACGGCGAACTGCCGATCAAGGACCGCTACGAAATTGCCAGGCTTCTGGGGCGGATCAATCAGGCGAATCCCAGGCAAAATGCCACGACGATGCTTCTGGGGCCCGGCCGCTGGGGCACATCGAGCCCGGAACTCGGCGTGCCGGTCCATTTTTCCGAGATCAGCCACGTGTCCGTTCTCTGCGAAATCGTCACCATGCGCGAGAGCCTGATTCCCGACGTGTCGCTGGGAACCCATTTCCTCAACGAACTGGTGGAGATGAACATCCTCTACATCGCCCTGTTTCCCAAGCAGAAGGGCAACCATCTTCACGAGGGTTTCTTCCTGGACGCCCCGAATCGGCTTTCCGAGATTGTCCCCGGCTCGGAGCGGTGGCAGGAGATAATACGCGTGGTCGACCCCCGCGACGTGCTTCCCGAAGGCCGAACCGTGCTGCTGGTGGCGGATGCCGGCCAGCAAAAGGCCCAGATGATTGTGGTCTGCGAAAAGGATGTTCCGCCCACGGCCTGACAGACAGCCGGATCGCCCTGCCGGGCCGACCGGCAACTCAGATTGCCTCCACGGTAGAAGTACCCAGGTTCGTGCAAGTTCGGCCCCGGCCGGCTGCATTGCCAGCAGGCAGGTCATCAGCCCCAACGGGAAGGTGAGAACGAATCGACCGTATCTTGTGGACTGCCGTGTTGGGGCCATCTCATTCCCCATTGCTTCGAAGGCCATAGCCCTGGCGGGAAAGCAGGTTGCGCAGGATGGGGCCGCGTGTGTCCTGTCGGGGGCTCCCTGCGACTGCCCGTCGAAGAGGTCGGTCACCGCGGCCACGGCGTCAAGCTGGTACTGCTGGTTGGCGTCGAATTGCAGCTTCATAGCAGTTTTCAGTTTTCAGTGTTCAGTCTACAGCGGAAAACTCTCAGTTTTCAGGGTCGGGCAGTCTTCGTCGATTCTGCTGAACACCGAAAACTGAACACTTCATACTATCCCTTCCTTTTTTCGAGGCGTTTTACCTCCTTCTCGAAATCACTCTCAAACCGGCGGTCCTGTTGGACGCGGAACGTGGCGTACTGCTCCTCGGTCAATCGTTTGGCCACTTCGGCGGAAACGGAGCCGGCGTTGGTCAGAACCTCGTATTCGTTGAACTTCAGGAAGGCCTCCAACTTGGCCACCCAGTCGGCCATTCGCATGGAGACCTGGCGGGCCGCCTGGTTCTCGGCGTAGTCCAGGTACATGGTGACAATTCGCTCCAACTCCTTGATCTCCTGCTCGATCAGGTAGTTCTTGGCAATCGATACGTCGCTCTTCAGGATCTTGCCGTGGGGGGCGTTCTTCCAGGTCGTCAACCCCATGGAGGGCTTCGCAGCGTCGGCTCGCTCGGCGATGATTTCGGCGGCGGTCTTGCCGGTCACGGCCCAGTGAAGCTTGTTCTGAACGGTTTTGAAAAATGTCTGCGTGATTTCGGCCTTCGCGTCGTAATCGATGCTGCACTGCTCGTAGATGTCGGTGATTTTGAGGTAGAACCGCCGCTCGCTGGCCCGGATTTCCCGGATGCGTTCCAGCAGTTCGTGGAAGTAGTCTTTGCCGAACCGTTTGTTGAGCTTGAGCCGCTCGTCGTCGAGCACGAAGCCCTTGATGACGAACTCCCGCAAAGTCTGGGTGGCCCAAATGCGGAACTGGGTAGCCTGGGTGCTGTTGACCCGGTAACCCACCGAAATGATGGCGTCCAGGTTGTAGAACTCGATTTCCCGGCGGACATCGCGGCTGCCCTCTCTTTGAACTCTCCGGATTTTCCGGAGAGTTGCCAGTTCGGTCAGTTCCCCGGCCGCGTAAATGTTTTGCAGGTGCTCACTTAT
>CAYSCH010000078.1:0-29666 GCA_964429355.1 uncultured Planctomycetaceae bacterium | reverse complement strand
TGGCCCGCGTCCAGGTCGGCCTGGCCATCGTGATGATCAATACCCTCAAGTGGCACAAGATCATCCACGGACGCCTTGAGCCGATGACCCTGAAGCCAGCCGCGTAACTATGGATAAAGTACCCCACAGGTGCGACCGCATCACTACGCAGGGTTTCGCCGGGCTTCCTCAAGAGTTGACCCCGGATTGCGGAACTGCTTCCAGTCGATCGCGAGTTTGCGCATTTTGGAGCGGAGAGTGTGGGGGTTGATGTCGAGCAGCTTTGCGGCGCCGTACGGCCCTTCGACCCGGCCGGCGGTTCGCTGGAGGGCCGCCTCGATATGGCGGCGAATGGCGTCGTCCAGGGGAGCGGATTTCAAGGCGTTCGCGGGCAGGGCCGCCTCAGTAACGGCCGGTCTTACCTGAGGCAGCGGCGAGACGCCGAGGGCGGCGGCAATCTCGAGGGTCCGGCCGTCCCCCAGGATGGCCGCACGGTCGATCACCGTGCCCAGTTCACGGACGTTGCCGGGCCAGGAGTAACTTCGCAGCAGCTCGAGATCATTCTGGCTGGGGGCGACCTCGGCGAGTCCGAAACGCACGGCGGCGCGACGGGCAAAGTGGGTTGCCAGTTCGGAGATGTCGTTGAGCCGTTCCCGCAGCGGCGGCAGCACGATCGGAAACACGGCGATTCGATACCAGAGATCTTGACGAAACGTGCCCTCGGCCACCATCGCCGAGAGATCCCGGTGCGTGGCGGCCACGATCCGCACATCCACATGCAGTGTTTTCTCACCCCCCACCCGCTGGAGACAACCGTCCTGCAGGACTCGCAGCAAACGAACCTGGACGGCCGGCGGCAGTTCGCCGATCTCATCAAGGAACAAGGTCCCTCCGTGCGCCCGTTCGAACCAGCCACGACGAGAGTCGGCCGCTCCCGTAAATGCACCCCGCTCATGGCCGAACAGTTCTGAGTCGATCAGTTCCGGCGGGATGGCTCCGCAATTGACGCGGATGACTGGCCCCTGCGAACGGGGTGAGCGGCTGTGGATGGTGCGGGCGACGAGTTCCTTGCCGGTTCCGGTCTCGCCGAAGATCAGAACCGGCACGTCGGAACCGACCACCAGTTCGATGCGATCCATAACCGCCCTGAGCCCCGAGTCGGAGCCGACGATCGTGTCTTCGGCACGTTCCCGTCCGAGCCTGGTCAACAGTCTTCGGTTCTGGGCCTCGGCCGCTTCGCGAAGGCAGGTCAGTTCACGCAACTGGTGGTCGTTGGCCAGGGCGGCCGAGAATGGATCGAGCAAGGCCGCCGCCAACTGGCGGTCCGAGCCATCGAAACGTCCCCCAGGGCGGCCGACCAGAAGCAGGGCACCACGGTGATCGGCAGTCTCACCCAGAGGCCCAACAAGTACGTCCGAATCCGGCTCCTCGTGAAAGAGCGGTCTCAAGGCAGGGGGAACGGGAGCAGTCGGCCCGATATTTGCGATCTCTCCGCGGCGACACCAAGCCTCCAGGCCTTTCATTTCGTCGGGCTGGCATTCCCGGCGTGACTGGAGCTGTTCTGGTCCGTCGGACGCCCGTCCGATTCCGACCGTTTCGAGCACGTTCCGTACGCCGTCGATGCGGCAGACAAGAATGGCGCGAATCGGCAAGTGCCGAGCAACGATGCGGCCGATCGTCTCGGTGGACTGGTCGATTTCGATATGGCGGCAGGCCTCGCGCCAGACATCCAGCAAGACATCGCGGAACTTCTGCACGGCGTTCTCCGTGATATTTCATAGAATAGCAGTTTTTGGAAACGGTTCTTTTCTATGATATATCACAGACCGAAGCAAGGGGAGATGAATCCGTGGTTCAGTCGTGTTTGAGAATGGGCTGGCGGGAATCACGCAAGGCCAGGCAGGAAACGGAAAATCTCGCGGCGATTCAGGGGGCCGAGCGACCTGAACATCTGCAACGTTTCGCGAGAGGCTTTTCCGTCGGTGGCTAGCTAGGTCCCGCCATCGCTCCAGAACTCAGACTGCTCGTGCATGTCGTACTTCCTGGCCACTTCAGGATCGGCCGTGACAAGAGCGACATATTCCTCCGACGCGTGGACGCTGGGATCCAGAGTCACTCCGTCGTCGCGCATCTGTTTCAGTAATCTGGTGTCATTTGGAAGGGCCTCAATCAACTCGTCGATGCTATGGATTTCCTCGAGCAAGGACTTGCTTGGCCATAGCCGAATGTATCTTCGGCCGCCACTTGTGGTCGCCTGCCAAAGCTCATGGTACTTCGACTGGACGTAGGGTTTCAGTCGATTGCCAAAATCCTCGGAAAGGGAAAACAGCTTGATCAACTCCTGCACGTCGGCGAGATCTTTGATTCTGCCAGCACCCGTCATTCCCGAGGCGAGTTTCAGCTCCACGATGGTTGGCAGAGTGAGGACACGTACATCATCCTTCCATTCGGCCACTTCTGCTGGATCTGGAAAGGCGACCGGCTTCTGTTTGCCGTCGCCCGGATAGTCGCCCGTCAGGAGGAACTCGATTCGGACCCCCGATCTGGTGTCGCGGAGGTTCTTGCTTCCTTCGAATAGCGGAAGGTAACCGAGGCCGCTGAACTGGCCGTGAATCTGTTTCAGATTCTCCCGCGAGACGAGGATGTCAATGTCTTCCGTGAACCGCCGGTAGCCATGTTTGAAAAGCGCCATACCTCCAGCCACGGCATACGGAATCTGCAACTCATTGAGACGTTTGCAGATTCGCTCGAGAGTGGCATGAACTTCGCTCGTTCCGTCGAAGTATCGACTCCCCTCACTCAACGCCCACCTCCCATCCGCATCAAGGCGTCGCTCGTAACTCAAACCGGCTGGTTGGGTCGTTCCGTCGGCCATGGAACCGAACTCGCAGCGGACACAAGTGTTGACAAGGACAGTCTCCAACTACTATATCCTTTGGCCACTCGGGGGATCAATCCAGCCTGCAAGTGGGAGATGGGAGAGGCTTCTGCCCCCTTACTGTCCGATTCCCAGGACGTCGCGGCAGTATTGGAGGCTATTTTCCAGATCGAATTTCTGTTGGGCCTGCTCCAACTGCGGCGAGGGCTCGCCGGCCGGCCGACCGGCAGGGAGCTGGTACTCTTTACCGCGTCGGGCGAATGCCACATATCGGGCCAGCTCGCTGGCCCGAGCCTTGGGGTAGCGGGACCAGAACGCCGGCTCGAGGAACTTCATCTCGTTGGGCCATATGTAGGAGATCACTTCGAGAACGAACGGCACATTGGGGCACAACTGGCGGAATCGCTCGAGATAGGCGGGCCAGTCGACGCTGCCTTGGCCCATGTTGACCCACATGGCCTTGGCCCCGTCTTTCGTTTCCCAGACAGCCGTGTCGCGAATGCCGGTGGTGACCACGTAGGGACCGAGTGTTTCCAGGTTGACCATCGGGTCTTCCATCATCCAGGCGGCGTTGCCTGGATCCATCGTGGCCCCCACGAAGCTGGTACCCGCCTGGTTGATCAAGCCGGCGAGTTCCCAGGCCTGCATGTCGCCGGCGTGGTTCTCGATGGCGATCTTCACGCCGGCATCTTCGGCTTCACCCCGAACGGCTTTGAGGACCTGGGCCATGGCGTCGATGTGGCGATAAATGCCCCCCTGGCCATCCCGATCTCGGGAGCTGCCGAGATAGCAGCGGGCCACGCCGGTTCCAAGCTGCCGGGCGGTGCGGATCAACAGCCGGGCATGATCCTCGGCCTTGCCCCATCGCTTCTGGTCGTAGGAGGTGGAGGTGGGGCAGAGGCTGCCGGTGCCGGCCTGGAGTTCCACCCCGGCGCTGCGGGCCCGGGCTGCCACCTCTTTGAGATAGCCGGGTTCGAGGCTTTCATAAACTTCCAGGTCGGACAGGAGGAGCGTATTGACCTTGAGCGAGGCCGCGTAGTCGATGAGCTGGGGCGCCTTCCAGTTGAAGGCCCGGACGGAGAAATTATCGAATCCGAGTTTCATCTGGTTGCCGCCGTCGGCTCCGGCGGCACGGGCGACCGCCGTGAGGCCGGCAGTGCCGGCTGCGGCCAGAGAAGCGAGGAAGGAGCGTCGATTCCAAAGCGGATTGAGCTGGGCCATGTTGACTTTCTGCGGTTGTATTCAGGGGTCCCACGTACGAATTTACAGTAATTGGCCCGAGTTCGGAGTGCAACCAGGCCGGAGTCTTGCGCGAACCGGACGAAGGTGATACGATGACGGCTACCATTGAAATCCTATGGAGTCTGCGGAATGGATCCGTTTCTGAACGTGATCGCCCTCGGCGATTGCATCGAGCAGATGCGCAAGCTCCCGGCAGGGAGCGTCGACCTGGCTTTTGCCGATCCGCCGTTCAATATCGGGTACGAGTACGATGTCTACGACGACTCGCTCGAGCATCAGCAGTATATCAATTGGTCGAAGGCCTGGATTTCGGGCGTGCACCGGGCGCTCAAGCCGAACGGGACTTTCTGGCTTGCGATCGGCGACGAGTATGCGGCCGAATTGAAGCTGGCCAGCCAGGAAATCGGCTTTCACTGCCGGAGTTGGGTGGTCTGGTACTACACCTTCGGCGTGAACTGTTCGAAGAAATTCACCCGCTCTCATGCACACCTGTTCCATTTTGTGAAGGATCCGGCCAACTTTACATTCCGCGACGAAGATCTAGACAATCGCGTCCCCTCGGCCCGGGAACTGGTCTACAATGACAAACGGGCCAATCCGACGGGCCGTTTGCCGGACGATACGTGGATTATTCGCCCGGCGGATGTGGTCGGCGAGATCATCGGCGACGAAGACCGGACCTGGTCGCCCGATTTGCTGAAACCACCGGCAGACGCCAACCGAACGTTCACGCTCCGCCCACAGGATCTCGACCAATGCTTCACGCCGGCGGAGGACACCTGGTATTTCCCCCGGGTAGCCGGCACATTCAAGGAGCGGGCGGGTTTCCACGGTTGCCAGATGCCCGAGCAGTTGCTCGGCCGGATCATTCGCACGTGCTCCAATGCCGGCGACCTGGTGCTGGATCCGTTTTCGGGCAGCGCAACGACGCTGGCGGTTGCCAAGAAGCTCGGTCGCCACTATCTCGGCTTCGAGCTATCGCAAGACTATGTGCGCTACGGTTCAGAACGCCTCGATTCAATCCGGATAGGGGACCGGCTTGACGGGTCTCCCGAGCCACTGAAGAGCGCACCCCGCACGGGCGAGAAGAACTTGCCCAAGCAGAAGCGTGCCCGTGGGGTCGACGCTGCCAATCAGAGAAGGCGCGAGGTCGAACAGCGCTACGAAGAAATCCAGCTCGAGCTGACCTTGCACGGGATTGTGGAAGCCTTTCGTCTGACCCACGGGGGATTCTCGGCCGACCGCGTGGTTGCCGATCCCGAGCTGAACGAGCCATTCCTTGCCGCCTGCGATCGGCTGGGCATTGTGGGCGATCCGCGGACATGGAATACGTTCCTCTTCCGGTTGCGAAAAGCGGGCAAACTCGCGCACATCGAAACGTCGTTTCGCACAACGATCCAGTGGCAGGACTGCGACGAGTACCTGTTTGCCAGCGAGATTGCCCTGCAGAGCATGCTGGACGAGGGCAAGGCTGAGAGTTTCGACGAGATTCTCTGCGATCCGGGCCTGGCCGTCGAGTTCGACCGGTTTGCCGGACGGCTTGCTCCAGGCCACCGTCCTTTCGAGTATCGTTGGGCCGCCCTTCGACTGCGCAAGGAGGCGAAGAAGGCCCGAACTCGAGCGGCCGTGCTCAGAGCCCCAAAACGATTCGACTCGATGATTCCCCTCGAGCAGTTCGATGCCCAGCGGCAACCGGAATCGCCGGGAGTGTATCTTCTGAGCGAGAGCCCCACACGCAGGCTCTACGTGGGCGAGACGCTGAATCTGCGCCGGCGGCTCAATCTCCAGTTCGATCGACCGCAACGGACCGAGTGGTCGAGGTTCGCCCCATCGATCTTCATTCAGACGCAGCCGATCGCCAATTCCGGTACCGGCATGCTGACCTGGCAGAGCTGTCTGGTCAAGAAGTACAAGCATCGCCCCCGGCTGAACTACTTCGAGTTGCGGTCGGCAGAGTAGAGACGACCGGCGATCGAGACAGGCACGGGGCCCGGCGAGGTTCTGTGCCTTGCGACACTCGCGTAATTCGATGCAATCACTTGCCGAGGCCCGCCGTGCCAATTGGCCGTGAGGCTCCGCTTTGCGCGAGGCGCCCGGGATCGAGACTCATGTCGCGTGCCGCGGCGAGGCCCCGGATTCAGCTCGAGGCCCTGACTGATCCGCGACCAGCCTCAGGCGGCCGAGTCGCGCAGTCGGCAGAGGGCATGCTGGGCTTCGACGCGGACGCGGGCGTCTTCGTCATCGACGAGACGGGCCAGTTCCGGGACGGCGCACGAGGCTCGCCGCCCGTGCAAACGGAGGGCACCGGCCGCGTTGCGGCGAACGGCCGGATCGGCATCATGGAGCCGATCGATCAACTTGGAGATCACCGAATCGACAGACGTGGACATAGCAACCACTCCGACATCCAATGAAAGCCGCGAATCGCGAGCCGGTAAAGTACACCCGAATTGCCCAGGATTCCAAAACCTGTCGCCATGGAGTGTGCCAAATGCCGGGTTCGCGAGGGACTGGGGAACTTGAGCGAGTTCTGTCCGAGAGTACGCAAAGCTCCCATTCGATTCTATCGACACCGAGCAACGGCGAACTTCAGCCGCCCAGAGTGCCGAAGGGCCGGCCGTTAAGGCTCGACTTCAAACACCGCCTCGATTTCCACGGCAGCGCCGAGGGGGAGCGAACCGGCTCCCATGGCGCTGCGGGCGCCGATGCCAGCATCGGAGCCGAACACGTCGGCGAGGAGACGGCTGGCACCGTTGATGACGGCCGGCTGTTGATCGAAATCATGCGTACTGTTCACCATGCCGAAGACCTTGACGACGCGGCGAATGCGGTCCAGCGAGCCGAGGGCGGCCTTCATCGTGGCCAGAATGCCCAGCGCCGCGAGTTCGGCCGCCTTGGAGCCGGATTGGAGGTCGCAGTCGGCGCCGAGCTTGCCTTTGAGAATCTTGCCATCCGCAGTGACCGGCAAGTGGCCCGAAGTGTAGGCCAGATGGCCGTCGAAGACCACGGTCTTGTAGAGACCCTTGGCCTCGGCAGCGGGCGGCAGGGTCAAGCCGATTTCGACCAGTCTGGCGGACAATCTTTCTTCCGCGCTCATCGGATTCCCCTCAGTCGATAATCTTGGTCAACGGATACTCGACGATACCCCGGCCGCCAGCGGCTTTCAAGCGCGGAATGATGTGGCGAACGATCGATTCGTCGATAATCGTGTTGACGGCGACCCACTCCTCATCGGAGAGGTTGGAGATCGTTGGCTTCTGCAGAGCCGGCAGCAGGGCGAGGACCTTGTTGAGACTGCCCCGGGGCACGTTCATCATCAACCCCACTTTGCCCTCGGCGGCCATGGCACCCCGGAGCATGAGGGCGATATCCTCGATCTTCTGGCGTTTCCAGGAGTCGGCGTAGGCGGCGTTGTTGGCGATGAATCGTGTTGTGCTCTGAATCACCTCGTCGACAATTCGCAGATTGTTCGCCCGCAGCGAGCTTCCGGTCTCCGTGACCTCGACAATCGCGTCCACCAGCTTGGGCGGCTTCACTTCGGTGGCCCCCCAACTGAACTCGACCTTGGCTGTGACGCCGTGTTTGGCCAGGTAGCGAGTGGTCAGGCCGACCGCCTCGGTTGCGATCCGTCTGCCCTGCAGGTCCTTGACGGTCTGGACGGGGGAGTCTTCCGGCACGCAGAGGACCCACCGTACGGGGCGCCGGCTGACCTTCGAGAAGACCAGCTCGGCCACCTCGTGCACATTGGCCCCGGTTTCCTGGATCCAGTCGTAGCCAGTCAGGCCGGCATCGAGCACACCATCCTCGACGTATCGAGCCATTTCCTGGGCACGGATCAAGAGGCACTCGATTTCGTCGTCGTCAATGGTCGGATAGTAGCTCCGCGAGCTGAACGTGATTTTGAAGCCGGCTCGCCGAAACAGTTCGCCCGTTGCCTCCTGGAGGCTACCGGCCGGAATCCCAAGTTTCAGAATGTTTGCCATGAAATCTCGTACCCAACATTTTTGACTTGAAAAGCTCGTCTGTGCCAACGCGGGGGCAGGTGCCCGCAACCATCCAGCCGTTGCCCCGCAGTTTTCCGCGGGGCTGTCGGCAATGACCTCTTTTCGCGGCTATTTGCGGTGCTGGCCGGTCTCGGCAGCCGGACTGGATGGCTGCCTATTTTTTATACACCTCGGCCGGATCGAAAACCCGCTTGCCCTCAATTTGGAGTCCGTCCGGGGTTACTTTGCGGAAGAAGCAGCTCTTGAATCCCTCGTGGCAGGCGGCCCCGCCGATCTGTTCCACCTTCAGCAGGATCGTGTCGCGATCGCAGTCCACATAGATGGCGTGCACCTTTTGGACATTGCCGCTTTCCTCACCTTTCCGCCAGAGTTTCTTCCGGCTGCGGCTGTAATAGACGGCTCGGCCTGTTTCGAGCGTTTCGGCATAACTTTCGGGATTCATGTAGGCCATCATCAGAACATCGCCAGAAACCACATCCTGGGCGATGGCGGGCAGGAGGCCGTCGCACTTGGCGAAGTCGGGGCCCTGCCCAGATTTGTCACACGCTTCCGACATTATCTTCTCTCCACGCTGCTCAGACTGACGGATTCTGCTGCTGCACTCGGCGGAAGACACCTCTTCCAGGCGAGATGTTCTCCATTTCCCGAAACTAATCAGCATAATCGGCCAACTCGCGGCTCGCCAGTGCCAACCCTGAGGTGGGGTACCGATTACTCCTTGGATATGGATTTGAAGCGGGACACCGGCTGGCGGTTTCCGGAAGCAGGGGATTTCGGGGGATTTCAGGCTGGTGGAGCAAAATCTTCACCAGTTTACCCCCGATTTCGGTCTATTCATTCGACATGATCGTCGCGTTCCGAAAGAGTCGCCTAAAGGGGCCGGCTGTGGGATGACTTCAGCCGCCGCTTCCATCGGACCGACTATGAAAGCGATATCACTCCGCTTCTCGCACAAAGGAAAGTCAGTGGAACGCTCACTTACCGTCCTTCTTCCGGTCGAAAACTCCGAGGCGACGCTCACGAGGAACATTCGCCTGTTGCTTGAGGTTCTTCCCGAATTGACGGATCGATTTGAGCTCCTCATCGTGGACGATGGATCCACGGACGCGACTTTTGAGATGGCCGACGAACTGGCAAGGCAATTTCCGCAGATTCGAGTTATTCGAAGTACGACCCCACGGGGCCGGACTCGCGCCATCCAGTGGGGCATCCGCGAGACCAGTGGAGAGTACTTGCTGCTGATCGACGAGGATTCGAGCCTTCCCATCGATGAGATCGGGCGGCTCTGGACGGCCTCTGGACAGCACGACATTGTGCTGGGGCGTCTGCCTTCGGCTGCCGCCTACGACCCGAGTCGTTTTCGCCGGCTTGACGGGCCGAGCCAGGGTGGCTATCAGATCCTGCGACGCGACGTGGTTGGTACGGTCTGGGATTCCCTCGGTCATCAACTCACGCTTCGTGCGGAGCTGGCCCGAATCGGGGGATCGTGGTTTGAGATCGAGATCGGCACGAGCCATATCGGTTCCTACCGCCGTGGTCCTTCACCGGCGACTCATCCCCGTGGGCCTAACTACCTGCAGGCAATCCGCGATTTCACCCTCGGTGAGTGAGCGGCCGCGGGTGTTGCCAGGCGGCCCCCGCTTGCTTTGCCGACTCGCTCCTCCGATCGAGCCAGAAACTGCGTTCGTTCCCGATTTCACTGGGCAATCCGCATGGTCGCCGCATGCCCCTCTGTTGAGCGAGCGGTTTTTCGAGGGCGTGAGGAAACGGTGGCGGGAACTCTGTGTCTTTTCCAGGTACCTGGGGCTCAGCCGATCGTTTTGGGAGCCGGTCTCCGTTTCCGGACAGATTGCCTCGCGGCTCTTGTGCACAGTCTGCCTTTGGAGTATCATTCTGTTGGAATGATTGCCGTCCGCCATTCGGCTCATACTTATCTTCAGAGGCAGGCAGTCACCGGAACAGATCACCAGTCGCACGTCACGGGGTGGGTGAACCTCTCTAGGCAAGAGGTTTATCACACCAACACAAGGAGGCGTTCCCGATTTCTTTGAAGCCCTGCTTGAAGTTCGGGTAGCCTTCCGTCGTCATCGATTTTTTTGGGCGGGTGACGTAGTGTTTTCGCTCGTTGAAGCCTCAGTGATGTGCTGCGCACTTCGGCGAGCGAAGGAACAGTGCGGAACGAGCTGGGAGCTGCCATTCCATGCAGTAACCGGCGGACAGTGAACTGAGGAGGCAAGGGTTATGAGTCTAGCAGAATTGAGCGTTCATCGCGCGGACGTCGGTCAAGCCCCGAGCGTGCGTGTGCGCCGGGCCGATCGCCCTCTCCATCGCCTTGCGGAAGTTCGGCGAATCCAAGGTGTCTCACGGAGAACCGTAGCGCGCCGGCTCCACCTCGACATGGCAAGCGTCAAGCACATGGAGGCGGAAGACACGGACCTTTCCTTGAGCACGCTCTACCAGTGGCAGCAGGTCCTGGACGTGCCCGTCAACGAGCTGCTGGTGGAAGCGCAGGATCCGCTTTCCACTCCGGTCATGAAGCGGGCCCAATTGCTCAAGCTGATGAAAACGGCCATGGCCATCAAGCAGCGATCGGCTCCCGGGCCTATCCAGCGGATGGCCGAGGTGCTGGTCAATCAGCTGGTGGAGATCATGCCCGAACTGGCAGAGGTCAGCCCTTGGCATGCCGTCGGCAAGCGGCGGAGCCAGTCGGAGCTTGGCCAGGCTGCCCTGCGGACGATCTCGGCGGACTTGTTTCCCGACTTGAGTGATTCGTAGGGCCAGATTCGGGCAGTCGTTGCAGGCCGTCCCAACGCACGGATCGTGCGACAACTCGGGGCGGTCGGGTTATTCTTCGCGTTTGGCCGTGGAGTCAAATCCAGCGGCAGCGAGCCGAACCGCTTCGAGGAAGTCGTCCAGGGAAAAAGGCTTGCAGAGAAACTGGGCGAAAGGAACCTCACGCATCTGGGTTTCGAGCCGCGAGGTCCGGTAACCCGTGATGAAAATCGTCCTCAAGTCCGGGTTGAGCGAACGCAATCCCTCGGCCACCTGGACACCATCGATTGCGTCGCGAAGCATCCAGTCGACGATCAGAATATCGGGCAGAAACTCCTGGGTCACATCCATCGCCGACTTCCCACAGGAAGCCGTGCGGACGCTGTAACGCTCCTGCGTCAGAATGTGACCAAGGGAATCACGGTAACTTGGTTCATCGTCAACCAGCAGCACCTTTCGGCCGAGGAAGCTGGTCGACGAAATCTCCTTTCCTTCCTGTTCAGACAGGCTCTCGCTCATCTTGTGTTTCTCCCCCAAAAATCGTGACAACAGCCGCCACCTACGGCCGTTTCCAAGTGACGCATGATCGTCAACGGAAAATTTACGCTACCTTGCGTCATCAGGCAACCCATTGGCAGCCGGTTGAGGTAGCCTTGGCCTTCGGCTACCGCTGCGAATCACTGCCCTGCCTTAAGGCGGCCGTTTTCGGCAGATTCTACTGGAGCCCCCCATTTTCCCGGTGAAACATCGCCCAGTGGCTGTGGTCCGCGGCACTGCGCGTGATTTGCCTCTGCATGGGCGCCAGCCTGTTTGTGGGGCCGGTCGGCCGGAACCGGCCGAAACGGCGACTGCATTGCCACCACGGACCTGGCAGGTGCCGTGATCGCTTGGCGCTGGGGGACGGCTACGTTAGGCTGGCAAATTCGCCTTCCTGCTCTCGCGGCAACCACAGGAAACCCAGCCAACGGGTGGCGGCCTGTGCAGCCCTCGAAACGCGGGAAATCTTCGAGAAAGCCACCAATAGTTCTCCATTTGTTCCGGTTAGAATCATGAGCGACCCCTATTTTCAGAAGATGTTTGCCGAACGTATCGGCGGCGTCAGCTACGGCAAGAGCACGGAGATCTACAAGTTCGAGAAGATCAAGCGGGCGAAGCGGAAGGTACTGGCCGAGCATCCGGAGCGTGCGCTTCTGGATTTCGGCATCGGCGAGAACGATGAGATGGCTCCGGCGAGTGTTCGCAGCGTGATGGCTGCGGAGATCGACAAGCCGGAGAACCGCGGGTATGCCGACAACGGGATCGCCGAGTTCAAGCAGGCGGCCGCCCGATTCATGAAGCGGCAGTTCGGGGTCGAGGTCGATCCGGTCACGGAGGTCAACCACTGTATCGGCTCGAAGACGGCCCTGGCGATCTTCCCGGCAACCCTGATCAATCCGGGCGATGTGACGTTGATGACGGTACCGGGCTATCCGGTGGCCGGAACGCACACGCGCTACTATGGCGGCGAGGTCCACCGCCTTCCGCTGCGGGCCGAGAACCATTTCTTTCCGGACCTGGAGGGGATTCCGGGCGATATCTGCCGGAGGGCCAAGTTGCTCGTGATCAATTATCCCAACAGCCCGACCGGCAAGACGGCAACGCGGGAGTTTTTCGAAGAGGTGGTTGCCTTTGCCAAGGCGAACGAGATTGTGGTAGTCCAGGATGCTGCCCACGGCATGTTGAGTTTCGATCAGAAGCCGCTCAGTTTTCTGGAGATTCCCGGGGCAAAGGAAGTGGGGGTTGAGGTTCATTCGCTCTCGAAGGGCTGGAACATGATCGGCTGGCGGATGGGTTTTGTCTGCGGTCATCCGCTGCTCGTGCGGGCCTTTGCCGACGTGAAAGACAATTGCGATTCGGGGCAGTTCATCGCCGTGCAGAAAGCGGCAGCGGCGGCCCTCGACGACGACTCGATTCCGGAGGCGACACGACAGAAATATCTGCGGCGGCTGAGAAAGCTCGTCGATACGTTGCGGACTTGCGGCTTCGACTGCCAAGTGCCCGGCGGGTCGTATTTTCTTTACACGAAAAGCCCCAGAGGCCTCGCCGATGGCCGTGTCTTTGCCAACGCCGAAGAGGCCAGCCAGTACCTGATCGCCGAGCACTCGATCTGCACGGTTCCCTGGGACGACGCCGGCGCCTATCTGCGATTCTCAGTCACTTACGTGGCCAACGACGAGGCGGCCGAAGATGCCTTGATGGTCCAGACGAAGGCGAGGCTGGAGAAGATAGGGCCGGTATTTTAGTACTACAGCGCCAAGTTGGGCAAAGACCACCATATGTTGGGATGACAGTGGCGACAGCAACTCAATCTATTGAACCAAAGCCGCAACTTAGCGCTGTTGGTCGGACACGGGAAAGCCGTTTCTAACGTCGCAATTTGGGCAGCGGTTTTCCCGCAGGGAGATCGGATTGTCCTTCCATAGCGCGCCGATACGCGTCAGCTTCTTCAGGAGACATGTCCTGGCGCTGCTGCGCTGCAGCGACCGTATCGAGGATGTCCGCAACGTCCAAGTCGGGCCATAATTCCCGTGCCGTGACCCCAATCGCCTCAGCCAATTTGAAGATAGTCTGCCTCTGAGGTCGGCATTTTCGATTCAGCATTTGGGAGATCGCCGGTTGCGTGCAGCCGATGCGATTTGCCAAATCCTTTTGGGTGATCCCCTTCGTCTTCATGAACTGGCGGAGTGCTTCAGCAAAAGCTGCTTCCTGGGAGTCCATCTGCTCAAGAATGCGGTCGGAATCCGGGTTACTTCCCATCCCCGCAATCTCGCAACTGTGCAGGCTCCTTCCCATCGCCCTTTCGCGAAACCGTGTCTCAAAGGCTTCATCGATTGTGGCGCGTGCCCGGGCCTTCTCGCTCACGGTGGCCTCAGGATTCTCGACGATGCCAATCATCTCGAGAACCATCTGCTGAAAGGTTGCGTCGCACGTGGCAAGAACCGCCGCGAGCTTGTGTCTCGCCTCTTCATCAAGCTGAAACAAGTGGCGGATCATAACGGGGTCGAAAGACGTACCGGTAGAGTAATCAGAGGACCGTGTAGTCATTTTGCTTTGCTCGGTATACCACTGCAATACTCAACAGCTTGAGCGGACGCTTCGATGGGGTGACTTCCGTGGCAGGCTTGATCTCCTGCCGTCAATCGCATAACAATAATATAACATATATGACTGCGTGACAAGACCTCCTAAACGAAGACCATCGCCAGCGAGTCGTAACATATTTCAACAATGAGGTTTACGGAACGTAGGATCTGCGCGATGGATTTCTTTGTGAAGGCTCTTCCATTTGTCGCTGGACCGAGAATTCGTTGCGAGCTCGCTCGGTTCTGTCCTTTGTTGCGCAGACTCGTTACCTCAACCATCACGGGATTGCGGTTGGGAAAAGGGAAGTGGTGGGATAAGCAGGACCGATGGGATGACTGACGCCCAACGGAACGACTTGGGATCGCACATCCGCGCCGCATCACAGTAGCGAGGTGCTGAAATACCTTTCCGCCCGATCGGCCAGGACAGTGCCGATCTTGCCGGGGTAGCGCCTGGCCAGTTGACGGGCGGCCCAGACATTCGCCCCGGAGGAGACTCCGACCAGGAGTCCGTATCGCTTGGCGAGCTCCCTGGTGGTTTCGATGGCGTCTTCGTCGGTGACTTCGATCACGTCGTCGATGAGCGAGATGTCGAGCACGGCGGGAATGAAACCGTCGCCGATACCCTGGATCTGGTGGAGGCCCGGCTCATGGCCGAGCAGGGCCGCCACGTTCTTCGGTTCGACAGCCACGATTTTCACGTCGGACTTGTGTTCTTTCAGATACTTGCCCACTCCCTGGAGTGTGCCGCCGCTGCCCACGCCGGCGACAAAACAATCGATGTCGCCTCGCACCTGGCGCCACAGTTCATGGCCGGTATTCTCGTAGTGGCAGCGAGGGTTGTCAGGGTTTTCGAACTGTTGGGGTACGAAGACACGGGGGTCGGCTGCGGCGATCTCGTTCACCTTGCGGACAGCGCCTCCGACGCTCTCTTCGTCGGGGGTGAGAATCAGTTCAGCCCCGAGGGCGCGGATGATCTTCTTGCGTTCTTCGCTCATCCCCTCGGGCATGACAATCTTGACGGCATAGCCCTTCATGCGTCCGATCAGGGCCACACCGATGCCGGTGTTGCCGCTGGTCGGCTCGCAGATAATCGAGTCGGGCTTGAGCCGCCCGTCACGTTCGGCGCCTTCCAGCATGGCCAGCGCGACGCGATCCTTCACGCTGCCCCCAGGGTTGAGGAACTCGGCCTTGCCGTAGATGTTTTCCTTGCCCAGCCGTACGAGGGGCGTGTTGCCGATGAGGTCGAGAATGCTGTCGGTATGCATGGCGGTTCAGAGTGCCTTTCGTTACCCCCCGTTTCCCGGATTTCTCGATTATTGCCTGCGTGCACGGGGGGGATCAATAGCATTTCGCACGGGGATTTGCCGGACAGACGGCGGGGAGTTGAACCAGCTCGGATCGGGGGACGCGGAAAAAGGCAGCCGAAGCCGCGCGACTCGGGACGTCCCTGAAAGGGGTCCAGAGTCTGGCGACTTCAGCTACGGGTTGAATCCAGAGCCTGGCGACTTCGGCTACGAGTCTGCCTCAGTTTCGTCGTCATGGTCTCCGTTCTCGGAGTCTTCGTGGGGGACGCGTTTCACGGCAACAAGCGTATCCTCCTCATCGAGGCTCATCACGCGGACACCCTGCGTGTTGCGGCCGACGATGCTGATCTCGTTGGCAGCGATCCGCTGGAGCTTACCTCGTGCCGTGATCATGAGGAGTTCGTCGTTGTCGTAGATCCGCACGATACCGACGACCGGGCCGTTGCGTTCGGTGGTCTTGATGTCGCGCAGGCCCTTGCCGCCGCGCCGCTGCGCGCGATAGCTTCGCTGCGACGACGGCTCCTCTTCGTGCTCTTCCGCGTCGGCCGATTCGACTGCCGATTCGGCATCGGCTGCGGAATCCGGATCGTGCTCGCTGGGGGGCAATTCCTCTTCTTCCGGGGGCGAATTGGGGCCGAAGGGCGTTCGCTTGCCGTAGCCGTTGGCGCAGACCGTCAGGAGGCACGCGTCGGGATCGGCGACGACCATGCCGATCACCTTGTCGTCGCCGATGAGGGTGATGCCCTTCACGCCGCTGGAGTTTCGCCCCACGGCTCGGGCATCGGACTCGCGGAAGCGAATGGCCATACCGTGGGCGGTGGAGAGCACGATTTCGTCACCCGGTTCGGTGATGACGACGTCGACCAGTTCGTCGCCTTCGCGCAGCTTGATGGCGATGATGCCCGACCTCATCGGCCGGCTGTAGGCCTTCAGTGGCGTCTTCTTGACCAGTCCGCTGGCAGTGGCCATGGCGAGGAAACTGCCTTCCTTTTCGAAATCGCGGACGGCGCGGCAGTCCATGATTTGTTCCCCCTCGGCGAGCTCCAGGAGGTTGACGATTGCCCGTCCGCGGCTTTCGCGGGCAAGCTGGGGCAGTTCGTAGACCTTGCGCCAGTAGACCTTGCCGAGGTTGGTGAAGAACAGGAGGTAGGCATGGGTGCTGGCCACGAACAGGTGCTGGATCGGATCTTCGTCCTCGGTTCCGGCACCTTTGAGCCCTTTGCCGCCGCGACGTTGGGAGCGATAGGCGGTGATCGGTGTCCGCTTGATATAGCCATTGGAACTGATCGAGACAACCATCGTTTCTTCTTCGATCAGGTCCTCCAGGTCGATGTCGCCGATTTCCTCGCCGTTGATTTCGGTCCGCCGGGCATCGCCATGTTTGCGTTTGACCTCGAGCAGATCCTCACGAATCATGTCGCGGATCATGTTTTCACTGGCAAGAATCCGCAGATACTCGCCGATATTGGAGAGGAGATTGCGGTGCTCGTCGCCCAGTTTTTCCTGCTCGAGGTTGACCAATTGGCCAAGGGTCATTCGGAGGATGGCGTCGGCCTGGATGGGCGTGAGCGTGTAGTTCTCGGCGGCGCCGCGTTCATCCTGGAATAGGGCAAACCCTTCTTCGCCCAGGGCCCGTGCGAGCATGGCAGCCGGGCACTGGATGAGCATCAAACGCTGTTTCGCCTCGGGCTGGGTCTTGGACGACCGGATCACACGAATCACTTCGTCGATGTTGGCATGGGCAAGGAGCAGGCCTTCCACGGTGTGTTTCCGTTGCCTGGCCCGGGCCAGCAGGAACTGGGTTCGACGACGGATCACCGTGATGCGGTGGCGGAGGAACTCTTCCAGGATCGCCTTGAGCGAGAGGACCCGGGGCTTGCCGTCGACGAGGGCGAGGAAGATCAGCGAGAAGGTGTCTTGGAGGGGCGAGAATTTATAGAGCTGGTTGAGCACGATTTCGGGATCGGCGTCGCGTTTGAGCTCGAGCACCAGGCGAACAGGTTCCTTGAGGTCGCTTTCGTTGCGAATGGCTCGGATTTCGGGAATCTTGCCGTCGTGGACGAGGGCGGCGATGCGCTCTTCGACGCGGTCGCGGGCCTGCTGGTAGGGGATTTCGGTGACGACGATGCGGTGCCCTTTGCCCTCCTCTTCGATTCGAGCCCTTGCCCTGACGACAACCGTGCCGCGTCCCGTATGATATCCGCGGCGGATGCCGCTCCGCCCGCAGATCACGCCTCCGGTGGGGAAGTCGGGGCCCGGGATCACTTCGAGCAGTTCGTCGATGGAGACCTCCGGATCGTCGATCAAGCGGATGAGGCCATCGCAGACCTCGCCCAGGTTGTGGGGCGGGATCGAGGTGGCCATGCCCACCGCGATGCCATTGGCGCCGTTGACCAGGAGATTGGGGAATTTTGAAGGGAGAACGGTCGGTTCGGTTCGCCGTTCGTCGTAGGTGGGAATGAAATCCACCGTGTCGAGCTTGATATCCTCCATCATCATGGCGGCGATGGGCGACATGCGGGCCTCGGTGTACCGCATGGCGGCCGCGGGCAAGCCGGCGATCGATCCGAAATTGCCCTGCTTATCCACCAGCACATGCCGCATGTTCCACTCCTGGGCCATGCGGACCAGGGTGGGGTAGATAACGCTTTCGCCATGGGGGTGATAGTTACCGCTCGTATCACCGGAGATCTTCGCGCACTTGATCCGCCCCGACCCGGGGCTGAGATTCAGGTCGTTCATGGCCACGAGGATGCGACGCTGGGATGGCTTGAGTCCATCGCGGACGTCGGGCAGGGCGCGGCTGACGATCACGCTCATGGCGTAGGTCAGATAGCTGCCCTTGAGTTCGTCCTCAATGGGCATCTGAAGAACCCGTCCGATGGCATCTTCGCCACCACCTTCGGTGGGGGTATCACCTTGGACATCAGGTGGATCCGGAGGGAGATTTGAATCGGTGGACAAGGAAGAACCTTTCGCAAGAAATCGCGCACCCAGGGAGACTCTTGGACCGGCAGCCGACCGGGTCGCGCCCAGGGCATTTCAACACGTTTTCGGCAAACCCGTAATATACCGATTCTGGCTGCAAACAACAACGGCAACGGGTCAAAAACCAGCGTCGTAAACCGCTATTTCAGAAGAACTTGCAGGCCCTGTTTGGGCCGCCGGAGGAAGTGGGCGGTTTCTCGAACGGACTGGCTGTTTTTCGCCAGATCGGGTGTTTGTCGGGAGTCCGTCGCTGTTGGATTCCGTGCTTGAGGCCGGGACCTTTCCAGCGGTGCAGACTGCTCACAAAGGAGGCATTGCAGGCCGACACGACAACCAGTCGGAGAGCCCTCAGGCACCGAGGGGATGCTGTGATCTGGACAACAAGACCCTGTCTTTCCAGGATCGCCCTGCGGGCCGTCAGGTCTGCTTTTTGAGATAACCGGCCGACGACTGGAAGAACTTTCGACGGCGATCCTGCACGTTGGCGTGCGCTTCGGCCTGTTGTTTCTGGAGATCGGTGACGTTCGCTCGACAGTAGCGGCAACCGACGGTTTCCAGGTGGAAGACCAGATAGTCTTCTTCATCTTCCGGGAGAGTGCCCAGCAGATAGTTCCCCAGTTGTTGTCGCGAAGGACAACTGAGCCGATGACGTCGCCAGATTTCGCCCAGGTTGTGGACCCCTGCGTCGCGGCGGGAATTGATGGCCTTGAGCCGGGCGAGCAGTCCCTCGTCCTTGCGGAGCGCCAGTTCGATGCGGGCCATCTGGTCGGCCGGCAGGGCCTCGTCGAGGTAGGCTTCGAGATCGGATTGGCGAATGGTGTGGGGCATGGGGGAGTTGTCAGGATTCGGAGAGTTGGTGAACAGTCTTTGGAGCCGCGGACAGAAACGCCGATTGTGCCCATCCATGCCCGTGGGAGACTCCCACGTTCGGTCAGGGCTTCTTGGCCTGGGAAATAACCAGGAGTATCTTCCGCCAGCCGCCGGGCTGGTCTATGGCCTATTCCACCTCATACAGTTCGGGAAAAATGTCGCGGGGAAGTTGCTGTTTGCGAACGGCGCTGCGGAGCCTGGCGAGAAAGTCGAACTTGTAGTTGGCCACGGTCTGTTCGGAGATGTCGAGGTGGCAGGCCACCTGTTTGTTGGCCCACCCGCGAACGAACAGCAGCTCGACGCACTGGATCTTGACCCAGTCGTCGCGAGTCCGCCAGTGGTCCAACTGTTCGGCGATGGCTTCGGCCAGGGCCTGTTCTTCGATGTCGCGCCGTTCGCCGCTGCGATAGATACTGCTGGCAGCACGGGCGGGGCCCGGCGGCTCGAAGCTGCTCGATCCGATGGGGCCGGGAACCAGGGGCAAGGTGGGGCGCCGTCCTTCGCGCCGCAGGTGATCGGTGAGTTTGTGGGCGGCGATCGAGAACAGGTAGGTTTCCAGCGGCCGCAAGTCGTCGTAGTTCGGCAGGCTGGTGAGGAAGCCGATAAACGTTTCCTGCACGACGTCTTCAGCGACGGCCCGGCTGCGGACGCGGCTTTCCACGAAGGCGAGAAGGCGTCCCTCGAAGCGCGCAATGAGCTCGTTCCAGGCGTCGGACTCTCCGGCGCGGATCCGCTTGGTAAGAACGATATCACTTTCGCTGGGAGGTGACATGCGGCTTCGCTCACGAGAAAAAAGGGACGGGCACCTTCTGTCGGTACGGCCGGACCTTTCCTTTGGTCGGCGACCGGTGCTCTGCACAAAAGGTGCCGGTTCCCTTTTCCCCGATCAGGTAACACCGGCCGCAACCACTCCGGCAGCGACCAGAATAAGCCCCAGTATCACGAGAATCGCCGCAATTCGCAAGAGCCCGCGTCGGGAGCCGCCCGTGATCAGGTCGATCTTGAGGTAGCAGTAGACGAGGGCCAGAACACAGATCACCACGCAGAGCAGGCCGGCCGCCAACCAGAGTCGCTCTTTGAGCTGATGCTGATGCCACTGCTCGTGGATGATTTGATTGGCCTGCCGGTCGAATTTCACCAGCGCGTGTACGCGTACGAACTCGCCGACGGACAGACTCAGCGGTTCGATCCAGACGTCGTCGCCAACCATATTGTTTCGGAGGTAGTCGGGAGCCAGGCGGACCCGCCGGGCAGCGCTCGAGCCGAGTTGCAGTCTACCCTTGACGTAATCGGCAACGGCGACATGGAGCGCCTTGGGCAGGGCAACTTCTTCGGCATCCGTAGAATCGGGGCAGGGATCGGTGGCGACCGGCCAGTAGTAGACCGAACCTTCCTTGTACGGCTTTCGGTCGACCCAGGGCGGACGCCCGTCGTCAACCAGGGGCGGCACGCTCAACTCGGCGGACTCGGCCCCATCGGGCTTCTTGGGGGCAACTGCCGTCTTGTCCGTCGCCCCGTCGGCGACGGCCTTCGTGTCGTTTGCGGCAACGTCGGCCGGCTGCTCGGAAGCCTCAGCCTGGTCGGAAGAAGGCGGGTCAGGCTTTTTGGGAGCGACGGCTTCTTCGTCCGGGGCCGTTTCGGGATCCGGCTTCGTTTCGCCGCCGGCCGCCTCGCCGGCCTCGCCCTTGGATGGCTCCGTCTCGGGGGAATCGGACGGTTCGGGCTTTTCGAGGACAACCGCCTCTGCTTCCGCGGCCTCCGTGCTGGCCTTCGCCGCGTCGTCGGCCAGCGAACCGCTCTCGTCGTGGACCGGATCGGCCGGCTTTTCTGCGGGCGCAAGTGGATCGGGCACGGCCGCGGGCGCTGCAAGAGTTGCACTTTCGGCTGGGCCTTGCAACGCTTCCTTGTACCGGAGCTGCTCCCCGAGCTGCTCGAGACGCACAGCGGCCGCCTCCCGGCGGACACTCTCCTGCCTCTCGACGCGCAGCGCGAAGAGGAAGCCGGCAACGACAACCAACATCACGGCCAACGCTGCGAGTCCGCCGAGGAGGATCCTGGCAACGTCGCGAGTCCGGGGGTTGGTCATGAGCGCGACCAGACCGAGGACCGCGAGAAACACCACCCCGGCCAAACCCGCCAGCACGAAAAGTCCGACAAAACTGACAGCCATCTGAGCCACCGAATTGATGAGTTAGCTTCCTGATCCGGGTTCTTCAACCGAACCCGCGTCCAACGGAAGACATCCACGACCACTGGAAACCTGCGCCGGTCCGCTCGAGCTTTCCCGCACAGGACACACGCTCAGTCGAAATCCTCCTGAGAAGCACGCAGGCGAGGATGAATCCAGGGGCTGGCCAACTGGACCGATACCGACATGGCGCAGGCCACCATGACCAGCCAGGGCTTGGGGAACCCGATCGCGTCGGAAATCATCAACGCCATCACGCCGGAAACAAACACCGCCACAAGGCTCAATCGGGCAGCACGCATGGGATCGGCCGATCGCCACCACCGCAACAGCAGAAACAGAGCGCCGAAGCCAACCAGATAGTATCGCAAGTCGGCGATTCCATTCGTCGGATTCAGCCAGACGGGCTTGAGCCCTGTCACGTCGCGGAGTTCCAGATCCACGAGCGATCTCTCGTTGTGAGGTAAATCTACCAGCAGGCCTGCGGCGATCGCGGCCACGACGAGCCCGACGACGAGCCCGGTGAGCATCATCGTGAATCGGCGGAGCTTGACATCGCCCTTGCAGCCTTCCCAGAACTTGGCGGGGATCAGCACCGCCCAGGTGCCGACGACGCTGGCAAGGACCACCCACCCATAGCGGGCGAGGGCTTCGGCGCCGATAGCCGCGTCGGACCGGAGGCTCGCCAGAAGGAAGCCGAGCACACAGGTCAGGATGGCAATCACCGCCCCGGCAAACATCGAACCAACCAGTTCGGCGAGCCGCTGGCGAAGAGGCTTGACCAGCATGGCGGGGACGGGTTTCTCGTGACGGGCCCAACGGGGCAGCCGGGATTGCCGATTGCCGGCGCGGCGGGCCACCGGCACCGCTACGGCGACCGGGGCAAAGGGCGTGGCAGGCGGTGAGGCAACGGCCTGGCCGGGAGCCGGCGGAAGGCCCACCGGAGAGGGTTCTTTGATGGTGAGAATCAGGGCCCGAATGATCCAGTAGATGAAATACAGGGCGACCAGAAAGACGGCCAGGCCGCTGAACGTGCTGACCAGGAAGGGGGCTGCCACCAGCAGTGCGGCCAACAGACCGATCTTGGTCGGCGTGTTCAAATTGGAGTGGTTCCAATTCCGGCAAACGTCCTGGTAGCCGTTGCGGAGAGCCCTGAAGATGGGCTCTTCCGGGGCGCCACGACCGGCCATGGCGGCCGCAAATGCACCGCTGGCGGCCTTCGGACGGGCGCCACGCGGTTCGTACGACGTGGCGGAACCGGCGGTGGGCGCCGGACCGTAGTCTTGCACCAGACGGGGTTTGGGAAGGTGCGAAAGCATCTCGGCCGCAGAACTGTAACGTTTGGCCGGGTCTTTCTCGAGCGCCCGGGCAACGACACTGCGATAGGGTTCCACAAGCATGGAGACGTCCGGCGGGGCCGTCAGATGCTTCATCAGCACCTCGCCGACCGACTCGCCTTCGAACGGAACCCGTCCGGTGAGCATTTCGTAGAGGATCACACCAAGGGCGTAGACGTCGATCTCCTTGCCGTAGCGGCCATTGGCCACTTCGGGCGCCATGTAGTGGACGGTTCCTATGCTTTCGGTCTGGCCGCTTCGCCGGCTGCACGAGATGAACTTCGACAATCCGTAATCGCCGATCTTCACAACTCCCTGGTCGTTGAAGATATTGCCCGGTTTGAGATCGCGGTGGACAACGCCATGGTCGTGCAGATGGGAAACGCCCGCACCGATCCCATGAATCCAGAAGAGGGCCCTGTCTGCCGGAATGCCGGTGGGGTTGGCGGCAACAACGTCTTCAAGGGATTGGCCAGCCACAAACTCCATCACGACCCAGTTGTCGCCCTGAGCGTCCTCGCGGATGTCGTGGATCGACAGAAGATTCGGATGTTTGAGGTTGAGGCAGTGGCGAATGCCGCGCAGCTCGACATCGAGGTTGCGGCGGATGAGTTTGATGGCAACTTCCTTGCCGGCGTCACTGGTGGCGTAATAGACCTCGCCAAAACCGCCGTGGCCGACACCGCGTTTGATGGTGTATCCGGCCAGAGGGCGGGAACCACTGGGGTAGGTGAATCGTGATCCAGAGCCGGCGGACGCAGGTGCGGCCGGTCTGGGACGGGCTTGATCTTGGTCGGGCAATTGTGCTTCCACGGCAACCACCGATTGGCTCATGGGTTCTCTCCCAACGGCCGGTTTCTTCGCCGGACACCGCCTGGGAGGCAGTCTCTCCGTCGCGTCACCGGAATCGAAGCTGGACTGAACGCACGGAAAAGGTGATCGGACACCACTTCCGCTCATTCACTTATTCGCTCTCCGATGACCAATCTTGGGAGGAAATCAGGAAAACCGGCCGGATCGTCCCAGTCCCACCCGGGAGCCCCTGTTTCTTAGAGACCTGGCTCGTACCCTGCGTGGAGATCTCCACGTTCCCTCCTATTGTAGTCGTTGAAATACGGGTTGTCGTCAGACCGTGCCTAGATCGCTTCCAGGCTGAACGAGAACTGGTCCCCCTGAATGCGGGAGTTGCGTGTGATAAGTCCCCTTCGGGGGGTTACCGTGCCGTCGATCTCGATCGTCCCCGAGGTTCGGCAGTACAACTCCCCCGCCCGACGGAATACAACGACCTCGCTGGGCCAGTTTGGGCAAACCACATGACTGTGTCGGCTGGGCCCGAGGACGCATGTTTCCGCCATCAGCAGCACGGCATCGGACGAGGGCTGGGTTCGATGTCCGGAGACGAATTCGAGCCGAGCGGTGGCACTCAAGGCATGGGGCCGGCGAAAGCACAGTTCTACCCGGTCGCCCAAGCGGATGATTGCCCGATCGCTGAGCGTCGTGCGTCCTCGGACGGCCTGTCCGTTGACATGAACCGGGCGTTCGGCCTCAATGAGGTAACCCTCGCCGTCGCGGCAGATGCGGGCGTGACGTTTCGAAATATCCCCGAGGATGGGGACATCCACATCGGCCGTCGGCTGACCGATCACAACCTGGTCGGCCATGGTGACCCAGTATCCGCCGACCGCATCGATCCAGAGCAGAAACCTGTCGTTTGAGCCAGTCGAAGCACCCATTGCCGATCGGTCCTGAAAGAGATGCGAGAATCTGATCATTGTGGCACATCCAAGATAACGTCTTTCGATGACCCCCAAAACGCGCGACGGGGCCGCCGCGGAGAGAAACGTCCTAGCATCGTTTCCCTCATGCGACGACCCACGGCGCACAGATTTGGTTGTCACCATGGAGCCACTCACTCTCCGACAAGCTATGGCTGGCCCTGTCAGTCCAAGGCGACACTCGCGGACTCGGGCTGGTCGAGGTGGAAGTACTCCGACACTCGATCGGTAATGTTCTCGGGAGCCTCCTCCTCCAACTGGATCTGACCGCTGTAGTAGTTCTCGGAGTTCGCCACCCGAGCCGCAACGTCGAGTCGTGTCTTCAGTTCGGAGACCAGTTGACGGACGCGGCCCAACTTGCTTTCGTCGAAGTGATAGGCATTCGCCGCTTCAGCAGCCGCGACCATCTCGGCCTGGGCTTCGAGGCTCTCGATTTCGGCTTCGAGATCGGCCTTGGCCGACATCAATGCCTGGAGCTTTTCCTGAGCCGCCGCGAGGGCGTTGCTGCGGGCGTTGAATTTTTCCTGGAGACTCTTGAGAGTCTTCTCGCCGGTCTGGTAACGTTCAAAACGGTTGGAGAGATCGAGTTTGACCTGGTCAACCGTGTAGGCCCGGCGACCATAGGTGAAGACCTCCTTGCCGGTCGACAGGTCGGTTCGAAGCCGGAGGACGTCCTGTTTCTGGTCGGCCAGTCGGGCTTCGGTGTCGGCGATCTGCTTCTCGATCTGGGCCACATCGACCTCTTCGCGAGCGATGGCGAGCATGTTCTTCTGGATCTCGGGTCCGAGATCGGCGATCATGTTCCGTGCCCTTTCAATCTGGAAATGGGTGGGCACATTGTCCTTGACCGAGTCTTTCATGTACTTGGCCGAGGTGTTGACATAGCTGACCATGTCGCGGCCAAAGAAAAAGAGCCCCAGCATCAAGGTGATTGCTGTTCCAATGATTGCCTTCTTGATCATCGCGATTTCCTCCAGAGTGCCGGAAAGTGGGGTGAATTGCATCGTCCGTCGCTTCGCGGACGGTCGATTTTTTCGGAATTTCGCCGCCCCAATATGTGGTTGGTACGGCGTGTCTGGACATCTATTCGCCCAGGGCTGGGAAATCTTTGAGTTTTTCCAAAACTCTTGGGCCTACCCCTCGTCCAAGTGGGAGATTTCCGCGAGAATTACCGGTATGAGCAGGCCCAGGTTTGAACCGCTTGTGCGGCAGATTCACAATTCGATGACCCGCCTGGTCCTCTCCTTCTCGGGAGGGGGCAGCGAGACACTTTGCGAACTGCTCTCCGTTCCGGGTGCGTCGCGAACGGTTCTGGAGGCGGTCGTTCCCTACTCGCAGCAGGCGTTGTGCCGGTGGTTGGGTGGGCGTCCCGACCAATTCTGCTCGGCCCGGACCGCTCGCGCGATGGCGATGTCGGCTTTCCTGCGGGCTTGCGAATACGAGAGTCCGGAAGGATACCCGTTGGCGGGCGTGGGGGTCACGGCGTCGCTTGCTTCGGACAGTCCGAAGCGGGGCCCTCATCGGATCCACACAGCCGTCCAGACAGTCGATCAGACGATCGTTCAATCGGTCAAATTAATGAAGGATCGGCGTACCCGGCCCGAAGAAGAAGCGATTTCTTCCGCACTGGTTCTGAATTTGGTGGCCGAAATCTGCGGCCTGACACAAGAGACTCCGCCGGAGCTGCTGGAAGGGGAAACCGTGGTTCGGCAGGAAAAGGCGGCGTCTCCCGCCTGGTGCGACCTGCTTCTGGGTAAACGCGAGGCAATTCTTCACGACGAATCGGCTGCGATGCGGGGCCAGGCCCGTGTCCTTTTCCCGGGGGCCTTCAACCCGATCCATGTCGGTCACACGGAGATGGCTCGGGTAGCTGCCGAGATCCTCGGTACGCGGGTCGACTATGAGATTTCGATCCTGAACGTTGACAAGCCGCCTCTGGATTACATAGAAATCAGCAACCGGGTCAGCCAATTCCAGGCGGAAGACAACATCTGGCTTTCCCGGGCTCCCACGTTTGTGGAAAAGGCGAGGTTGTTTCCGGGGGTGACGTTCGTGGTGGGAGTCGACACGTTGCGCCGAGTTGCCGCTCCCCGTTATTATCTTGGAAGTGAAGCGGCATGCCTGAAAGTGATCGAGGAGATCGCCGGGCGAGGCTGCCGATTCCTCGTCTTTGGCCGCTCGATCGGCGGCAGCTTTATCCGACTGGGCGATCTGGACTTACCGAGTCCGCTGGCATCGATCTGCCGGGAGATCCCCGAATCGCAGTTCCACCAGGACGTTTCTTCGACGGAGATTCGCCGCCAGGAACGATTCTCAAGAAAGTCGAGCGGTTAGCACCAGTTCCGGAGGGCATGGGCGAGGGGATATCTTCACATACACGAGGCCACCCCCGCGTTCGAAGCGGCGGCATACCGGGCATTTCTGTGGGGCGTCCAAGCAAACCCTCTGCGGGAACGCGGATTGCGGCTTCATCTCAAACGCTCGAACTTGTTCGGCGGGGGCAAAGTTTGCGGGTCTTGCCGGTCAATCTCCCTGGGAAGACCTACTTGGCCAATAGGCGATCTCTGCAGTCGGGCGTGGGCGACGCCCGAAACCTCTTAAAGGTCTGAAAACGTCAGACGTTTTTGGAGCTGCTGCTTTCCGTGCCTTCGGGCCCAAAAAGTGTGCGCGGAGGATTTGACGTGACCATGCCGTCGGCCAATGTGAACCAGGGCAAGATTCGTGCCACCCTCTACCTGCGAGCCGATCTTCTCGACGAGGCCCGAAATGCAACGGTTTATCTGGCCGGTTACCCGCTCCGATTGACGCTCACGCGTCTGGTCGAGCAGGCCCTGCGTACGGAGCTGTCGCGTCTGAAGGAGACCTACAACAGCGGCGAGGAGTTTCCCCCCCGAACCGAGGAGCTCAAGGGCGGCCGTCCGATTGCCGCCTGAGTGGATCATGAAAACCGACGAAAAGCGTCCGCCGCGCGACGAGAAGCTGCAGCAACTCCGCCGCGAGTTGCTCGAACGGATCGTCCGGAACGAGTCCCGGCGCCGTGCGGAACAGAACGCGCCCCTCCGATGTGTCACCACCCCGTGGGATTCGCCCACGGGACTTGCCGGCCAAAACGGATAATCACAAGTGTAGAAGGCGTGAAATACCTATTGCCCCTGATTGTGCTTCTGGGCACAACGTTACAAGCAGCCGCTGATCTGTGGAGTGGTCTGGCGACAGATCAACCCCATCCGGCCGTAGTGCGCGTGGTGGTTTCGGAGGGGCAGACCATGTCGCTGGGCACCGGCACTCTGGTGGCCGCCCGTGGACGGCACGGCATGGTTGTGACCAACTGGCACGTGGTTCGCGACGCCCGCGGGCCGATCAACGTAATCTTTCCCGACGGGTTCCGGTCGGGGGCCTCCGTGCTCGGAACGGACGCCGACTGGGACCTGGCGGCGCTGGCCATCTGGCGCCCCAATGTGGAGCCGGTGCCGTTGTCTCAACGTCCGCCCCAGCTCGAAGACTCGCTCTCGATCGCCGGCTACGGATCGGGCAAGTACCGTTCGTCCTCGGGACGTTGCCTCCAGTACATTTCTCCGGGGGGCAATCATCCCTACGAGATGTTCGAGCTTTCTACCTCGGCGCGGGATGGCGATTCGGGGGGCCCGATCTTCAACGACCGTGGCGAACTGGCGGGCGTCTTGTTTGGGGCCGCGCGGGGCCGAACGGCCGGCAGCCACTGCGGACGTGTGGCCTGGTTTCTGAACTCGGTCGCCCCGCGGTTTGACACCCTGTCCAGCCCGTCGACCGATACGATGATTGCCGAGGATCTTCCCACGCCGGCAATGATGCCCGAATCGCCGCGGAGGCCTGCGACCGAAGTGGCGATGACGCGGGGGAGCGGGCTGGCCGATTCGACTTGGAAGCCGAGCGCGGACGGGTTCTCAGAGCAGGGCGGCCAACCGCCGCCGCGGCGCTCGATGCCCTTGGCGTCGATTCCCGCTCCCGCCGAAGAACAGAGCTCGGACGAGGGCGCCATTCCCGTCGGCCCGACGATCGAAAACAACTGGGGTCAAGCGGTTGTCCGCGAGACGGCGTCGACGGATATCGCTTCGATTGCTGGCGTCGGTCCAATTGCTCCGGCGGTGGGATCTCCGCCCGCAGAGATCCCGACCCGCTGGCTGGATTTACTGGGAGCGACACGACCGGAACAGGCGAAAAACTTTCTGGCGATTCTCGGCTTGCTGGCGGTGGTCTTCCACAGCGTGAAGGTCTTCGGCGCCATTCAATTGCAGCCGGTAAAGCGTCGCCGCCGCAGGCCCGTCCGCCGCCGGGTCCGGGTCTGGTGAGGGATCTCCATTTCTATCTGGCGAGACAGCGGACGATTGTCATCCGCCACGTGTCCGGAGACCGCGTGGTGGCCCTCCTCGAAATCGTCTCGCCGGCAAACAAGCGGCTGGACGACTTCATCGACAAGGTGATCGCCGCGTTGCGCGAGGGTATCCACGTGATGATCGTGGACCCGTTGCCCCCCGGACGTTTCGACCCCGACGGCATGCACGGGGAGATCTGGCGGCGCCTCATGCCGGGAAACTTCGAGGCCCCTCCCGGCAAACCTCTGACTCTGGTCTCCTACGCCGTCCGCTCGACCGTGACGGCCTTCATCGAGCCTCTGTCGGTCGGCACGACACTGATCGACATGCCCCTCTTTCTGACGCCGGAGGTCTACGTGCCGGTACCGTTGGAGGCGACGTACGACCGGGCTTGGTCGGGCGTACCACAGCGTTGGCGCGGGGTGATTGAAGAAACCACCCCACGGTAGGTCTTCGACTTCCAGGCCCGGCGCCGCATGCCACGGCAGTCCGGGCCAAGCGCAGGATGCCGGCCCCTGCGACTTTGCCGAATTCCAGCGGCAGATCGTCAGCAACAAGAACTGGAACATGGAAAGATCGGGGCCAAAAGTGTTTTATTGGTGGTGTGAACAGGATAGTTTTGGAACGCGGTGCGCGTGTGATCCAAAACAAGACTTGGGCGAGCGGGGAGGGTGTAAGTCATCTGGTAATGCGTGGTTAGAGAGTTGTGTCGAAGCGCAAGTGTTTGCCACCTTTGTGAGGTATGTGCCAAAACCTGGTGATGATGTGTAGGCATCAGCCCTTGGCGGTCGGGAATTGGCAGGGAGCAGGGAGCAGGGAGCAGGGAGCAGGGAGCAGGGAGCAGGGAGCAGG